>NZ_VCKY01000378.1 GCF_005889735.1 Nonomuraea turkmeniaca
CGCCCAGCCCGATCCCGCAGCGCCGGCGCCGCGCAGGAACGGCACCTTGAGCGCGTTGACGCGGTGGCCGAGCAGCCCGAGCAGCGCGGGGACGAGCGTGATCGAGGTCAGCACGGCGGTGACGACGGAGATGCCGGTGACCCAGCCGAGCGTGGCCAGCAGCGGGAAACCGGCCAGCGTCAGAGCGCTCAACGCGATGATCACCGTGCCGCCGGCGAAGACGACGGCCCCTCCCGAGCTCGCCACGGTACGCCGTACCGACTCCACGACCGGCACCCCTTCGGCGAGCAGCCGGCGATGGCGGGACAGCAGGAACAACGCGTAGTCGATGCCGACGCCGAGCCCGATCATCGTGGCCATGATCCCGGCCTGCTTGGGCATGTCCACGACCCAGCCGAGCAGCCCGATCACGCCCAGCCCCGACGCCACGCTGACCAGCGCGGCGAAGATCGGGATCACCGCGGCCACCAGGGTCCCGAACGCGAACACCAGCACCAGCAGGGCGCAGACCACGCCGATGATCTCGCTGGGGCCGGTCTTGATCTCCTTGTCGGCCGGGTTGGAGGCGTCGGCGGGCACCACCTCCAGCCCGGCGGCCCTGGCCGGGTCGGCGGCCTTCGACAGCGCCTGAGTGGTCTCGGCGAGCTTGTCGGGGTCGTGGCCCTCCATGCGGATGGCGATCAGGCCGATCTGCAGGTTGGAGGAGATGCCACCTCTGCGGAACGGCGAGTCCACCTGCACGACGTGCGGCATCGTCCGCAGGCGGTCGATGGAGCGCTCCACGGCCTGCTTGCGCTCGTCCTCCATGAGGGACCCGCCGGCGGAGTACAGCAGCAGCTGCACCGTGCCGCCCTGCGCGTAGCCGGGGCCGAAGCCCTCCTTCATGAGGTCGTGCGCACGCTGCGCGTCGGTGCCGGGAATGCTCGCGTCGTTACTGGTGGGGCTGCTGAACGCGAGGTTGGCGCCCATCAGGGCGGCCGCCGCGACCACCCATAACGCCAGTACGATTTTCCCGTGGCGCGCACACCAGCCGCCCAGCCGTCCCAGCAACCGCGTCATCGCTCTGCCCCCAACTCGACGGCCGTCCTGTACGGTCGTACAGGACGTAACGATAAAGCGGGAATGTTACAGAGCGCGTACCGCGCGGGAAAATGAGACGATGACCACAGCCGACGACACCCGCAGCCGCATCCTGGCCGCGGCCAGAGAGCTGTTCGCCGAGCGCGGCTACGCGGCCACCTCCCTGGCCGACATCGCCGCCGCCGTCGGCCTGACCAAGACCGCCGTCGCCTACCACTTCCATCCGAAGGACCGCCTGGCGACCGAGCTGCTCTCCCCCGCGGCGGACGACATGATCCAGCTCCTCGGCGCCGACCACGCGGGCCGGGAGGAGTTCGTGGCGGCCCTGGTCTCCTTCGCGGTGCGCTACCGCTCCGTGATCCGCCTGTTCATGGAGGACCTGTCCGCCGACGACTCCGTCTCGCCGGGCTCGAAGCGGGAGACGGTCAGGACGTTCAGGGACGAGATCTTCGCCAGGCTCGCGGGCGACGACCCCGGCCCGGAGGAGAGGCTCAAGAGCTGGGCGCTGCTCGGCGCGCTGCTGTGGGGCGTGGTCAAGACCATGGACCTGCCCGAGGACGAGGTGCGCGCCGTCCTGCTCGCGTCCTGCCGCTCGTTCTAGATCCCGAGGATCTCCCGCTCGACGTGGTCGAGCGCGAGGCGTACCGCGCCCAGCGCCACCCCCTCGTCCCCGAACGTGGACGCGACCACCTCGGGCGCGCTCACGCACAACTCGGCCAGGTGCCGCCGGAGCGGTTCGAGCAGCACGTCGCCGGCGCGTGAGTGGCCGCCACCGAGCACCAGCAGCTCGGGGTCGACGGCCAGGGCGAGCGCCGAGGCGCCGATCGCGAGCCGCTCCGCGTAGTGGTCCACCCGGCGCGCGGCCTCCCGATCGCCGTTGAGCGCCGCCTCGAACACCTCCGCCGCCGACGACTCCTTGACCAGCTCGCGGGCGGCGTCCTCCCAGCCGACCTGCCGCAGCGTGCCGATCTCGCCCGCGGCCCCGGTGCGTCCCGGATGCAGCCGGCCACCGATGAGGATGCCGGCGCCCGTGCGGTGGCCGGTCAGGACGTACACCACGTCCGAGGCGTGCCGCGCGCTGCCGCGCCAGTGCTCGGCGAGCGCGGCGAGGTTGGCGTCATTGGCGGCCAGCGCCGTGCCGCCGAGCCAGCGGCCGGCCAGCCCCGCCAGGTCCACCCCGGTCCAGCCGGGCAACGTGATCGCCAGCGACACCCGCCCGGTGCGGTCCACGATGCCCGGGGTTCCCGCCGCCACCGCCCACACCTGCCTGCGTGCCACGCCCGCGCCGTCCACACACGCCTGCGACGTGCGCCGGGCCGCCTCCAGCCGCTCGTGGGCGGTCGCGTCGCCGGAAACCTCGGCCCGCCGCCAGGCGATCACCTCGCCGTTGAGATCGGCCAGCGCCGCCACGATGCCGTCGCCACCGATCTCCATGCCCACCACGTAACCGGCGTCCGCCCGGAACGCGAACCGCCGCGCGGGCCGCCCCATCACGCCCTCGTCGGGCGGCAACTCCCTGACGTAGCCACGCTCGGCCAGCTCGTCGAGCACCGCCTCGACCGTCTGCCTGGACAGCCCGGTGATGCGGCCGAGCCGCGTCAGCGTGGCCGCACCCTCGTGCCGCAGGGCCCTGAGCGTGACCTTGGTGTTCACCTTGCGCAGCAGCGACGCGTCACCAGGCCCGAGCTCGGTCAACTTACGAGAGCCTTTCGCATAATGTCCCTCTTGACCGCTACCAGCCAGGATCCTAGCATCAGCCGACATACGTGAATTGGTTACATAAGTGGAGGGATCATGGTCACTCTCGCCGTCGTCGGCGCGGGTTCGCGAGGAACCTCCTACGCCCGCCACGCCGTCGCGACCGGCAAGGCACGCGTGGTGGCCGTGGCCGACCCGCTGGACGGCCGCCGCGGTGGTTTCCCCGGCGCCGAGCAGTACGCGGACTGGCGCGAGCTGGCCGCGCTGCCCCGCCGGGCGGACGCCGTGATCATCGCCACCCAGGATCGCGACCACATCGAACCCGCGGTGCGCTTCGCCGAGCTCGGCTACGACATCCTGCTGGAGAAGCCGATGGCGGTCTCCGAGGACGACTGCCGGGCCGTCGTCACGGCGGCCGAACGCACCGACGCGATCTTCGCGGTCTGCCACGTCATGCGGTACACGCCGTACACGCGGGCGTTGAAGGCGCTGCTCGACTCCGGCCGGATCGGCGAGATCGTCAGTATCCAGCACCTGGAACCTGTGGGCTGGTGGCACCAGGCGCACTCGTACGTGCGGGGCAACTGGCGGCGTACGGACGAGTCCACGTTCATGTTGCTCGCCAAGTCCTGCCACGACCTGGACTGGCTGGTCCACCTGACCGGCAGGCGGGTCACCCGCGTCTCGTCGTTCGGCGGGCTGCACCACTTCCGCCCTGAGCACCGGCCCGCCGGAGCGGCCGACCGCTGCCTGGACTGCGCGGTGGAGGCGGACTGCCCGTTCTCGGCCAAGCGCATCTACCTGCCGCTGGCCGGGCGGGCGGAATGGCCGCTGTCGGTGCTCACGGACGATGTCTCCGAGGCGGGCGTGCTCGAGGCGCTCAGGACCGGCCCGTACGGCAGGTGCGTGTACGCGTGCGACAACGACGTGGTCGATCACCAGGTCGTGAACATGGAGTTCGAGGGCGGCGCGACCGCGTCGTTCACCATGACCGGCTTCACCCCGGCGCTGCACCGGCAGACGCGGATCTTCGGCACCCGCGGCTCGATCGAGGGCGACGGCGACCGCCTGACCGTCTTCGACTTCGTCACCGGGCGCTCCGAGACCATCGAGACACGCCCAACGGGTCCGGAGCGGAGGAGCTCGGGGGGAGAGAGCGAGGAACGAGCCAACAAGCCCCGAAGCGGCCGCGACCATGAGCACGCGACGGCTCGAGGCGGACACGGGGGTGGTGACGAGGCGCTGGTCGAGGCGTTCCTGACCGCGGTCGCCACGAGAGACCGCGGGCCGATCCTCTCCTCGCCGGCCGAGAGCCTGCACAGCCACCTCATCGCGTGGGCCGCCGAGAGGTCGCGGCAGCACGGCGAGACGGTCGCCGTGCTCCGCTGAGCGGCTACTCGCCGGAGATCGGGCCGGTCGGGGTGACCGAGGGCTCGCCGGGGTCGGAGCCCGACTGCCCTTCCAGACCGACGACGATCACGATCGCGACACCCCGCTGCGCGCACGTGCCCGGCTGGACGCTCTGGCTGAGGATCATGCCCACGCGCGACTCGTCCTCCACGACCTGCCCCTGGGACCGTACCGTGAAGCCGGCCGCCACCAGCGCGGCCCGTCCGTCCTCCTGGGGCCGTCCCACGACGGACGGAACGGCGGCGCCCTTGCGGGCCACGGTGAGCGCCACCGCGGTGCCGCCGGCCACCCGCTTCCCGGCCTGCGGCTGCGTGCCGAGCACCCGGCCGTTCGGCTGGTCCGAGCAGGCGCGGGTGACGGTGCCGACGGCGAGGCCGGCACCGGTCAGGGCGGACTCGGCGGCCTTGCGCTGGAGGCCGACGACGGACGGCACCGCCAGTCCTGCCGACACCTGGAGCGAGACCGTGCTTCCCTTGGGCACCCCCACACCGGAGGCGGGCTTGCTGCTCAGCACCTGGCCGATCTTCTGCGGTGAGTCGGCCTGAGTCACCGGCCCGGCCACCAGGCCGGCCTGCTTGATGGCCTTGATCGCCTTGGCTCGGTCCAGGCCGACGAGCTCCGGCACCGGGACCGTCACCGGGCGCGGAACCGTCGGGTCGACGGGCGGCTTGCTGGCCTCCTGCGTCTCCTTCGGCTTGGCCGGGGACGACTTCTCGGCGGCAGGCTTGGACGTCTCGGGCAGGGATTGAGCCGGCGGAGCCGGCCGCGCCACCGGTGAGACGGGCTCGTCCCTGTTCAGCGTGGGCACGATCACGGCTGACAACACGGCGGCGGTCACCAACAGAGCCGCGGAGACCGCGACGGCCGCACGGGGCCAGCCGCGCCTGCCCATGTCGTCCGAGTCGACGGTCCGCACACCGTCGCCGCCCGACCCGGAAGCGGACGGTGATGGCGTCTGGCCGGGGTCGGATGCGGTTACCGGGCCGGAGGGCCGGTCGTCGCCTGCGGTCCCGCCCGGTAACACGTACCCTCCGGGCACCCCGGTGGCCTCGGGTTCGGCCATCGGCGGGGTCCGGGGCTCGGGAACCAGGGGCGGGGTGAGACGCAGGATGTGCGGCGGCGGCGTGCCGAGCACCTCGGCCGGCAGCTGATCCGACTCGCCCAGCAGCTCGAACAGCAGCTCCCTGCTCCCCGGCCGGTTCCTGGCATCCTTCTCCAGGCAGGACTCGACCAGCCGCCGCAGCCGCCCTTCCAGCAGCCCCAGCTCCGGCGACGCGGTCAGGATGCGGTGCAGCACCGGAGCCACCGAGTCCTGCCCGAACGGCGCCGTGGCGTTGGCCGCGAAGCACATCGTCGCGCCCCACGAGAACACGTCCGCCTTCCCCGTGACGGCCGACGCCGTGATCTGCTCGGGCGCCATGTACGCGGGCGTCCCGACGCCCCGGCCGCTCACCGTGGCGGCCGCGTCCAGCGCCTTGGCCAGGCCGAAGTCGATGACACGCGGCCCGTCCGACCCGAGCAGCACGTTCTGGGGCTTGAAGTCCCGGTGCACGATACCCGCGCGGTGGATGGCCGTGATCGCGGTCGCGGTGCTGACCGCCAGGCGCTCCAGCGCGCCGCCGCGCCGCGGTCCGGTGAGCGCGACCTCCCTGGCCAGCGAGGGCCCGTCGACGTACTCGCTCACGATGTACGGCCGGCCCTCGTCGAACCCCGCGTCGATCACCTGCGCCGTGCAGAACCTCGCCACGTGCTTGGCCAGCTCGACTTCCCGTAAGAACGCCGCCCGCTCGTCCCCCACCGGTCCATGCAGCAGCTTGACCGCGTACGTCTCCCCGCTCCTCGAACCGAGGAAAACCGCGCCTTGACCGCCCTCACCCAGACGACCGGAAAGCTCATACTCCCCGAGTCGCTGCGGGTCCCCCGTTCTGAGCGGCTGTGCCGTTGGCACGGGGCGCCTCCCCTCGCCGCCACCCCTCTTCTGCTTTCTACTGAAAGCAACCGATTGCCAACAGTCAACGGTGCTCAGGGCAATCGCGGCCTGACCGTGACGCAGCGGGTCAAGAAGTACGGGTGACCGTACCGGAGTACGTCACCTCCTCCTTACCCTGGCGTGTCACCTTGATGGCCATTTGGTCGGCGTACGACGTCGGGAACATCCGCAACGTCCCCGGATAACACTCCTCGCCCTGGACTTGGTCGAGCGCGAACACCATCCCGCCGTCCGTCCGCCCCAGCCGCCCCGAACAGTGCAGGTCGGCGCCCCACCGCATGGCCCCGCCGTCGTCGCCCAGGCGCAGCTCGACGGGGAAGACCCGCTGGGCGGAGAAGTGCTCGGCCGAGCCCGTCCACGT
>NZ_VCKY01000379.1 GCF_005889735.1 Nonomuraea turkmeniaca
CATGGCGATCGCGGCGGCCTGGCCCAGTTCGGCGCGGCGGACCAGTGCTTGAGAGGGCGGAATCGGTCCGGTGGCGACCACGGTCAGATCGACGTCCAGGTCCGCCACGCACAGTCGCAGGCCCGGGGGGCAGGCCAAGGGGCTGGAGTTCGACGCGGTCGTGGTGGTGGATCCGGCGGGGATCCTGGCGCAGTCGCCGATGGGCGGGCGGGACCTGTACGTGGCGGTGACGCGGGCGACGCGGCGGCTGACGGTCGCTTACGACGGCGAGTTGCCGGACGTCCTGTCCCGCCTCGCCACGAAATCTACAATGTAAAGGCGGCGGGCTGAGATGCCTCTCCGCTCGCTATCACCAAAACAACCTGGCCACGAGGATCAGGGGCCCGGCTCGTTGTCGAGTTTGTCCGCGACGTCCCGGATGGCGCGCATGGCCTGGTCGAGGTTGCGCAGCGTCTGGGTGTCGAGGTGCTTCACGATGCGGCGCAGCTGGTCGGTGCCGGTGTTGTTGATCTCGGCGACGAGGGCGGTGCCGGCGGAGGTGAGCTCGACGCGGCGGACGCGGCGGTCGTGCGGGTCTTCGTGGCGGCTGACGAGTCCTTGGGCGATGAGCCGGTCGACGATGCCGGTGACGGTGCCGAGTCCGACGCCGAGTCCGGCGGCGAGGTCCTGGCCGGAGGCGGAGCCTTCGGCGGACAGCAGCATGATGACCTTGAGCTGGCGCATGGTGAGGTTGGAGTTGAAGAGGGACGATCGTTGCTGGGCGAACACTCGTCCCAGGTCACGTTGTGTTTCGGTGATCCGCCGGATCAGGTCTTCGCGTTCGTCGTTCACTGCCGCCCTCTCGTTCCTGAGAAGGTTATCAGGAACGCTCGGTTGATCTAAATATTCGTATGAGGCGAAGTGTTAGTCTGGGGCGAAACTCTGGAGAGGGAGCCCTATGACCGCTTTCGCCAGGTTGAGCCTGGTCAATCGCACTCTTGTCATCTTGATGGCGTTGGTGGTGACCGCGTTCGGCGTGTTCACGATCCCGCAGTTGAAGCAGCAGTTGCTGCCGTCGTTGTCGTTCCCTGGGGCGTTCGTGATCGCGCAGTATCCCGGCGCGTCGCCGGAGATCGTGGAGGACCAGGTCACCAAGCCTATCGAGGACTCCTTCCAGGGGTTGGCCGGGATGGAGCAGATGACCTCCACCTCGCGCGAGGGCATGGCGTCGATCCAGGTGGCCTTCGAGTACGGCACCGACGTCGAGTCGTCGCTGAACAAGATGCAGCAGGCCGTCAGCAGGGTGACGCTGCCCGACGGCGTTGAGCCGCAGGTGACGGCGGGTAACACTGACGACCTGCCGGTGCTGGTGCTGGCGGTGGGTGACGGCGGCGACGAGCGGGCGATGGCCGACAAGCTGCGCCGCATCATGGTGCCGGAGTTGCAGGGCGTTGAGGGCGTGCGGGAGGCGAGGGTCACGGGCACCCGCGAGGAGGTCGTGACGATCGAGCCGGACGCCGACAAGATGAAGGACAAGGGCGTGTCGGCGGCGCAGATCCCCGACGTGCTCAAGGCGAACGGCAACCCGATCCCGGCGGGCACGCTGACCGACGCGGACAAGACGCTGACGGTGCAGGTGGGCGCGCGGGTCGACTCGGTGGAGAAGCTGAAGGACCTGTACCTGACGCCCACCCAGCCCCAGCAGGCCCAGACCCCGTCCCAGGCGCAGGCTCGGCCGCAGCAGGCCCAGACCCCGTCCCAGGCGCAGACGCAGGCACGTCCGGGGCAGACCGGGTCGCCGCAGCAGGTGCCGCAGCCCAAGCCGCTCAAGCCGGTCAAGCTGGGCGACGTCGCGGAGATCAAGCGGGGGCTGGCCGACGCGACGACGATCACCCGTACGGACGGCAAGACGAGCCTGGGCGTGTCGGTGACGATGGTGCCGGACGGCAACGCGGTGACGATTTCTCACGCGATCCGGGACAAGCTGCCGGAGCTGACCAGGGCGCTGGGCGACTCGTCGGACACGCAGGTGTCGGTGGTGTTCGACCAGGCGCCGTACGTGGAGCAGTCGATCGAGAGCCTGACGACCGAGGGGCTGCTGGGGCTGGCGTTCGCGGTCCTGGTGATCTTGGTGTTCCTGCTGTCGGTGCGCTCGACGCTGGTGACGGCGGTGTCGATCCCGCTGTCGGTGGTCATCGCGCTGATCGTGTTGTGGGCGGGCGACTACTCGCTGAACATGCTGACGCTGGGCGCGCTGACGATCGCGGTGGGCCGGGTCGTGGACGACTCGATCGTGGTGCTGGAGAACATCAAGCGGCATCTCGGCTACGGCGAGGCGAGACTTCAGGCGATCTTGACGGCGGTGCGTGAGGTGTCGGGGGCGGTGACGGCCTCGACGCTGACGACGGTGGCGGTGTTCGCGCCGATCGCGATCGTGGGCGGGATGGTGGGCGAGTTGTTCGGCCCGTTCTCGGTCACGGTGGCGGTGGCGTTGCTGGCGTCGCTGGTGGTGTCGCTGACGGTGGTGCCGGTGCTGGCGTACTGGTTCCTCAAGACGCCGGAGCTGACGCCGGAGCAGGCGCGCAAGGTGCGGGAGGAGGCCGAGGCCAAGGAGCTGCGTTCGCCGTTGCAGCGGGCTTACCTGCCGGTGTTGCGGTTCGCGACGCGGTTCAAGCTGGTGACGGTGCTCATCGGGGTGGCGGTGTTCGTCGCCACGATGGGGCTGGCCGGGAGCCTGCGGACCAACTTCCTGGACTCCTCGGGGCAGAATACGATCTCGCTGTCGCAGCGGATGCCGGTCGGCACGGACCTGGCGACCACCGACGAGGCCGCCGAGAAGGTCGAGGGCGTGCTGGCGGGCGTGGACGCGGTGGAGACGTACCAGGTGAACGTCGGCGGAGGCGGCGGCGGTTTCGGAGGCGGCGGCGGTTTCGGCGGCGGTGGCAGCGCGGATCAGGCGTCGTACTCAGTGACGCTCAAGGACGGCGCCGACACCCCGAAGGTCGAGCAGGAGTTGCGCGACCAGATCGCGAGCCTGTCCGGGGTCGGCGAGGTGACCGTGGGCGGCGCCGGCGGCGGGTTCAACTCCGACACGGTCAGCGTGATCGTGCGCGCGCCGGACCTCGAGACGCTGCGTACGGCGGCCGGCGAGGTGACGCGGGCGATCGGTGAGGTGTCCGGGCTGCAGGACGTGTCGTCCAACCTGGAGGCGGGCGCGCCGCGGATCGAGGTCGTCGTCGACCGTGAGGAGGCGGCCGAGCGCGGCCTGTCGGAGGCGCAGATCGGGCAGGCGGTGGCGCAGGCGTTCCGCGGCGCGCCGCTGGGCCAGATCACACTGGACGGCCGTACCAGCGACCTGGTGCTGCGCGGCGCGGACGCGCCGGAGGACGTCGAGGCGGTCGAGGACCTGAAGCTGGCCACGGCGACCGGGACGGTGACGTTGTCGACGGTGGCCGATGTCAAGGAGGTGGCCGGGCCGACGCAGGTGACCAGGATCGACGGCGAGCGCTCGGCGACGGTCTCGGCCAAGGTGACCGACGCGGGGAACCTGGGCGCGGTGACCCAGACGCTGACGACGAAGCTGGACGGGCTGCAGCTGGGCTCGGGCGCGAGGTATGAGATGGGCGGCGCGTCGGCCGACCAGGCGGAGGCGTTCTCGGACCTGGGGCTGGCGATGCTGGCGGCGATCGCGATCGTGTTCATGATCATGGTGGCGACGTTCCGCAGCTTCATCCAGCCGCTGATCCTGCTGGTGTCGATCCCGTTCGCGGCGACGGGCGCGGTCGGGCTGCTGGTGGCGACCGACACGGCGCTGGGTGTGCCGGCGCTGATCGGCATGCTGATGTTGATCGGGATCGTGGTGACGAACGCGATCGTGCTGATCGACCTGATCAACCAGTATCGCGACCAGGGCATGGGCGTGGTAGAGGCGGTGATCGAGGGCGGCCGGCGCAGGTTGCGGCCGATCCTGATGACGGCGGTGGCCACGATCTGCGCGCTGACGCCGATGGCGCTGGGCGTGACCGGGTCGGGCGGGTTCATCTCCCAGCCTCTGGCGATCGTGGTGATCGGCGGGCTGATCTCCTCGACGCTGCTCACGCTGGTGCTGGTGCCGACGCTGTACACGATGGTGGAGCGGACGAAGGAGCGGATGCGGCGCAAGCCGGTCGCGCCTCAGCCGGAGGAGAAGGTCCTCACCCCTGCTACGTGACCTCCGCCCTTTGCGCGCCCGCACGGCCTGGTGCCGTGCGGGCGCCTTTTTCTGCGGCGTCCGGGGTCGCAGGGGTGTCAGATCACCCTTGACAGGTGATCATGTCGCGTCCATAATCCGTTCGAAACGCTTCGATTCCTCCCTTGTCAGGCCCTGCTTTTCGTGTTTTCGCGCGGCACCCCCAGAACGCAAGGAGCGTCATCTCGACATGCATTCAGGAGCGTTGAAACGTCATGCCCGGCGGGGATTCACCGTGGTCCTCGTCGCCGTGCTGGCCGTGACGGGCGTCTCTCCGGCATTCGCCCACTGGAACGGCACCGGCCAGGACATCGCCAGCATCCACATCTACCCGTACAGCTATAACAGCACGTGGCAGACGCCGATGAACAGGGCGCTGTCCAATTGGAACGCGACCGCGAGCCCCGCCAATTTCTACAAGAGCTCGAATTCGGGTTCGACCATCACGGTGAGCTCTTACAGCAACACCTGGTACGGCACCTATCAGCGGTGCGGCGGCATGTGCATGTACGTCAAGCTGAACTCGCGTACGATCAACAGGGACGCCTCCAACTTCTCGAACTTCGTCACCAGCACGCTTGTTCACGAGCTCGGGCACGCGTTGAATCTCGCGCACAACTCGCTCACCTCGATCATGAACACGAGCCGGAACCGTAACTCGATGACCACGCCCCAGTCGCACGATGTCGCCGACGTCAACGCCTACTACTAAAGGAGGCCGCCCTGTGTTGAGGCGTCTTGGCGCGCTCGTTGTCGCCGCGGTGTTCGTGACCGCGTGCTCGGCGCATGAGGAGCCTGTTCTCTATCGCGCCGACTATCCCCAGTACCAGAGCGCCGATGCGCTCTTCGACAAGGCGACCCTGGTCGTGGAGGCGCGGATCGTCGGGGCGCCACGTTATCTGCGGGAAGTGGCGGCGCCTGATCCGGCGGTGACGGATCCGAAGCTGAACCCGCAGGCGGGAGCGCCCGCCGCGGCGGCCGCTCAGCCCGAGGCTCCGCCGACGGTCATCACCGTCTACACCGCGCAGGTGACGAAGGTCTTCAAGGGCCAGGCTCAGCCAGGGCAGTCCATCGAGGTCAAGGAGCTCGGGGGAGTCTTCGAAGGCGTGACCTACCAGGAGGAGCACACCACCCCGCTGAACCAGGACGGTGGGTACGTCCTGTTCCTGGAGACCTATCCTGACTCGCCGGCCGCGTTGCTCAACCCGGTTCAGGCCAAGTATCCGCTGGACGCCGCCAGCAACCCGGCGCCGCTGCCGGAGAACCCCATCAAGCTGACGCGTGCCGAGCTGGAGACGATGTCGTAGCAACCGTGAACGGCCTGCCCTTGTGCAGGCGGGCCTTTCACATATCTACGGCCGCTGACCTTGCCCTGAACGGCTCCTGACCTGGCCGTTCGTAGCGTGGGGCGCATGGATGAGGCCGAGGCTCCACCCTTGTCGAGGCCGTGGGCGGCCGGGCGCCGTCCTTACGTGGCGCTGGGGCTGGTGGCGGTCTGCTTTACGGCGGTTCAGCTGGTGTTCACCGCCAGGATCGGGCTGGGCTGGGACGAGAGCGTCTACCTCAGCCAGGTGGCCCGTGGCGTGCCCGCGGCCGAGTTCACCGCACCGCGCGCACGCGGGGTGCAGCTCCTGGCCGCGCCGGTCGCCCTGGTCACGCCGTCGGTGACGGCCATCCGGGGGTATCTGAGTGTGTTGTCGGGGATCGCGCTGTTCCTGGCCTACGCGCCGTGGATCCGGTTGCGGTCCGGGCCTATCGCGCCGCTGGCCGCCGCTCTGTTCGCCGGTCTGTGGTTGTCGGTCTTGTACGGCAACGAGGCCATGCCGAACATGTGGGTCGCCTACTGCGGTGTCGCCGGGGTGGGCCTGGCCTGCCTGGCAGGCATGCGCCCGCGGCCCTGGCTCGCCTTGGCGGGGGTGGTGGCGGCGTTCGCCCTGGCGTCGCTGCTGCGCCCCTCGGACGCGACGTGGCTGGCGTTGCCGCTGCTCGGGTACGGGATGGTGCGAAGGCGCGGCCGGCTGCCGGCGGCGGCCACGGCCGCAGGGCTGGCGGTCGGCTGGGCGCAGTGGCTGGCCGAGGCGTTCATCCGGTTCGGCGGTCCGATGGAGCGGCTGCGCGCGGCGGGGGCGGAGAACGCGACAGGGCTGCACTTCAGCCTGCCCGACCATCTGCGCGCGTTGGACGGGCCCCTGCTGTGCCGCTTCGGTGTCGACTGCGGGGGCTTCCCGTGGGCGCAGATCGCCTGGTTCGCGGCGGTGCCGGTGGTGGCGGGGCTGGGGGCTGTCTCTTATACACCTCTGACGCTGCCGACGA
>NZ_VCKY01000037.1 GCF_005889735.1 Nonomuraea turkmeniaca
ACCCCCTCCGGTGTCTCTCCGAGAAAGACGTGGTCGAGAGCGTGGCCGTCGTGGGCGGCGGGGGCGCGCCCGGCTGCGAGTTGCCGAGTGTGGCGCTCGCCCTGCCCGCCCGGCTGGCGCTCCCGCTGCGCCTGGGCGACCCCGCCGTGGTCGGCCGGGTGTCAGGCGGCCGGCTCCTCCTCGACCTGCGCTCCGTACCGCCCGAACTGGACGACGACCTGGCAGAGTCGGTGCGGGCATGTACGTGATCGCCACCGCCGGGCACGTCGACCACGGCAAGTCCACGCTGGTCCGCGCGCTCACCGGCATCGAACCCGACCGATGGGCCGAGGAACGCCGCAGGGGCATGACCATCGACCTCGGCTTCGCCTGGACCACGCTGCCGTCGGGCCGCCGCCTGGCGTTCGTGGACGTGCCGGGGCATGAGCGGTTCGTCACCAACATGCTGGCCGGGCTGGGACCGGTGCCTGCCGTGATGTTCGTCCTGGCCGCCGACCAGGGCTGGCAGGCCCAGTCCCAGGAGCACTGGGAGGCGATCGAGGCGCTCGGCGTGGACCGCGGCCTGCTGGTGGTCACCCGGTGCGACCTCATGGATCCCGCGCTGGCGGTGGAGGAGGCCCGCGAGCGGATCACCTCCTGGCCCCTGGCCACGGTGAGCGGCAGCACGGGGGAGGGGCTCGACGACCTCCGCCGCGGGCTCGACCTGCTGATCTCCTCGCTCCCGGCGCCTGACCCCGGCGCCCCGGTGCGGTTGTGGATCGACCGGGGCTTCACGATCACGGGTGCGGGCACGGTGGTCACCGGCACACTCGCCGCCGGCACCCTGCGGGTCGGCGACACCCTGGTCCTGGACGGCGAACGGGTGCGGGTGAAGGCGCTGCAGGTCACCGGCGAACCGGTGGACGAGGTCGCGGCCACCGCCCGCGTGGCGGTCAACTTGCGCGGTGTCGAGCGCGACCGGGCGGTCCGCGGGACGACGCTGCTCACGCCGGACGCCTGGCTGGAGACCGACGTGGTGGACGTGCGGCTGGACGTGCGGCAGGACGGAGGCCTCGCGCCGCGCGAGGCCGTGCTGCACATCGGCTCGGCCTCGGTGCCGGCACGCGTACGCCCCATCGGCCCGGCTCGGACGGGCGCCGGCGCGGCGCGGTTGACGCTGGCCCGCGCGCTGCCCCTGCGCGTCGGGGACCGGGCGCTGCTGCGGTGCTCCGGACGGCCGATCATGAGCGTGCTGGTGCTCGACGTACGGCCACCGGCCCTGCGCCGGCGCGGCGCGGCCGGGCGACGTGCGGCACAACTGGCGCCGTTCGCCGTCCCGGACACCGCGGGAGAGGCCGGCGGCCCGGTGCCGCACGGCTTGGGGGACGCGATCGCCCCCACCCGCGGCGTGCCCGATGCCGCCACCGTGCTCGGCTGGCGTGGGGTGGCGCGGTGGTCGGAGCTGGCCGCGATGGGGTGCGATGCGGGCGGGCTCGACGTGCCCGGCGCCGGTGACTGGGTGGTCGATCCCGGGTGGTGGGAGAGGCTGGCGGAGCGGCTCAGGGCGCTCGTGGCCGAGCAGCCGGGCATCCCGGTGGACGCCGCCAGGACCGCCCTCGGCCTGCCGGCGCGGGACCTGGTGGAGGCGCTGGTCAAGAGCTGCCCGCCGCTGCACGTGTCCGACGGCAGGATCGACGGTGACGGCGTGCCGGCAGAGGTGGTCGCCGCCGTCGAGCGGCTGCGTGCCGAACTGGCCGGGACCCCGTATCTCGCGCCGGAGGCGGCGCGGTTGCCCGCGCTCGGCCTCAACAGGCGCGCGGTCGCGCTGGCCGCCCGGGCCGGGCTGGTGCTGCGGCTCGCCGACGACGTGGTGTTGCTGCCGGGCGCCGACAGCGAGGCGGCGCGCATCCTGGCGAAGCTGCCGCGGCCGTTCACGGCGGGGGACGCGCGGGCCGCGCTCGCGACCAACCGGCGGGTCGTGATCCCGCTGCTGGAGCACCTCGACCGGCTCCACCTCACCCGCAGGATCGACGACCGGCTGCGGGTCGTCGTGGATGGGGAGCAGCATGATGACTGAACGGGTGCGGGTCGGGGTCGTGTTGCCGAGGCCGCCGGACGATCCGGGGGAGTGGCTGTCCGACGCGGTGGCGTTCGAGGCGGCCGGGGCCGACGCGCTCTGGGTGGAGCACGGTGCGGCGCCGTCGCTCGATCCGCTCACGCTGACGGCCGCGCTCGCCGCGGCACCGACTACACCTACAACCCACGCGGCACCCTCGCCACCAGCACCAAAGCAGGGGCCACCACCAACCACACCTTCGACGCCTTCGATCGGCTCATCGCAGACGGCGAGAGCCTCTATAGCTACGACGCCCTCGGTCGCGTCACCTCCCGCATTCGTGGGACCGCGAAACAGACCTTCCCCTACAGCGGGCTCGGCAACGACCTGGCCGCCATCACCGACGGTAGTGGAGCCGTCCAGGCTCGCTATGCCCGCGATTCCGGCGGCAACTTGCTGGGTCTCAAGGAGGGCGCCGGTGCAGCGATGGCGGCGCTGAGCGACCTGCACGGCGACCTGGTGGCCACCTACACCACCACCCTGCAAACCTCGGCCGCCTACGACCCGTTCGGCACCGTCATCGCCCAGACCGGCACTAAAACCCAGCTCGGCTACCAGGGCGAGTACAGTGACCCGGACACCGGCAAGGTCAACATGCACGCCCGCTGGTACCAGCCCAGGACCGGCACCTTCACTAGCCGCGATACCGTCACGCTCAACCCAAGCCCGTCCGTCCAGGCCAACCGCTATACCTACGCCAACGCCACACCCCTCACCGGCACCGACCCCACCGGTCACATGACCTATTACACCCCGGACAGCAGCGGCAACTACGTCCCGTCAAGTGGTGGATACTGTCAGGTGAACATTAACGCGGGAACCTCCGAGTGCACACCCACCATCGCCGAGACCGATACCGTCTGGTACTACGAGAACTACGTCCTGCCGAGTCTTCCCTCCTTCAGCGATGAGGAAGCGAAACGAATCGGCGTGATGACGAACGGAATGACCGCCCCGGATGGCTACTGGGATCTGACCGGGGAAGAACGCGCGGACGTCACAGACTTCGTCTCGTGGATAAATTTCCTCAATCCGTCGATCACCGAAGAGGAGCTTTTGGGTATCCCGCCTTCTGGCGACCCAAACATTGACTTTTCAGGGTCTAATACTGGCGGTTCGGCAGGTCCGGGGACCAAGTCATACTATGATCAGTACAAGGGTATTTTGCCGTATCGCGATGCTATAACAAAAGCTTCGCAGAAGTACGATATCAACAGAAGAGTCCTAACGGCCGTCATTATCTGGGAGAGCATGAATGCCAAGGAAGGGACGGGATATGTCGGTGCTGGACTAGCTACGATTAAGGATGACTTGTGGGACGGCAATGGGGGATGGGGAGCGTCGGTCGGCATTACACAGCTCGAGCTCTACAAAGCACACATGATGATCTACAAGAATTACGGGAAAAAATATGCTAAAATGACAATTGGCCAAGTCACAACATGGATGATGGATCCGGCCAAAGCGATAGACCTGGCAGCCGCATGGATGGCACACCTGAAGGTTAACATCAAAGTCATTGAGTTCGGAGACTATCGCGAACTAAATGACATGGAGGCAGCAATCGCTTATTGCGGATGCTCTGGAGTGGTGAACTGGAGCAGCAAGACGGGCGCCTTCTGGGTACCAAAAGCCAAGGAATTTGCGGAGTGGATGAATACCGGCGATACCAAGGGGATTCAACGGTCGGCGATTGATCGCAAGAGAGACCTCGAGGAGATGCTCAAGGCAGGCAACGCGGTTAGCGAATTCTGGGGCATGGCATAAGCGGAAGGCGGTATGAGAGTAGTGCAGCGGTGGACGTCAATATGAAGAGGCGCGGGTCATGAATCGAGCATCAAGGCGCGCAATTGCACTTATCGGATTGATTGTCCTTGCCTCTGCGTGCGGTCTATTCCCTCGGCCTGTTTATCACGTAAACCCCGCCGCCCTCAAAGAAGTGCGCAGCATCGGGACATTGAAGGAAGAGGGCAGCGATGAAGTCGACTATGCGGGCGCGATCGAAACTTACAATGTGCTCGTCATAGATGTTGGAGGCAGGAATGGCGAGGAGGCGCTTGATAAAGCTGTCGACATACTTCGCCAGAAAGAATGGAAGGTTGTCGGCCAGGGCTCGTTAATGACCTCAATGGAATCCGATAAATGGGATGGGCATCTGACTGCCACACCCTTCCATCCTTACCAACTGCAGCACTATCCTAATATTCTTGAGGCGCTCAAAGATAAATCGACTAGAACGGAAGCTCTCGTCATCATCACGATGAACGCGCGTCGGTCAGGATTATAATGACGTGATGCGTTGGTATCGTCGGCGTCTGGGTCGCTGAGCAGTTCCCAGATGATAATCAGCAGGGTGCGCGAGACCGCGACGATGGCGCGGCGTTTGCCGATCCGGCGGGATAACCGCCGATACCGCCTTGGGGGCCCCGATGACGGCTTCTCCGAGGACAGCGGCCAGGTAGCTGTTGCCTTTGCCGGTGGTGGCTCGCCTGCTCTTGCCCGCCGATTCCCTGGTCATGGGCGCGATCCGAGCCCAGGAGGCCAGATGGGCCGCGGTGGGGAAGCGGCCCATATCCGTGATAAGGCGAAGGAGTATGCGGACAGGTTTATGACCTACCTGCCTATCGTGAAAAACCTTCTCCCTTGATATTTGGGGGAAATTGGGTCCAGCGGGGTATATGCCACAAAAAAGGCCGGCGTGATGGTGTGGCGCGAACAGTGGCGGGCAGCCGCTTGAGTGGTGTCGCATTGTTTGCAATGCTCTTAAGATTTATGCCGACGAATCATGGTAGGGATCCGGCGTGGCCGGATTATAGTGACAGCGACTCGGTGGCTCTGGAGACAATGTCGTCAGGATTTGCGACAATTGTGGGCTTGACGGCCCCAGTTGTATTTGGGGAAAAGATCGCCTGGGCTCTTTCTGGTGTATTTGTCATCATTGAGGGGTATAGATTCGCCACTCTTCTCCCCCACTACGAGGGATGATGCCTTGCTTTATTGTGCGTATTCGTCCCTGTGCTTTTTGGATTCTTGTGATCGCGCGTCCTGTCGATCGTACTCGGGGGCGTGAGAGTGCGACCGTCGTGCTGGGGTATTGCCCGTCGCCTTGTCGGCACGCACTCCGTCTTCGACCACCACGTGCACGGTTTCGCCTGAGCAAAGGTCGGCCAGTACCGTTCGTCCAGGTCTGACCGGGACGCGGGTCAGGGGGCGAGGACGGTCTTCACGTCCACGCGGCTCTTGAGGTACCCGTGCTGCTGCATGAGGTCGGCCACCCGCTGCAGCCGCTGCGGGTCCACGGCGGTGGGGTAGGTGCCCAGGGACGTCTGCGCGGCGGTCTCCCGGTCGATCTTCACGTACGTCGGCAGCACCGCCTCCACCTCCTTGCGGTCGCGCGCGGCGAGCTGCTGGGCCTTGGTGAAGGCACGCTGAAAGGCGGTCAGTGTCTGCGGGTTCTCCGTCGCCCAGTCGCCGGTCGCCATCCAGCCGCCCACCGGCATGTCCGTGATCCGGCCTGCCATGGTGTCCGCGACCCTGTGCAGCTTGGCCCGCGGCTCGCCGAAGGTGAGGAACGGCTCGGCCGTCCATGCCGCGTCCACGTGCCGCGCCGCGAGGTTGGCCGGCATCTCGGGGAAGGGCGCCTCGACGAACTTGACGTCGCGCGCCTCCATGCCGGCATCCCGCAACATGGCGGTGACGGTGAGCGTGGCGAGCCCCATGAGGTTGTTGACCGCGATCTTCTTACCCTTGAGGTCCGCCACCGATTCGATCTTCGAGCCATCCCTGGCGACGAGGCCGAAGGTGTCCGGCCCGGCCTGGGACATGGCCCCGACGACCTTGATGGGCATGCCTCTTGAGCCGGCCAGGAACGTGGTGACGTAGTCGGTCTGTGCGAGGTCCAGGCTGCCGCTCATCACCTGCGGCATCGCCGCCCCGCTGCCAGTCACCGTCATCGCCTCGACGGTCAGCCCTTCCTGCTGGAAAAACCCCTTGTTCACCGCGATGAACAGCGGCGCGGCGTCGGTGGTCGGCACGATGCCAACCTTGATGGTGTCCTTCTCGAGCACCGGCTTCGGTGGCGTCTCTTCCGCGGCACCGGAGCACGCCGCTGTCACGAGGGCCAGGATCAGGACGGCCAAGCCGCAGGTGACGCGTCGCATGGTGGGGAGCTCCTCCGCGAGTCGGCCGTACCAGCAGGGGAGCGTACCGGATGAAGATCACTTCCGGCCGCGAAACGCGTCACTCCGGCGGGAGATGCTCCTGCGCCCACTTCGAGAGCTCGTCCAGCGCGGGCATGAGCGCCTGACCGGCGGAGGTCAGCTCGTAGGAGACCGTGACGGGCGGGCCCTCTTCGACGGTGCGGGCGATGAGCCCGGCCTTGGTCAGCTCGGACAGCCGGTCGGACAGCACCGAGTCGCTGACCCGGCCGATCGCCCGCGAGAGCTCGCGGAAGCCGGCCGGACCTGGGCGGAGACTGCCGAGCACGACGCCGCTCCAGCGTTTTCCGAGGACGGAGAAGGCGCGCGTCAGGGCGGCGTCACCGCGCTCACAGGTGTCCGCGTCGTGGGTGGAGATCGTCGCCATGGCACCCCCTATGCTAGCAGATTCAAGGTCACTTTGATTTTCGAAGTGAGTATGAATAGCCTAGCGGCACTTCGAAAGCTAGTGAGGAGAGATCTGATGATCGAGAATGCTGGTGGCCGGCCGAGCGTGGTGGTCCTGGGCGGCGGGTACGGCGGTCACACGGTGGCCAAGCTGCTCGACGACGTCGCCGACGTGACGCTCGTCGACCCGTCCGACTCCTTCATGCACAACCTGGCCGCGCTGCGGGCCCTGGTGGAGCCGGAGTGGCTGGACCGGATCTTCCTGCCCTACCGGCGGCTGCTGGCGCGGGGGCGATTCCTGCGCGACCGCGCCGTCGCCGTGGACGGGCGGCAGGTCACGCTCGCCTCGGGCACGCGGCTGGAGCCGGACTACCTGGTGCTGGCGACCGGGTCCTCGTACCCGTTCCCGGCCAAGATCGAGGAGTCGGCCGCCGAGGTGGCCAAGGCCAAGGTCAGGGAGGCGCACGAGGCGCTGGCCGGGGCGGGGAAGGTGCTGCTGATCGGCGCCGGGCCGGTCGGTCTGGAGCTCGCCGGGGAGATCAAGTCGGCCTTCCCCGACAAGCACGTCACCCTCGCCGACGTCGCCCCCGACATCCTGGCCGGACCGTTCGACCAGGCGTTGCGCGACGAGCTCCGTACGCAGCTCGACAAGCTCGGGGTCGAGCTCAAGCTGGGCAGCGCGCTGCGGGGGCTCCCCGACGCCCCGTCCGCCACGGCCGCGCCGGTCGCGGTCACCACGGAGGCGGGCGACGAGCTGACCGCCGACATCTGGTTCCGCTGCTTCGGGGTCACCCCGCACACCGGCTACCTGCGCGGCTCGCTCGCCGAGTCCCGCGACGCCCAGGGGCACCTGCGCGTGGACGAGCACCTGCGCGTCAGGGGGCACGACCGGGTCTTCGCCATCGGCGACATGGCCGACGCGGACCGGAACATGGCGGCCTTCGCCCGGCAGCAGGGCGAGCTGCTCGCGCAGAACCTCCGCACGGTCATCACCGGTGCGGGCGAGCTGACCGCGTACGAGCGGCGACCGGCCATGATCCTGGTGCCGCTCGGCCCGGAGGGCGGCGCCGGCCAGCTGCCCGGCCAGGACGGCATCGTGGGTCCCGAGGCCGCCGCCGAGATCAAGGGCCGCAACATGCTGGTCGACGGGAGCGCCGCCCATTTCGACGTCTCGGACGAGCCGGCCGCCTGACGGGGTGAACGAGTTGGCGGGTGGAGGTGGACGCCCCGCCCGCCGGCCCAGGGTGCCCTGACCCTGCCGCGCTGCGGCCCTCGGGAGACGATGCGGGACCCGGCCGGGTGCGGCTGAACCTCCACCACGGCAAGCAGGGGATCGGCAGCGCCTCCTACGGGCCCGCGCTGTCCGACCGGTACCGGCTGCCGGTCCGCCGCTCCGCGTGGTCGATGATGCTGGGGACGATGGGGAGAGGATGTTGACCATATGACCGAGTTCGACTTCTGCCCGTGGTTGTTCTGGAGCCATGCGACCGAGGAGGACCGGCAGGTCCAGGCGGACCACGTGGCGGAGTTGCGCGGCCGGATGGATCTCGAAGCCCCGGAGGGGGTGTTCATCTCGCCGCTGGCGGCCGTGTACGCGGATCGGCTGCGGATGGGGGATCGCTGCTACCAGAATCGTCGGTAGTGCTCCGGCCTTCAGGACTCTGTTGCCCAATTCGGGTCACACGGTCAGCTCCAGTGCGAGCCGCGCGAAGTGTGATGTGCGGGTCGTCCCCAATGGTGTTTCAGTGAGCCAGGCGTCGAGTCTGACCACGTTCATGGCTGAGGCGGTGAGCACATGGCCGAGATGGGTCTTGGCCATGCCGATGTATCGGGTCCGTCGGACATCCAGGTCAACAGCTTGGGAGATGGTGCCTTCCACCCCGGCCCGGACCTTGTAACGAGTTTCCACTCGTCAGTGCGTTGCTCGCGGCGGGCCTGCTGCAAGGCCTCGTGCTGGGGTTGAGGTCGAAGGGTGAGCTGGCGTAGGCCGATCTTGGCGGTCGTGCACTGCGGCCGCAGGGGACAGGGACCGCAGTCGAGCTTGCGGAAGGCGACGCGGATCAGCGGCGTGCCCCGGCTGGTCTCCTCCAGCCAGCGGCTACTGGTGTGACCCGCGGGGCAGACCGCCTGCCGCTCGTGGAAGTCGATCGTGAAGGCACTCAGCTCGAACCCGCTCTCACCCTGGGCCTGGCGGCTGGTGGTAGTCCGCATCGGGCCCAGCAATTCCACCTGATGCTCGTCTCTGGCACTGACCAGCACCGCCGCGGAGGTGTAGCCCATGTCGACGGCGTGCACATCGGGCAGTAAGGAACGTGCCGCCGGGTCGTCGTGAATGGTAGCGGTCATCTGAGAGTCCTCCACGGTGGCGTCAGTGGTGGCCACATGCGTGATCAGATGAGGCGCATCCGGTTCACAGGTCTCGGTCAGGTGCACCTTGTAGCCGATCCAGCCGGTCCCGCCCTATGACCCCGTAGCGGGCATCGGGGTCATAGGGCGAGGCCAGCCGGAGTCTTCCCGGCGGCAGGTCTTTGCCCTGCCGCACATGCACCTGCCCGTCGGTCCGGTCATACTGCTGGATCCACGCCTCGCGCAGTACCTGCACCGCCGGGACCTGCCGCAGCCAGGCCGGGGCGCCGTGGTGGTAGATCTGCTCCAGCAAGCGGTAGCCGCCGTCTGCGACCTGGTGCAGGTAGTCGGCTCGCGCCGCTTCGGTGTCGGGCAGCCGATAGGTATCCACCCGCTCCCCGTAACGCTGCGGGAGACCATGCGGCCAGCCAGCCCGGCTCGCACGCGGCCAGCGCGTTCAACGTTGAGCGCATCACCTCCCCGACGAACTCGACCCGGTTCAACGACCGCACGGCAGCCAGCACATGGGTGGAGTCGGTCCGCCGGCGTCCACCGCTTCGCAGAAACCCCAGCTCAACCAAGCGCTCCAGGAGCAACTCCAAGACGTGCTCCTCCTGGCCGTGCTCGACCAGGCGGGCGCGGAAACCACTGAGCACCGAGAAGTCGAACCCCGGATCCTCAAGCTCCAGACCCAGGGCGTACTTCCACTCGATCCGGCCACGGACCGCATCGGCGGCTTGCCGATCGGACAGGTTCTCGGCGTACTGCAGGACCGACACCAACGCCAACTGCCCCGGCGACAAGCCAGGACGCCCCCTCACCCCGAACATGCCAGCGAACTCCTCATCGGCGAACAACGGACCCAGCGCATCCCTCATCCGGATGGCCGGCGTCCCCTTCGGAAACGCCGCCCGGGCCACTCGCGCGGTCATCTCGGGAATCTCCGGCCAAGCACGCGGCCGCATCGACACCACAGGCTCCTTCCCACCGCCCGGCGGGGGAACCCGAGCAGCAGAACGACATCCTGAACCAGAAAACGATCAATGCGAAGACGGCACGCCGAATTGGGCAACAGAGTCCTTCAGGCCGGGGGTGAAGCCGACCGTCCCGCGTAGCGGGGCAAGGACAGCCGATTCGCCGCCAGGCGGACCGGCGTCCACCCCGCTCAGACCGGCCGGTTCTGCTGCTCGATGTACTGGCGCAGGACACTGATGGGAGCGCCGCCTACCGACCCGGCGAAGTAGGAGCCCGACCACAGCTTGTTTGCCCGGTAGTAGTGGGCGGCCAGTTCGGGGAACTCCTGGCGCATCCGCCGCGAGGACACCCCTTTCAACGAGTTGACGAGCTTGGACAGGGCGATCTTGGGTGGGAAGTTCACCAGCAGGTGGACGTGATTGTTCTCGCCGTTGAACTCACGCAGTTCGGTCTCGAAGTCGACGCACACATCCCTCATGATCTCTTCCAGCCGTGTCAGGTGCTCGCCGTTGAAGACCCGGTGGCGGAACTTGGTCACGATTCTCGATCATGCCGGGCGGAAAGCTGCGCCTGCCGAAGATCGGAGACGTGGCGGTGCGCTGGTCGCGGGAGCTGCCCTCCGAGCCGTCCAGCGTGAGCGTGATCAAGGATGCGGCGGGCCGGTATTTCGCGTCTTTCGTCGTGGAGGTCAGCGCCTCACCCCTGTCGGAAAGCGGGATCGAGAGCGGGATCGACCTGGGTCTTGGACACTTCGCTGTCCTGTCGGACGGGCGGAAGATCGATTCGCCCCGGTTCCTGCGCCGGGCGGAGAAGAAGCTCAAGCGGGCGCAGAAGGCCCTGTCCCGTAAGGAGAAAGGTTCCAAGAGCCGGGCCAAGGCCCGGCTTGTGGTCGCCCGGCAGCACGCCAGGGTCGCCGACGCGCGCCGCGAGTTCCACCACCAGCTCTCCACACAGATCATCCGCGAGAACCAAGCGGTGTATGTGGAGGACCTGGCGGTCAAGGGCTTGGCGCGCACCCGGCTGGCCAAGAGCGTGCATGATGCGGGCTGGTCGTCGTTCGTGGCCATGCTGGAGTACAAGGCGCGCCTGTACGGCAGGACCTTCGTCAAGGTCAGTCGCTGGTTCCCGAGTAGCAAGCTGTGCTCGGTATGCGGAGCGGTACGGCAGGACATACCCCTGTCGGTGCGGGAGTGGACCTGCTCCTGTGGTGCGGCCCACGACCGGGACATCAACACCGCGCTCAATATCCTCGCCGCCGGACGGGCGGAGAGGCAAAACGCCTGTGGAGGGCCGGTAAGGCCGGGCGCGAGCCCGGCACGGCCCGTCGAAGCAGGAAGCCAAGGAAGTGTCGCCGCGTGAACGACAGCGGCACAGGCCAGAATCGTCGGGCTTCAGCCCGGCGAGCGCGTCAAGTGGACCGGCCGGACGCCCGATCCCACCGTACGTGCCTGGTGCGACGCCGTTGAGATCGCCGACCTGCTGCTCGGCGGCCCGCCGCGACATGGCACGTGGGCGAACCGCGGCACGGTCCCCATGACCGTGTTGGCGCACATGCATTGAAGCCGCCCGGTTCCCACACCGCCTCGTCGCAAGCAAGATAGGGGAGCGGAGCAACGGCGGTTTCGGTGGGCGTGTGATGATAGCCCCAACGCTCGACGGGGGAGGAAAGCGATCGTGGGGTCTTTCGCGGGCAGCACGCTGCCCCCGGATGACGTCGTCGTCTCGGCGCTTCGGGCGGGCGATGAGGCGATGTTCGTGGTGTTGCTCGACACCTGGTCGCGGGGCATGCTCCGGGTGGCCAGGACGTACGTGTCCACCGACGACTCCGCGGAAGAGGTGGTGCAGGACACCTGGCTGGCGGTGATCGGCGCGATCGACGGTTTCGAGGGCCGCTCGTCCGTCAAGACCTGGGTCTACCGCATCCTGGTGAACACGGCGAAGAAGCGCAGCGTGCGGGAGAGTCGTACACTGCCGTGGAGCGTCTTCGAGCAGGACGCCGGACCGACCGTCGATCCCTCGCGGTTCCACGGTGCGGACGCCGCCCTGCTGGGAAGCTGGAAGGAGTCGCCCGCGGTCTGGCCGACCCCGGAGAGCCAGGCGCTCGCCGCGGAGGTGCGCGGCCTCATCGGAGAGGCTCTGGCCGGGTTGCCGCCGCGGCAACGGATCGTGATCACACTGCGTGACGTGGAGGGATGTACCTCCGAGGAGGTCTGCGAGATCCTGGAGATCTCCGCGGCCAACCAGCGGGTCCTGCTGCACCGCGCGCGTGCGGCGGTCCGTGGGCGACTGGAGGATTATTTCCAGTCGGTGAAGCAGTCAGAATAGGTGAAACGGTTCATAGGGCAGAGGGTAAGGCGGGCAACGTCGTGAAGCGGTTCACGTGCGGCGAACTGGTGGAAGTCATCACCGCCTACCTCGACGACGCCCTCGACCAGCCGTCCCGAGCCGCGGTCGAGGCCCATCTGACCTGCTGTGCCGACTGCGGGCACTACGTCGACCAGTTCCGCACGACCATCCGCTTCCTCGCCGACCCGCCACCGGGGAAGTTGTCGGCAGGCACGAGGGAGCGGCTGATGTCCGCCTTCAGGAACCGGCGACGCGTCTGAGAATTCTCGTGTAACGCTCGCGTGGCTCGCGGGTCTGTAGACACATGCGCCACGCGACGATCGGGCCGACGCCGCCGGACGAAGAGGCGGCGCATGGTGAGGACGCGTCGCTCAGCGACGCCTCAGAGGTGGCCGCGTTCGCCCGCCGGTGCCTCCAGGCGGACGGCGGGGATCGAGTGGGCGTCGAGCTGGAATTCCTCGTCTTCGACCACACGACGGTCCATCGGCACGTGCCGATGGAGGAGGTCGAGCGGGTCCTTCCCCCGCTGCCCGGCGGGAGCCGGGTGACGTTCGAGCCGGGCGGTCAGCTGGAGCTCTCCGGCCCGGCGGGGCCGTTGTCCGGCGCGATCGCCGGGCTGGCCGCCGACCTGGCCGTCGCCCGCCGCGCCCTCGCCGACGCGGGCCTGGCGCTGGTGGGGGTGGGCCTCGATCCGGTACGCCCGCCGCACCGCCAGCTCCGCCTCCCCAGGTACGACGCGATGGCGGACTTCCTGGGCGGTCCCTACGGGCCGCTGATGATGTGCTCCACGGCTTCCATCCAGGTCAACCTGGACCTGGGGGAGCGGCCGGAGACCCGCTGGGAGCGGGCGCATCTCCTGGGGCCCGTCCTGACCGCGGCCTTCGCCAACTCCCCGCTCAGCGGCGGCCGCCCCTGCGGCTGGATGTCCGGCCGCCAGGCCGTGTGGGAGAACCTCGACCCCACCAGAACGTCCCCCGTCCGCGTGTCCGGCGACCCGGCGGCCGACTGGGCGGACTACCTGCTCGACGCCCGCCTCATGCTGGTGCGCGAAGACGGGGACCGGTGCCGCCCGGTCCGCGACGGCTCGACCTTCCGCGACTGGCTGGCGACCGGCGAGCCCACCACGGCGGATCTGGCGTACCACGCCACGACCGTGTTTCCTCCGGTACGTCCCCGAGGCTGGCTGGAGATCCGCTACCTCGACGCCCAGGATCCGGCGACCTGGCCGGTGTGCGTGGCGGTGACCTGGGCGCTCCTCGCCGACGACCGGGCCGCCGACGCCGCGCTGGCCGCCGCGGAACCGTACCGGGAGATGTGGCGGGAGGCCGCGCGCTGCGGGCTGGCGGACCCGCGGCTCGCGAAAGCCGCGGAGGTGTGCTTCCGCGCCGCACTCGAGGCGCTGCCGCGCGTGGGCGCGGCTCCCGCCCTGGTCGGCGAGGTGGCCGCCTTCGCCGACCGGCACGTGACACCTGGCCGCTCGCCGGCGGCCGACCTCATAGATCTGGGCCCGCAGGCCTGGCTGACCGAAGGGGGACGAGTGTGAACGACTTCAAGGAACGCATCGCGGCCGAGCTGGTCGCGGTGCGCGACCGGTCGCTGGCCTACACGGAGGCGGACGACGACCTGCTCGTACGCCAGCACTCGCCACTGATGTCGCCCTTGGTGTGGGACCTCGCCCACGTCGGCAACTACGAGGAACTGTGGGTGTTGCGGGCGGCCGCGGGCATCACGCCGCTCCGGCCCGAGATCGATGACATCTACGACGCGTTCAAGACGCCGCGCAAGGACCGGCCCGCGCTGCCGTTCCTGCGCCCGGCCGAGGCCCGTGACTACATCGGCGGCGTGCGCGGGCGCGTGCTGGACGTCCTGGACGCCGTCGACCTGGAGGACCCTAGCCCGCTGCGCCGCGACGGGTTCGTGTTCGGCCTGGTGATCCAGCACGAGCACCAGCACGACGAGACCATGCTCGCCACGCTGCAGCTGTCGCGGCAGCCCGGCATGGTGCGGGACGCCGCCCTGCCCCCCGGACGGGCGGGAGGCGCGGAGGAGGTGCACGTCCCCGCCGGCACGTTCCTGATGGGCACCGACACGCTGCCCTGGGCCTACGACAACGAGCGCCCCGCCCACCGGGTGGACCTGCCCGCCTACTGGATCGACCGGCTCCCCGTCGGCAACGCCGCCTACGCCGCGTTCATCGAGGACGGCGGCTACCACGACCCGCGCTGGTGGGCGCCGGAGGGCTGGCGGTGGCGGCAGGAGAGCGGTGTCTTCGCCCCGCTGTTCTGGGCCAAGGACGGCGGCACGTGGTGGCGCAGCCGGTTCGGCCGTACCGAGCCGGTGCCGATGGACGAGCCGGTCCAGCACGTGTGCTGGTACGAGGCCGACGCCTACGCCCGCTGGGCCGGCAAGCGGCTGCCCACCGAGGCCGAGTGGGAGAAGGCGTGCGGGTGGGACGCGGCTTCGGGACGGGCCCGCAAGTACCCCTGGGGCGATCAGGACCCCACGCCTGAGCTCGCCAACCTCGGGCACCGGGCGGCGCGACCGGCGCCGCTCGGCGCCTACCCCGGCGGGGCGAGCCCGTACGGGGCCGAGCAGATGGTCGGGGACGTGTGGGAGTGGACCGGCACCTGGTTCGACGGCTACCCCGGCTTCAGCGCCTTCCCCTACCGCGAGTACAGCGAGGTCTTCTTCGGCCGGGACTACCGCGTGCTGCGCGGCGGCTCGTGGGCGGCCGACCCCGCAGCGGTCCGCACCACGTTCAGGAACTGGGACTATCCGATCCGCCGGCAGATCTTCACCGGATTCCGCTGCGCCCGCACCGCGGAGGAGGGCTAGTGTGCCGCCACGCGGCCTGGCTCGGCGCGCCGAGAGCCGCGGCCGCGCTGATCCACGAGCCTGCGCACGGTCTGCGCACGCAGTCGTACGCGCCCCGGCGGCAGCGGCACGGCACGGTCAACGCCGACGGCTTCGGCATGGGCTGGTACGACCCCGTCCGCCCCGAACCCATCCGCTACCGCCGTTCCATCCCGATCTGGGCGGACGCCAACCTGCCCGCGCTCGCCCAGGTCGCCCGCTCCGGCTGCCTGCTGGCGGCCGTGCGCTGCGCCACCACCGGCATGCCGGTCGAGGAGAGCGCCACCGCGCCGTTCACCGACGGACCGTGGCTGCTCAGCCACAACGGCCGCGTCGAGCAGGACGCGGTCAGGGACCTCGCCGACGCCGCCGAGAGCACCTGCGACGCCGCCTGGGTCGCCGCCGCCGTGTTCCAGCGGCTGCGTACCGGGCTCGGCCTCGGCGAATCTCTCGCCGAGGTCGTCGTGAAAGCCGGGGCGAGGGACCCCGGCGCCCGCCTGAACCTGCTCGCCTGCGACGGCACGTCGCTCGCCGCGACCGTCTGGGGCGACACCCTCTTCCACCGGCCCGCAGAGGACGGCGTACTCGTGGTGAGCGAGCCACTCGACGACCTGCCCGGCTGGCAGGCCGTGCCGGAGCGGAGCCTGCTGCTCGTCACCTCTTCCGATGGCGTACGCGTCCAGCCCTTGTGACTTTGAGGAGATCTCGTGCCTATCAGCCAGTCGACCGTGCAGTTGATCGACCATCTTGACCGCGACTACCTGCGCCACGCTCTCGAACACGATGTCCGTACCGGTCTGACCGCGACGCCCAAATGGTTGCCGCCCAAGTGGTTCTACGACGAGGTGGGCAGCGACCTGTTCTCCCAGATCACCCGGTTGCCCGAGTACTACCCCACGCGGCGGGAGCTGGCCATCCTCCAGGCGCGGGCGGGCGAGCTCGCGGCGGTCAGCGGTGCGGACACGCTGGTCGAGCTCGGGTCGGGGACCAGCGAGAAGACCGTCCTGCTGCTCGACGCCCTCACCGCGGCCGGGTCGTTGCGCGGCTACACGCCGGTGGACGTGGACGCGGTCACGCTGCGGTCGGCCGCGAACCGGCTGGCCGCCCGCTATCCCGGACTCGCCGTACAGGCCGTGTGCGCCGACTTCGAACGGCACCTGCGCCTGCTGCCGCGTACGGGCCGGCGCATGGTGGCCTTCCTGGGCGGCACCATCGGGAACCTGGAGCCCGCGGCCCGGGAGGTGTTCTTGAAGGAGCTGCGCGACAACCTCCTCCCCGGTGACACCTTCCTGCTCGGAGCCGACCTGGTGAAGGACCGGGGCCGGCTGGTCGCCGCCTACGACGACGCGGCCGGCGTGACGGCCGCCTTCAACCGCAACGTGCTGCACGTGATCAACCGGCAACTGGACGCCGACTTCGAGCCGGACGCCTTCGAGCACGTCGCCCTGTACGACGAGCGCAACGACTGGATCGAGATGCGGCTGCGGGCGTCCAAGGCCATGCGGGTCCGGATCGGCGGGCTCGGCCTGACCGTGGACTTCGCCGACGGGGAGGAGACGCGTACCGAGATCAGCGCGAAGTTCCGGCCTGGCGGCCTGCGCCGCGAACTGGCGGCGGCGGGGTTCACGATGCGCCGCTGGTACACCGACCCTTCCGGCGACTTCGCCCTGCTCCTGGCCGAGGCGTGACCACCGCCACCTGCCAGGTGGCGGAGACGTGGCGGGCGGCGCGGTCCGTCGTGCCGCCCGGGCTCCTGGACGCCGCCGGGTGCAACGTGCCCAGCGACCGCACGTTCGACGCCGTGGTCGCGCACCTGCGGCTGGAGCGGGAGCGCGGTGGTTACGCCGCCGAGCCGGATCTCACCCCGGCCCGGTCGGCGCTGGCCGCCCTGACCGGGGCGAGTCCCGCCGACGTCGCGTTCACGGAGAGCGGGACGGCGGCGATGGCCACGCTGCTCGGCGGCTGGCGGCTGCCGCCGGGCAGCCGCGTCGGCTTCGCCCGCACGGAGTACGGCAGCACGCTGATGTTGCTGCGCCGCCTCGCCGGGGAACGCGGCTGGGAGCTCGTCGAGCTGCCGGTGGACGACGACTCCCGCGTCGAGCTGGATGGGCTGCGGTCCCGGCTGACGTCGGGGCTGGACCTGGTCAGCGTGGTCCACATCGCCTCCCACCGAGGCGTCGTCCAGCCCGCCGAGGAGATCGGAGCGTTGTGCCGGGCCGCCGGGGTGCCGCTGGTGCTGGATGTCTGTCAGTCCCTCGGCCAGGTGCCGGTCGGCGGCGTGGGCGCGACCGCTTACGTGGGCACCTCCCGCAAGTGGCTGGCCGGGCCGCGCGGCGTCGGCTTCCTCATCGTGCCCGGCCGCACGCCCGACATGGACGCCGCCGCCCCGACCCTCGGCGGCCACGTCTGGACGGCCGGCACGACGACACCGGCTCCGCTGCCTGACGCGATTCGCTACGAGGGCTCGGAGGGCGGGATCGCGGCGCGGATCGCACTCGGCCTGGCCGCGCAGGAACACCAGGCCCTCGGCCCTGCCGCCGTCCACGCCCACCTGGCGGGCCTCGGCGGCATGGCCCGGCGCATCCTCGACGGCGCCGGCGGCTGGCGGGTGGTCGAGCCGCTCGACGAGCCCTCCGCCATCGTCACCCTCAGGCCGCCGCCGGGCGACTCGGCCGAGGACGCCAGATCGCGGGCGGCCCGGGCGGGCCTGCTCGTGGGCGCCGCCCCCGTCGCCCGGGCGCCCCTGGACCTGCATGAGCCCGTGCTCCGTGTCTCCCCGCCTCCCGGCACGGATCCGGCCACCCTGCGGGAACTCGCCCGCGTCCTGGCCGGCTGACCCGGCCGCCGGCAGGGAGGCGTGGTAAGAGCGGCCGGATCGGCGCGCCCGTCAGGACCGCTCGACGGTAAAGGAGCTGCAGCCCCCGCCCCGGACGATGCCGCGGAGAGTGGAGGGGCGATCCTCGGTGAGGTTCGCGCGGAGGCCGACCATGACATAGTCGCCCGGCCGGTCGATCCAGCGCTCGCCGGTCAATTGCAGGACCCGTCCGGTCAGCCAGCCGCTCATGGCGAAGGAGCCGGAGGGCACGCCGGGATTGCTGGGGTCGGCTTTGAAGGCGAAAACCGCCTCGAGCTGGCCCGGCGACGTCTCCTTGATCGTGAGCTCAAGCGCGGTCTTGCCTTGGTTGCACAGGTACGTGCCGGTCCATCGACCGGCCACGGAGGCGCGCTCGGGCACCGGCGTCGCCGCCGTCGGCGTCGGCCCTGTGGGAGTCGGCCCTGTGGGAGTCACCAGGGCGGGGCCGCGGCTGATGACCGCGACCGGCTCCTGCTGCTGCCGCTTGGTCAGGAACACCGCAGCGGTGGCGGCCACCGCGAGCAAGATCACAACTCCGGCGACCAGCCCGATCACCAGGCCCGCCGAGCTCTTCGACGGGGCGGGTAGCACTTGGGTGGGCGGTGGGGCGTACGCGGGAGGCGGCACAAAGGTCGGCCGGCCCTGCCCGGCTCCGTGCAGGAATGCCAGCACCTCCTCCGCGGTCGGCCGATACTCCGGCCGCTTGGCTAGACACCGGTCCACGATGGGCTGGAGCGGCTGGGGCAGCCGCGACAGGTTCGCCGGGCCGTGCAGCACCCGATGGGACACGGCCGGAACGCCGTCCTCGCCGAAAGCGGGCAGCCCGGTCGCGGCGTAGATCATCGTCACGGCCCAGGAGAACAGGTCGGAGGCCGGTCCCACCGGATGGCCGGCCACCTGCTCCGGCGACGAGTAGGCGGGCACCACCGCCGGCTCCGGCGGCCGGGCGACACCGAGATCGACCACCTTCGGCCCTTCGGCGCCGAGCAACACGTTGGCCGGGCTGAAATCCAGGTGTGCGATGCCCGCCCGGTGAATCGCCGCCAGCGCGGCGATCGTGCTGGTCGCGAGCCAGTGCAGTTGGTCCGCGTCACGCGGGCCTTCCCGGCGGATCAACTCTGCCAGGGATACGCCTTGCACGTATTCGCTGACCACGTAGAGCCGGTCACCGTACGTCCCGGCCGTCCACACCCGCGCGGTGGCCGGCTCGGTAACCTGCTGCGCCGCGGCCACCGCACGCTGAGTCTCGGCATCACCCGCGGGCAGTAGCTTGATCGCCACATGTCCGCCCGCCGAGCGGCCCAGGTAGACGACTGACCGGCTGCCCCGGCCCAGCACACCGACCAGCGGGTATTCGCCCAGCTGTGCGGGATCCGACTCTGTTAACGCCTGAACGCCGTCCATATGGGTTCCGACCATAGCGACGTACGGCCCTCATATGAAGGGCGGGTGTCTCGTCGAGCGGTGCGGCAGGAACTTATGCGCCCTGCGTGCCGTACCAGCGCCACTCGGTGAGTCGTGGACGATCGGGCAGGGTGGTGCGTCCGGTCGCCCACAGCAGGACCGCCCAGACGTCGAAGTCGATGGCGACATGGGGGAAGAGCGTCTTCAGCACCCGCTCGCACAACTCCCTTGGCGGTGACCACTCCAGATTCAGCCCCTGAGCGACGTCATGGGTGTGCACGAGGGTCTCGACAACGCCCATGGCGGCAAAGCCCTCTGGATCCGAGGGCCCGAAGACGTGGTAGGCCACGGTCGTCGAGGGGGTCGTGCGCAGGACGGACGCGAGCAGGCCACCGCACGCCTCCAGGATGGTCATGAGGCCCTCGGGGCCGGCGGCCCGGTCGACGAAGATGACGTTCGCCGGCCCACCGCTTCGGTCGCTGCTCGTCCGGAACGGCAACAGCGTGGACATCGGCGGCTCCCCGAGCCCGAACCTCGCGGCGTAGGTGAACAGGTCATCGGCCAGATGCTCGAGCGTCTCCCAGCACGTCCACTCGAGTGTTCCGGCCTTGGCCTCCCACCCCTGGGGATCCGCGTCCCTCAGGGCGTCGATGGCGAGAGCGACGGCCCGGCGCACGTCCTCTCCGTCGACCGCGGTGTTCGCGCTGTGCATGCGGAGGATCGTAACAACGGCCGGCCCTGATCCGTCCGGCTCGGGGTGACCTGCGGCTCGACCTCCCAGTAGCGGCCGGGCAGGAACCCGTTGACCTGGACGAGGCCACGGCTCGATCCTGGCAGGGCGAGGAAGGTCCCCGCCTCATCGGGAAAGGCCTCTATGAGTTCTTCGACCGTGCGTGTCATCCTCGACACCGACATCGGCACCGACGTGGACGACGCGCTGGCGCTCGCCGTCCTGCTCGGCTCACCCGAGGTGGACCTGCTCGGCTGCACGACCGTCTATGGTGACACGCTGCTGCGGGCACGCCTGGCAAAACGGCTGGTACGGCTCGCGTCCCGGTCGCCGGCCGTCATCCCCGGAGCCGCGAAGACGCTGACCGACCGGCCCGCCTGGTGGGCAGGCCACGAAGGCAGGCTCTTCACCGACCTCGACACGGAGGAGGTGGACTCGGGGGACGCGGTGGCGTACCTGGTGGACCGGGTGAGTCGCGAGCCAGGGCAGGTCGACGTGGTGGCGGTCGGGCCGCTCACCAACATCGCGCACGCCATCACCGCCTCGCCGTCGTTCGCCCGTGACGTCCGGCACCTATGGATCATGGGCGGCCGATTCGACGACCCGAAGCCCGAGCACAACCTGAAATGCGATCCGGAGGCGGCGGCCGTCGTCTTCGGCTGCGGCGCGCCGATCACGGTGACCGGTCTGGAGATCACCACCACGGTCCGCCTGGACGGCGTGGACGTCTCCAGCATCGGGGGCGCCGGCGCGCTCGGGGCGGTGCTGAAGGCGGAGATCGAGCAGTGGTGGCGGTTCTGGAACAAGGAGTGGAACTGCCCGCACGACCCGATCACGGTGCTGACCATGCTGGTGCCGGAGCTGTTCGGGTTCAGCCCCGACGGCCGGGTGGTGGTCGGGGCGGACGGGTCGAGCACGTTCGAAGAGGGTGACGGTCGCACGCGCATCACCACGTCGGCCCTGACCGAGCCGGTGGCCCGGGAGATCGTCCGCCGCATCGTGGCCGCCGCCGCGTAGCAGCTGATCTCTCCGATCGGCCGAACTCCAGGCCTCGGCGAGCTTCGCAGCAACCCGCGTCCGTCCACCGGGCGGGCCCTCGGCAAAGACCATCCCATGCGTGAGCCCGGTCTTCGCCCTGGGTCGGCGATGATTCGGCATTCGGCCCCGATATGCCCGATGACCAGGCATATCGCCCGTAGTGTCCGGCACCTGCCGTGGGCATATGTTGGTATGCGTGAGCGCATCCTGCGCGAACTCGGCTCCATTCCAGGGCCCGGATCGCCGGCTGGGTCGCCGGCAGGCCGGCATCTCCGGCGAGCAGCCTCTCGGCGGTGAATGAGCATGCCCGTGAACGACACGATCCGGAACGTCCCGGCCGCCGAGCAGCCGACGGCGGACTCCTCGCAGACCGACATTTCCGGTTTCGTCGGACGAAGGCGCGAGATCTCGGAAGTCATGCGGATCCTGCCGAAGACCCGTCTGCTGACGCTGACCGGCGCGGGCGGGGTCGGCAAGACGCGGCTGGCGCGACGTGTCGGTGAGATCGCCATGCGGAAGTACCGTGATGGGGTTCTGCTGGTGGAGCTGGCCACCATTGATGACGAGGACCTGCTGGCCCCGGCGGCGGCCGCCGCGCTGGGAATCCGTGACACCGGATCGGATCTCCTGACCCTGCTGGCGGAACGTCTGGCGGACAAACGGATGCTGCTGGTGCTGGACAACTGCGAGCACCTGCTCGATGCGTGCGCCCGCCTGGTGTGCGGGCTCCTGCGCGGCACCTCGCGGCTGCGGATCCTGGCCACCAGCCGTCAGGCGCTCGGCGTGTACGGCGAGCAGGTGCTGTGCGTGCCGTCGCTCCCGGTCCCGGAGCCCGGCGCCACCACGCGCGACATCGCCAGGCGAGACGCCGTGCGGCTCTTCGCCGAGCGGGCGGCGAGCATCCGGCCGGGCTTCCTCGTCGACGCGGCCAACGCCCGGGCGGTCGCCCGGCTGGCCCGGCGCCTGGACGGGATTCCGCTGGCCATCGAGCTGGCGGCGGTACACCTGCGCACGGCCTCGGTGGAAGAGCTGGTGAACGAGCTCGATGAACGCCTGGAAGTACGGGCCGAGGCCGGTCCCGGCAGGCTGGCGCGCCACCAGACCCTGCGGGCGACCATGGACTGGAGCTTCGGGCTGTGCTCGCCCGGCGAGCGACGGCTGTGGGAGCGGCTGTCGATGTTCCCGGGCGGCGTCGATCTGGAGACCGCCGAAGCCGTCTGCCCCGGGCCGGGTCTGGCACGCGAGGACGTGCTGGATCTGCTGGCCGGCCTGGTGGACAAGTCCATCCTGAGCGGAGCGGAGCAACACGGCGGCGGAATGCGCTACCGCATGCTGGAGACCATCCGCGCGTACGGCCGCGACCGGCTGCCCGCCACGGACGTGGAGACGCTGCGCGAGCGCTACATCGACCACTATCGCCGGCTGGCAGAGCGACTGCGCGTGGACCGGATGGTGCCCGACCAGATCGACCGCTCCCGGACGCTGAAGCAGGAGCTACCCAACGTGCGCGTCGCGCTCGACCTCTGCTTCGACAGGCCCGGCGACGCGCCCGCCGGCTTGGAGATCGCGTCCGCGCTGTGGGCCTACTGGATCATCGCCGGCGCGCTCAGCGAAGGCCGGCACTGGCTGAAACGCGGTCTCGCGCTCGTGCCAGGACCGAGCGTCCCTAGGGTGATGGGCTTGTGGGCCGGCGGGCTGCTCGCCCTCTACCAGGGCGATCCGGTGGCCGGAGCCGCCCTGCGGGAGTGCTCGGCGCTTGCGCGGCAGCTGAGCGACGAGGCGGCGCTGGCGTTCGCCATCCAGATGTCCGGCGTCGCGGCGCTGTCCGAAGGCGACGCCGAGGGCGGGCTCGCGCTTTCGGAGGACGCTCTCACCCGTCACCGTGCGCGAGGCGACCTCCACGCCGTGGGGGTGACCCTGTACTTCGCCGCGCTCTATGCCGCGCCCCTGCGCCCCGACCGGGCCGCCGCTTACGGCGAGGAACTCGTGAGAATGTGTGAGGAGCGCGACGCGGCGCTCTTCCGTGCGTACGCGCTGTACGCGCTCGGCATGGCCTTCTGGCAACAGGGCGACTGGCGCCAGGCCGAGGCCAAGATGCGGGAAGTGGCCGCGTTCTGGAGCACCGTCGACGACCGGTGGGGCCTCCTCCAGTGCCTGGAGGCGCTGGCATGGACCTCTGAGGCACGCGGGCGGCACGAGCGGGCCGCCCGGCTGCTGGGCGCCGCTCACGACCTGTGGCGGGCGGTCGCCGCCTCTCCGGCACGGCTGCAGTTCCAGGCGAAGTCACACCAGGAGTGCGTCGAGCGGGCACGTCACGCGCTGGGGCCCCGGGCGTACACGGCGGCTTTCCGGGACGGGACGCGGCTCGGGCCGTCCCGGGCCGCCGCCTACGCGCTGGAAGAGCCATGACGAGCACCGCAGACACCGCCGTTCTCGGTGCGGGAGCTGCGCGCTTCCGACTCCATGGGATGGATCGCCTAGCGGTCGAGCTGCGCGAGCCCCTCGTCCAAGACCCCTGACCTTCGCCTGAGGCGTCAAGGAGGGGGCCGGGTCAGTCGAAGCCGTTGGGGCAGAGGAACGTTTTGATGCCGTCTGGCGCGCTCGCGAGGAGCGTCGGCTGGTTCTCCCGCGAGCAGAAGTAACTGCCGATCTCACCGTCGACGAATCGGGTCGCGTTACGCTTCGCGATCAGGTCGATTCCGCCGGTGCTTGGGGAGTCCAGCTCGGCCGCGACCCAGTTGCCCACGCATAGCTTGCGCGCGACCACAGCGTCGTCCGGCAGGCTGCCGCCGTTCCGCGCGGCGGCCTGCCGGAGTATGGAGTCGTTGGATGCGCACGGCACGCCGGTGGCCGAGCGGCGGGCGCTCGGGCGGGCGCTCGGCCTCTCCCTCGTGGTGGGCGTCTCCTCCGCCGTCTTGGTCGCGCTGGGCGTCTCCTCGGAGGTCTCGCCCGCTGTCGCCGCCTCATCCGGGTCCACGCTCGTGTCCGGCTCCATGCTCTCCGCGAGCGTGGACGCGGGAGGGCCGCTCGGGCTCTGAAGTGCTTGCGGCGTTTTCCCCCAGTTCACCGCGAACACCACGCCGACGGCCACCACCGCCGCCATGACGGCCGCGGCCGGAACCAGCGGCACTACCAGTCGCTTGTCGGGCGTCGGCACCTGCATGGGGGCCGTGCCCGCCCTGAGCGCGGTGACGCGGGCAAACAACTCCTGCGCGGCGGGCCGGGCCGTCCGATCCTTGGCGAGCGCGCTTCGTACGAGGTCGCGGACCTGGGCGGGCACCCCGGACAGGTCGGGGTCGACGCTCATGACGCGGTAGGCGAGGACGTCGGGGGCACCGATGCCGAACGGCGGGCGCCCCGTCGTGGCGTACACCATCAGCGCGCCCCAGGCGAAGACGTCGGCGGCTGCGTCCGCCTGGTCGCCCCGGTACTGCTCGGGACTGATCCAGCCGGGCGTCCCGATCAACGCGCCGGTGCCCGTGAGCCCGCTCTCGTCGAGGGCCCGGGCGATGCCGAAGTCCAGTACCTTCGCGCCGGAGGTGGAGAGGATCACATTCCCGGGCTTGAGGTCGCGGTGCACGATGCCGGCCCGGTGGATGTCGGTGAGTGCCTCGGCGATGTCCACGCCGAACGAGAGCAGCTCATGCGGCCGCAGCGGCGCGTTGCCCTGCACGTATGCGCTGAGCGTCGGGCCGGGGACGTACTCGGTTGCCAGCCAGGGAGGAATCGCGGTGGTGTCGGAGGCCAGCACCGAGACCGTGCAACGTCCACGCACCCGGGACAGGAGATCGACCTCGCGGACGAAGCGGGCGCGGAAGTGCGGGTCGGCTGCTAACCCCGGATGGATCTCCTTGACCGCGACCCGTGTGCCGTCGGCCGCGATTCCCGCATAGACCACCCCCATGCCGCCAGCCCCCATCCGGCCCACGATCCGGTAGGGACCGATCGTCTCGCGCTCGTCCATCACCAGAGGGCCGAAGTCGCCGGGGTCACTCATCGGGGCTCCCGATCGCCGGATCATCGCAACAGCAACGATCTTATGACCGGCACTTCACTGCGCTCGCCCTCGAGACACCGGACGACCTTCTCGCCATCAATGCCCGGTCCATCAAGAGCTTCCGAGGAGCCTGGCCGCTCGCGGGTCATGAGGCGTCCACACGGGCCTCGCCGTATGGCACCAGCCTGACCGGACCCACGAGGCGGCAGGGCTGGCGGGTGTCCTCGTTGAGCTGTAACCGCTCGCCGGCCACGCCGCCGAACACCATCGCACCCAGCCGCCCGCAGCCGGCCGGCAGCGCCCAACCCGGTCGCCGGCATGCCCCATCGTGGGTAGCCGTCGTGACCACCGACACTCCTGTTCCGGAACACATGGCGGAAACCGCGAGCGCGATGAGAGCGGAATCGCAGGGGCGCTCAAATGCGCTCGACCTGCCGATACGTCGAAGTGCGCAATGTTTCAGGGACGTAACGCCTCACGAGTAGGACGTATATCTACGCGAACAAGTCGTCTTCTGTCCATACCTTTCGTAAGCACCTGACTGGCTAGTCGGGACATCGGAGGTCTGCTAGGTTGCGATCTGCAAACGATCTCCCGCCCGAGAGGAGAGCCGAGACGTGAGGCTCGGTCGCAGCGGCGTCAGCGTTTCCAGGATCGGCCTCGGCACCGCTCCTCTGGCGGGGTTGTACACGCCGGTCGGAGACGAGCAGGCCGCGGCCACGCTGGAGGCCGCTTGGGAGGGTGGCGTCCGGTACTTCGACACCGCCCCTCGCTACGGTGACGGGCTGGGCGAGCGCAGGCTGGGCCGGTTTCTCGCGGGTGTGGACAGGTCTCAGGTGACGGTGTCCACGAAGGTCGGCGCGCTCCTCGACCCCGGGAGGCGGGACTACACCGTGGAGGGCGTCTACGCCTCTCTCTCCGGCAGCCTGGAGCGCACCGGGCTCGACGCGTTCGACATCCTTCTCATCCACGACCCCGACGATCACTGGGAGCCGGCCGTGCGGTACGCGTACCCGGCGCTGGACCGGCTGCGCGAGCAGGGCGGGGTGCGGGCCATCGGGGTGGGCATGAACCAGGCCGGGATGTTGGCCAGGTTCGTGCGGGAGACCGACGTGGACTGCGTGATGGTGGCGGGCCGCTACACCCTGCTGGACCGTGCGGCGGGCAAGGAGTTGCTGCCGCTGTGCGCCGAGCGGGGCACCGGGGTGCTGGTGGCGGGCGTGTTCAACGGCGGGGTCCTGGCCGACCCCGGGCCCGGCGCCCGCTACGACTACGCGCCTGCCGCCGAGCCGGTGCTGGAGCGGGCGCGCGAGCTGGCCGAGCGCTGCGCCGCGTACGACGTGCCGCTCGCGGCGGCCGCCCTGCAGTTCCCGCTCCGGCACGCGGCGGTGACCGGCGTCGTGGTCGGCGCCCGCAGCCTCGAGGAGGTGGCCGAGGACCTGTCCCTGGCCGCCACCCCCATCCCTGACGACCTCTGGACCGAGCTGGAGCTCGACTGAGCCATGGACCGTATCGACGCACATCATCACGTCTGGGACCTCTCCGTCCGCCCGCAAACCTGGCTGGACCCGGAGCCGATGGCGCCCGTCCGGCGCACGTTCACGCTCGACGACCTGGCTGCCCCCGCGGCCGCGGCCGGGGTGACCCGCACCGTGCTCGTCCAGGTGCTGCCCGACCTGGACGAGACCCGTGAGTTCCTGGCCCTCGCGGCCGCGTCCGACCTCGTCGCGGGCGTGGTCGGCTGGATCGACCTCAAGGCGCCCGACGCCGCGGACACGCTGGCCGCCCTGCCCGGCGGCCTGGTGGGCGTGCGCCACGGCGTGCAGTCCGAGGCCGACCCCGAGTGGCTCAACCGGCCCGACGTGCGGCGCGGGCTCGCCGCGGTGCAGGCCGCCGGGCTGGCCTACGACCTGCTGACGCTCCCGCACCAGCTGCCGGCCGCCATCGACACGGTGCGGGCCATGCCGGGGCTGACGTTCGTGCTCGACCACCTGTCCAAGCCGCCGATCGCGGCCGGCGAGCTGGAGCCGTGGCGCAGCCGGATCATGGAGCTGGCCGCGCACCCGAATGTCTACTGCAAGCTCTCCGGCATGGTCACCGAGGCCGACTGGACGGCGTGGCGGGTGTCCGATCTGCGGCCGTACGCGGAGGTCGTGCTGGAGGCGTTCGGGCCCGATCGGGTGATGTTCGGCTCCGACTGGCCGGTGTGCCTGCTCGCGGCCGAATACCGGCGGGTGGCGCAGGCCGCGGACGAGTTGTGCGCGGGCCTGTCGGAGGGTGAGCGCGCCGAGGTCTTCGCCGGCACCGCCCGGCGCGCGTACGGGCTGCATTAGGAGACGCGGAAGGCCGTGGGGTACACCCGCGACTGCAGCGGGCCCAGCCAGATCCTCCTGCTTCTCCTCACCGGGCGTCCCGCTGCCGTAGTGGACGCCCTGCACGGTTCGGGAGTGGCCGCACTCAAAGTCTGACCCGCCGAGCCGGGCATGGGTCCGCTGCGGATCGAGGACCTCCGTGAATCGGCCGGGAGGCAGGAACGGCGTGGATTCTAGGCGTCTACACAATGATGTAGATCACTCCGCGCATTCGTCAATTATTGTCCGGGTTTTGTGACACAGCACCCGTGGAGGCGGCGTTAGAACACCCTAAATGACCGGCATAGCCGCAGGTCAAGGCCCAAAATTAGGGGCGCTTGGTGACCTGTCACGATCTTTTGTGAGTGACCTGACTGTTATATTCAGTCGTTTCTGACCGTTATATTTTTACATATATTCTCCGCTTGATCGCCATCTCCCGGTCAGCGAGATTTCCGGATCCGGGGTGGCTTTACGTTGCGGGGCGTCCTCATGGCAGGAGGCGTCGCCCCGGGGCAGCGCGAACGGAGAGTAATGGGCAAGTACCTGCTTCGCAGGTTGGCAATAAATGCGATCTTGGTTGTGATCGCCGCCAGTCTCGCGTACGTGCTGGCCGCCAGCACCATGAATCCGCGGGCCGCGTACCAGGCACGTCAGCCTCCCATCGCCGAGTCGGTCATCGACGCCACGCTCGACGCGTACAACCTGAACGACAAGACCCCGGTGATCGTGCGCTACGGGACCTGGGCCAAGAGCGTCATCACGGGAGACTTCGGCAAGACCTGGAACGGCGGCTCGGTCAACGACGAGATGGGCCGCCGGATCTTCGTCAGTCTGCGGTTGCTCCTGATCGGCACGTTGGCGGGCTTCGTCATCGGGGTGGCGTTCGGCGCCTTCTCGGCGGTGCGGCAGTACAAGCTCAGCGACCGGTTAATCGGGGTCAGCTCCTTCGTGATCATGGCGCTCCCCGTCTTCCTCCTGGCCACACTGCTGGCGATGGCTACGTACAACCTGAACGACGCACTGGGGTTCACGCTGATCGAGTACACCGGGGAGTACAACCCGAAGCTGGCGGGCTGGGACCAGTTCGTCAACCGGCTCAACCACCTGATCCTGCCGACCATCTCCCTCAGCCTCGGCTCGATCGCCTTCTACAGCCGCATCCAGCGCAACATGATGCTCGACGTGCTCGGTCAGGACTTCGTCCGCACCGCCATGGCCAAGGGCCTGCGCCGCAGAACCGCGCTGACCAAGCACGCGCTGCGCACCGCGCTGATTCCGTCCGCCACATACTTCGCTTTCGCGTTCGGAACGATGTTCACTGGAGCCATCTTCACCGAGAAGATCTTCGCCTGGCACGGCATGGGCGCCTGGCTGGTCGACGCGATCAACGCCAACGACGTCAACTCCGTCGCCGCGGTGACCTTCTTCACCGCCGTCTGTGTCCTGTTCGCCGCCTTCCTGTCGGACCTGCTGGTGGCGGCGCTCGATCCTCGGGTGAGGGTGAGCTGACATGCGCTCGAAAGTCGTCCTCAGGCGCCTGTTCCGCAACAAGCAGGCCCGTTACGGCACCGTCGCCCTGATCCTGCTGATCCTCCTGGCGTACATCGGCCCGTACATCGGCCCGTACGACTGGACCGACAAGGACTTCCTGGCCTTCATGTCGGCCCCCGACGGTGACCACTGGTGGGGCACCGGCGCCATCGGGCAGGACATGTACGCGGTCACGCTGCGCGGCATGCAGAAGTCGATCATCATCGGCCTGCTGGTGGCGCTCATCGCCACCGGCCTCGCCGCGGTGGTGGGCGCGTTCGCCGGATACTTCGGCGGCTGGGTGGACAAGGTCCTCATGTGGGGCGTGGATCTGCTGCTCGTCCTCCCCAGCTTCCTGATCATCGCGATCATCTCGCCGAGGTTGAAAGGCGGCACCTGGCTCTGGTTCGTGGTGCTGCTCGCCGCGTTCACCTGGATGATCACCTCCAGGGTGGTCCGCAGTATGACGCTCTCGCTCCGCGAACGGGAGTACGTCCTGGCCGCGGTCTACATGGGCATCCCGCGCTGGAAGATCATCTTCCGGCACGTCGTTCCCAACCTGTCCTCCTTGCTGATCATCGACGCGACGCTCAACGTCAGCGGCGCGATCATCGGCGAGGCGGCGCTGTCCTTCTTCGGCTTCGGCATCCAGCCGCCCGACGTCTCGCTCGGCACGCTCATCGCGGAGGGCTCGCGCAACGCCACCGGCTACCCCTGGCTGTTCGCCTTCCCGGCAGGGCTGCTCGTCCTGCTGGTCCTGAGTATCAACCTGATCGGCGACGGCCTGCGTGACGCACTCGACCCGGGGAGCAACTCGTGAGCATCTTGGAGGTCACCGACCTCACCGTCACCTTCCCCGGCGGCATCCAGGCGGTGCGCGGGGTGTCGTACGAGGTCGAGCGCGGCGAGGTGCTCGGCATCGTCGGTGAGTCCGGCTCCGGCAAGTCCGTCACCTCGCTCGCCATCATGGGCCTGCTGCCGAGGAACGCCGTCGTCAGCGGCTCGGTCAAGCTGCACGGCCGCGAGCTGCTCGGCATGGACGAAGACGAGCTGATCAAGGTGCGCGGCAAGGCGATCAGCATGATCTTCCAGGATCCGCTGTCGGCGTTCACGCCCGTCTACACCATCGGGGACCAGGTCGCCGAGGCGGTGCGCGTGCACCAGAAGATGGCCAAGGACAAGGCCGCCAAGCGTGCCGTGGAGCTGCTCGACCTCGTCGGCATCCCGAATCCGCACCTGCGGGCCAAGGCGTTCCCGCACGAGTTCTCCGGCGGCATGCGCCAGCGCGCGATGATCGCCATGGCCATCGCCAACGACCCCGACCTGCTGATCTGCGACGAGCCCACCACCGCGCTCGACGTGACCATCCAGGCACAGGTCCTGGAGGTGCTCAAGACCGCGCAGCAGGAGACGGGCGCCGGCATCGTGATGATCACCCATGACCTGGGCGTCATCGCGGGCATGGCCGACCGGGTGCTCGTCATGTACGCGGGCCGGCCGGTCGAGCAGGGGTCCGTGGACGACATCTACTACCGGCCGCGCATGCCGTACACGATGGGCCTGCTCGCCTCGATCCCCAGGGTCGACGGTGAGGAGGGGCCGCTGGTGCCCATCGAGGGCAACCCGCCGTCGCCGTCGGCGCTGCCGCCAGGTTGCCCGTTCGCGCCGCGCTGCCCGATGAAGGTGGACATGTGCGACGACGAGGAGCCGCCGCTCACGCCGTTCGCCGGCGGGCGGCAGGTCGCCTGCATCCGCTCGCACGAGATCGAGCACAAGGGCCTGACCGGGGCCGACGTGTTCCCCGTGCCGGTCATCCCGCCGAGCGACGTGGTCCGGGTGCCGCGCGCCGAGCGCTCGACGGTGCTGCAGCTCGACGGCATGATCCGGCACTACCCGCTGATGAAGGGCGCGGTCTTCAAGCGCCGCGTCGGCACCGTGTACGCGGTAGACGGCATCAGCTTCGACGTCGCGGAAGGCGAGACGCTGGCCCTGGTCGGCGAGTCCGGCTGCGGCAAGACCACCACGCTGCAGCAGATCATGCAGCTGGAGCCGCCGCAGGGCGGCCGGGTCGTCGTGCTCGGCAAGGACAGCGCCAAGCTCGACAAGGACGCGCGCAAGGCGCTCCGCCGCGACCTGCAGATCGTCTTCCAGGACCCCATGGCCGCGCTCGACCCGCGCATGCCGGTGAGCGACATCATCGCCGAGCCGCTGCGCGCGCACGGCAGGAAGGACGTGCGGGCCCGGGTCGCCGAGCTGCTGGAGCTGGTCGGGCTCTCGCCCGAGCACGCCGAGCGTTACCCGCAGCAGTTCTCCGGCGGGCAGCGCCAGCGCATCGGCATCGCCCGCGCGCTCGCACTGGAGCCGAAGCTGCTCGTCCTGGACGAGCCGGTGTCGGCACTCGACGTCTCCATCCAGGCGGGTGTCATCAACCTGCTGGAGGAGCTGAAGAACACGCTGGGGTTGTCGTACCTGTTCGTGGCCCACGACCTGGCCGTCGTCAGGCACCTGGCCGATCGCGTGGCCGTGATGTACCTCGGCAGGATCGCCGAGATCGGCACGGTCGAGAACGTGTACGACCATCCAGCGCATCCCTACACGCAGGCGCTGTTGTCGGCGATCCCGCTGCCGGACCCCGAAATGGAGCGCACCCGGAAGCGGATCTTGCTCGAAGGCGACCTGCCCAGCCCGGCCGACCCGCCATCGGGTTGCCGGTTCCGCACCCGATGCCCCAAGTTCGCCCAGCTCAGCGAGGCGGACCGGCGGATCTGTGTGGACGAAGAGCCCTCGGTTGCTCGGCTCGCGAACGCCGTGGACCACGGCGCAGCCTGCCACTACGCGGAGGAGATCGAGGTCATCACGGCCTCGGACGATCAGGAGGAAAAGTGAAGGTTCGTTACCGGGCAGCCGCGGGAATCGCGGTCCTGGCCATGGCCGTCGCGGCCTGCGGCGGGGGCGGCAGCGAGAGCAAGCAGCCCACTGCGGAGAAGACGCAGCAGGCGCAGCAGCAGATGGCGGAGACCCCGGCCATCAGCATCAACCCGGTCGCCTACGAGCAGGTCAAGGACGGCGGCACGCTGACGCTCACGGTCGGCCAGTGGCCGAGCCAGTGGAACGGCAACCACGTCGACGGCAACCAGGCGGACACGGCCGAGATGCTCGACGTGTTCATGCCCCAGCTGATGATGGCCGACGCGGAGGCCAACTTCACGCCGAACAAGGACTACGTGACCGACGTCAAGAACGACATGTCGTCGGGCAAGCAGGTCGTCACCTACACGATCAACGACAAGGCCACCTGGTCGGACGGCACGCCGATCACGTGGAAGGACCTCGAGGCCACGTGGAAGGCCAACAGCGGCGAGAACAAGAAGTTCAAGCCGGCGTCCACGGACGGCTGGGACAAGATCGAGTCGGTGGCGAAGGGCGACTCGGACAAGGTGGCCATCATCACCTTCTCCAAGCCGTACCCGGAGTGGCAGGGCATGTTCAACCGGGGGACCTCGCACCTCTTCCCGGCCAAGCACCTCGAGACGCCTGAGGCGTACGACAAGGACTACCTGCAGAAGATCCCGGCCACCGCGGGCCCCTTCAAGGTGGAGAAGCTCGACGAGGGCACCAAGACGCTCACGCTCGTGCGTGACGACAAGTGGTGGGGCAGGAAGCCCAAGCTCGACAAGGTCATCTTCCGTGCGATCGAGTCGCCCGCCGCGCAGGTGAACGCCTTCGCCAACGGCGAGCTCGACGCCGTCGAGATCCCGTCGGGTGCCCCGGCCGAGCTCAAGCGGGCCAAGGAAGTCCCCGGCGCGGAGATCCGCAAGGCGCTCAGCCCGAACTGGCGGCACTTCACCGTCAACAACCAGAGCGAGTTCCTGAAGGACAAGTCGGTCCGCCAGGCCATCCAGTACGCGATCAACCGTGACGTGATCACGCAGTCCGACCTTAAGGACATGGACTGGCCGATCCAGACGCTCGGCAACCACGTCTTCATGAACAACCACAAGGGCTACGTCGACAACTCCGGCGACCTCGGCAAGTACAACCTGGAGAAGGCCAAGCAGCTGCTCGACGCGGCCGGCTGGAAGCAGGAGGGCGAGTACCGCAAGAAGGACGGCAAGGAGTTCGCGCTGAACTTCGTCATCCCCACGGGCACGCCGGTCTCGCAGACGGAGGGCGAGCTCACCCAGGCCATGCTCAAGGAGGCCGGGATCAAGGTGACGATCCGCCCCGTCCCCCTTGACAAGTTCTTCAACGACTACATCATCAAGGGCGACTTCGACCTGGTGCCGTTCTCGTGGATCGGCACGCCCCTGCCGATCGGCAGCCTGAAGCAGATCTACTTCACCGGCTCGGAGAGCAACTTCCCGAAGGCCAGCGACCCGGCCGTCGACGCCGCCATCCAGGCCGCGGTGGACGAGATGGACCCGGCCAAGGCCGTCGAGCTGGCCAACGCCGCGGACAAGCTGATCTGGGACATGGTGCACACCATCCCGCTGTACCAGCGTCCTGACATCTACGCGGTCAAGAAGACGCTCGCCAACTTCGGTTCGCGCGGCTACGCCTACTACGACTACACGCAGATCGGCTTCACCGGCTGATCCACGTGGAGCACGACGACCCCCGGCCGGTTCTCCGGCCGGGGGTCTTGTCGTCGGCCTCCGGCCGGCCTTCGATGAGTGGGCCTCAGAAGGGCGATCTCTGGAGGAGCCGACGCATGGCTTAGGTGCATCCGCAGCCGTTCTGACCCTCGTCCTCGCAGGCCCCGGCCGACGTCGCGCGGCCACCCGCGAAGGTGCTGGCCCTGCGCATCGGCGTGCACCGCGACGGCTCGCGTACCGGCGTGTTCCTGCCCTCGGCCCGCACCATCGAGGAGGCCATCGCCGCCGAGCAGGGCACGGTCAGCTGGCCGCAGCAGACCGGGCCGGTGACCGACGTGCTCTACTCGGCGGCGGGCAACACCGCGGACGCGCTCTGGTACGACTACGGCGTGTTCGGCTGGGACTTCGAGGTCGGCGCCGACCTGTGGAACCCGCGGACACGCACGTGGGAGGGCGTGGGCTTCGAGCCGCCGTTCAGCGAGGGCCAGGAGGAGGCGCTGGAGTTCGCCACCGGCCTGATCTCGCTGATCGGGGTGGCGGCCGACTACCGGGAGCCCTGAGCGAACTCGCGTAGCGTCGTCGGCGGGCGGCCGCCGACGCGTTCGATGCTCTCGGTGACCTCGTAGAGAGGGTGGTGCCCGGATCCGATGAAGCGGAAGAGCGCCCACAGGTGCGTGAGATGCTCGACCGCGACCTCGTCCTGGTAGATGGCCATGGCGCGGGCCTCCCACTCCTCGGGAGGCACGTCCACGTACGGGATCCCGAACGCGTCGGCCACCTCGCCGATGGTCGCCATCTGCCCGTTCACCAGGCACACGGGTTCGGCTGGGCCGGGGTCGAGCAGGAGCCCGGCCCCCACCCTGGCCACGTCGGCGGCGGCGACGAGCGGGACGAGCGTGTCCCCGCCGCCGAGCGGCAGGGACAGCTCGCGGTCGCCGGACGCGGCCGCCACCACGGCCAGGTTCTCGAAGAACACGCCGGCACGCAGGTGCACCGCGCCCACCCCGGCCCAGTCGAAGACCTGCTCCGACAGCCAGTGGCGGCGCATGCGCGGGGTGCCCGCCTCGGGGGAGGCGTCCAGCTGGGACACCTCGACGACCCGCTCCACCCCCTCCTCCTTGGCCGCCGCCGCGAACGCCGCGGTGGCGTCGAGCAGCCCGGCCGTCACCGGGTACGTGAAGTACGCGCGCCGGACCCCGCGCATGGCCGGGCGCACCGTGGTGATCTCGCGTAAGTCGCCGACGACCACCTCGGCGCCGATCTTGCGGAGCTCCTCGGCCCGGTGGTCGTCGGCGCGCACGAAGGCCCGCACCTGCTCGCCGCGCTCCAGCAGCAGGTCCACGACCTGCCGCCCGGTCGCTCCCTGTAGCCCGCCGGCCGCGCCCGTCACGAGGATCATGATTCCGCCTTTCCTGGGAGAGTGAGCGTGAAGAGGCCGAGCCGCTCCAGGTCGCGCAGGAACGGGCCGGGCGCGAACGCCTCAGCGGGGGAGTAGACGCCCGGGCGGCCGTGACCGCCGGCCAGCCGTACCGCGGCTTCCACCGACGCCAGGGCGCTCAGCCGCCACAGGTCGTGGCCGCTGACCTGCCCCGCGCTGCCGCCGTCCGCGGTGATCACTTGGGTGGCGACGGTGAAGCGGGAGCCCGCCCTGGTGGCGGCGTCCACGTGCTCGCTGGTGAACGCCTGCTCCTCCTCGAACGTGTGCGCCGTGAGCTGCGCCTCGACGTGGCGCGTCCGCACGTGCCTGGGCACGGTGACCACCTCCGAGAACGGGACGGGGGCGATCATCGTCCGCGGCCCGAGCGGCGGGGGGAACGGGAACACCGCGTTACGCGGCTCGACGTAGCCGACATGCTGCTCGCCGTCCGTGTACGTGATCCGCCGGGTGTCGGCGAACAGCAGCTCGGCGGTCTGCTTGGCCCCGGTCGTCAGCCGCCAGCCCGACACCGCGTAGGCGGTGATCACCCGGTCGATCCCGGTCAGGCCCTCGGCCACGGCGCCGGCGAGCAGGTCGCCCGTCCCGCCGTAGAAGCTCATCGCGGTGACCATGGTGATGCCTTTTCGCCTGGCGGGCTCCTGAAGAGTGTCGAAGATCCATTTGGTGTGGTGCTGCTCGAGCGCGTGGTCGACGTAGTGGCATCCCGCCTCCACCGCGGCGGTGGCGACGGGCTCGCCGGTGTGCGTGAACGGCCCCGCGCAGTGGATCAGCACGTTCGCCTGCCCGGCGAGCTCCCGTAACGCGGCCGGGTCGTCGAGCGTCGCCTGGTGCACGGGGGCTCCGCCGAGCTCCTCGGACAGGGCCTTGAGCGCGCCGGCGTCCCTGCCGGACAGGATCACGTCTTTGCCGCGGGCGCGGAGTTCGGCCGCCACCAGGCGTCCGGTGTGGCCGGTGGCGCCGTAGACGGCGATGTGCGGTGAGGACAAGGCTCACCTCCATGATTCATACTGTGGGTATGTAACTGTGTTATGAAGTTACGTACCGCGAGTATGTAAGTCAATGGGAGCACGATGATCCGCCGTACTCAGGCAGAGCGTTCGGACGAGACCACGGCGGCGCTGGTGCGGGCCGCGCGGGAGTTGTTCGGGGGCAACGGTTATGCGGGGACCTCGATCGACGCGGTCGCCGCCGCGGCGGGGGTGACCAAGGGAGCCGCGTATCACCATTTCGGGGGGAAGTTGCCGTTGTTCCGGGCGGCGTTCGAGGGGGAGCTGGGGGAGATCTGCGCCAAGCTGGAGCGGGTCGCGGCCGAGGAGGGCGACCCGTGGGCGGCGCTGCGGCGGGGTGCCCGCACCTTCCTGGAGCACTGTCTCGATCCCGGGTTCCAGCAGATCGTGATGCTGGACGCGCCCTCGGTGCTGGGGTGGGAGGCGGTGCGGGCGGCCGAGCACGATCACCTGCTGGGGATCCTGGTCGCCGGCTTCAGCATGGTGGCCGAAGACGACGAGGCGGCCGTGCCCGCCCGCGCGCAACTCGTCTTCGGCGCGTTGTGCGAGGGCGGCATGTTGCTGGCCCGCTCCCCGGACCCGGCGGCCGAACTGCCGCGCCTCGCCTCCGAGGCCGACCGCCTCCTGGAGGCGCTCCGAGTCTGACCGCCCACCCATCGGGCGCTTTCCGGCGTACGATCGCCGTCGGCCGCGGCCCAGGGCCGCCACGGAAGCGGGGGGAAAGTTTCACCTGATCTTGCGCTGTTTGCCCAGGTGCGGTGGGTGGCCGTGGACGGCGTCGTGAGCGGGACAGGGAAACCCGGGGGGCCGAGATTTAGAGTCCGTAGTGAATGGGAGCGCTCCCACCCCCGAGCCGAGCTGGAGCAGCGTGCCATGTTGAAGACCACGATCAGGCAGTGGGCGTTGCGGGTGGTGGCCGTGGCGCTGCTCGTCGCCACGGGACCGGCCGTCACCCCCGCGTCCGCGGCCGCGGCGCTCCCGTACCAGGACCCGACCCTGCCCGTGCCGACCAGAGTGGCCGACCTGATAGGGCGGATGTCGCTGGACGAGAAGCTCGGGCAGATGACGCAGGCCGAGCGCACGATCAACGCCGCCGACGTCACGACGTACCGGCTGGGCTCGGTGTTGTCGGGCGGCGGCTCCGCGCCGTCACCGAACACCCCCGCATCCTGGGCAGACATGTACGACAGGTTCCAGAACGCTGCGCTGGCCACTCCGCTGGGCATCCCCATCCTGTACGGCGTGGACGCCGTGCACGGCCACAACAACGTCGTTGGCGCCACGATCTTCCCGCACAACATCGGCCTCGGCGCGACGAGGGATCCGGACCTCGTGCAGCGGATCGGCCGCGCCGTGGCCGAGGAGGTCTCCGGCACCGGGGTGGACTGGAACTTCGCGCCCTGCCTGTGCGTGGCTCGCAACGACCGGTGGGGCCGCACGTACGAGTCCTTCGGCGAGACGCCCGAGCTGCCCTCCTCCATGGCCACGATCATCACCGGCCTCCAGGGGACCACGCTGAACGGCCCTGCCTCCGTGCTCGCCACCGCCAAGCACTACCTCGGCGACGGTGGCACGACCGGCGGCGACGACCAGGGCGACACCCAGCTGTCCGAAGCCGACCTGCGGGCGATCCACCTGCCGCCGTTCCGCGCCGCGATCGAGCGCGGCGTCGGCTCGGTGATGATCTCCTTCAGCAGCTGGAACGGTTCCAGGCTGCACGGCCACCAGTACCTGATCACCACCGTACTCAAGGGCGAGCTCGGCTTCTCCGGCTTCGTGGTCTCCGACTGGAACGGCATCGACCAGATCGACGGCGCCCCCGGGGCGTCCGCGCTCGACGTGCGCACGGCCGTGAACGCCGGCATCGACATGGTGATGGCGCCGACGGACTGGCGGCAGTTCATCGACCTGTTGCGGGCCGAGGTGCAGGCCGGCCGGGTCGCGGCCGCCCGGGTTGACGACGCGGTCCGGCGCATCCTGACGAAGAAGTTCGAGCTCGGCCTGTTCGAGAAGCCGCTGACGGACCGGTCCTACACCGCGACCGTGGGCAGCGCGGCGCACCGGACGCTGGCCCGCGAGGCGGTGGCCAAGTCCCAGGTCGTACTGAAGAACAGCGGGAACGTGCTGCCGCTGGTCCCGGGCGGCAAGATCTTCGTGGCCGGCAAGAGCGCGGACGACATCGGCAACCAGAGCGGCGGCTGGACGATCTCGTGGCAGGGCTCGTCCGGCGCCATCACGCCCGGCACCACGATCCTCCAGGGCATCAGGAACGCCGCTGGCTCCGGCACGACCGTCACCTACAGCCGTGACGGCAGCGGCATCGACGGCTCCTACCGTGCGGCGATCGCGGTAGTCGGCGAGACCCCGTACGCGGAGGGCGAGGGCGACCGGTCCGGCGGGCTCGGCCTGGACACCGCGGACCTGAACACGCTCTCCACCCTGCGTGCCGCCGGGGTGCCCGTCGTGGTGGTGCTGGTGTCGGGACGTCCTATGGACATCGCCGCCCAGCTGCCCGGCTGGAATGCCCTGGTGGCCGCCTGGCTGCCGGGCACGGAGGGTCAGGGTGTGGCCGACGTGCTGTTCGGGGCCGTTCAGCCCACCGGGAAGCTGCCCATGACGTGGATGAGCAGCGCCTCCCAGCAGCCGATCAACGCGGGCGACGGCAAGACGCCGCTGTTCGCGCAGGGCTTCGGGCTGACGTACGAGACGCCGGACGACGACACCGGCCCGCCCACCGCGCCGGGCACTCCCGTCGCGTCGGACGTCACCTCGTCGTCGGCGCGGCTGTCGTGGGCGGCCTCGTCCGACGACGTGGGGGTGACCGGCTACGACGTGGTGCGCGTGCAGTCGTCGGGGGAGACGGCGGTCACCACGTCCTCGACCACCTCGGCCACCGTCACCGGCCTGGCCGCGAACACGTCCTACACCTTCGCCGTCTACGCCAAGGACGCCGCGGGCAACCGCTCGCCGCGCTCCGGCACCGTCACCGTGACCACGCAGGCGGGCGGCGGGACGGGGAGTTGCACGGCCACGGCGACCGTGCAGAGCCAGTGGAGCACCGGGTACGTGATCCAGGTGACCGTGACGAACACCGGCACGATCCCATCGAACGGCTGGACGGTCAGGTTCACGGTGCCGTCCGGTCACCAGATCGTCGGGGGGTGGAACGTCTCCATGTCGGTGAGCGGCCAGGCCGCCACGGCAGGCAGCGTCGCGCACAACAGCACGCTCGCGCCCGGGGCCAGCACCTCCTTCGGCTTCCAGGGCACCCGGCCGAGCGGTGACAACCGTCTCCCGTCGGGGTACACCTGCTCCTGACGCTCCGGGGCGAGACGGCCGCGGCACGTTGCTCGTCGGCCGTCTCGCGGAACGACGGCGCGCGGGTTACGCGGCCTCCCCCGTGTGGTGCGGGACGCATCGACGGGCGGCGGCCCGCCCTTCCGGGCGGGCGTGCCCTGGACCGGCGTCCTCCGACGCCGCCCTTGCCTCAGCAGATGCTCTGGGCGCTGTTGACCAGGGTGTTGTTCCTGAACGTGGTGTTGACCCCGCATGGGCTCTCCCTGATGGCGGAGTTGGTCACGCGCAGGTTCTGGATGATGATGTCGGCGGTGTTGGGGAACTCCGAGCGCGCGGCGAGCCGGATGTCGCCTGGCCCGGTGACGCTGCCGCTCTGCGCGGCGATGTTCACGTTGTAGCAGTTCTCGATCAGGATGGCGTTGTTGCCGGTCTGCGCGATGTCCACGCGGTCGATGACGGCCCCGCCGCTCTCCGACACGCAGAAGACGCCGCGCCCGCCGCCACGCGCGATCACCTGGCCGACCCGGATGTTGGTGGGGTAGCCGCTGCCGATCCGGCCGTTCCTGTTGGCCATGCGGAAGGCCGCGTAGCCGGTGCCGGTGCCCGCGCCCTGCGCGTCCACCGTGTTCACGGTCGCGTTGACGGTGTCGTTCAGCAGCAGCCCGGAGTGGCCGGTGTTGCGGGCCACGACGGTGCCCACCGTGAGACCGTCCACGCCGTACGTTTCCACGCCATGGGTGCTGGTGCCGGAGACGTAGACGTTGTCGATCCGGACGTTCCTCGTGCGTACGCTACGGTCGCCGTGGTTGTCGATGCGGATGCCCAGGCCGCTGGAGAGCCGCATGTCGATCTGGCCGAGCGTGATGTTGACGCCGTTGCGCACGAAGATGCCGTACAGCGGGCCGCCGGTCACGGTCAGGTGCTGGACCTCGACGTCCGTAACGCCACGGGCGTACACGACCGCCTGGTCGCCCGAGCCGGAGCCGGTCACGTTGACGGTGCCGCAGACGTCGAGCACCGTGTAGCTCGGCAGGGACAGCCGCGAGCCGGCGCTCATCGTGCCTGAGCCCCGCACGACGACCCGCTGTTTCGAGGTGCGCCCCGCGGTGAGGCTGCTCACCGCGGCCTGCATGGCCGACAACATGCTGGTGCCGGTGTAGACGGTCCGGCTGCCGTTGCGGGCGGTCCACGTGCTGCCGCTCAGCACCGCCTCCGCGTTGGCGGTGCCGTCGCCGCAGGCCAGCGTGGAGTGCTGCGTGGCGCGGACGGTTTCCGCGGTGGCCGGGGCGGACAGTGCGGTGGCCGTGAGGGCCAGCGCCGCGAGGCCGGTCCCGAGCCTGGTGATGGGCCTTACCTTGCTGGTTCCCATACGTCGCTCCTGATGACGGGGGCCTGCATCCGGCCGGGATGCCATCCGACACGACGTCCGGTGGATGAATCGATTCATCCACCGGCATGCAGGCGACCTGCGGAAACGACGGCAAACCTGGCCGATTCGACTCGGAGTATTGCAACGTTCAAATCGGCCAGTCAACCATCCGTGAAACTTACACGGCACGGTTTCTGAAGCGGACGAAGGCGCCGAAGAGCGCGCCTGCCACGACGGCCACGATGCCCATCGCCAGGCCGCGCTGCTGGGTCATGAGGGCCGACATGATCGTGGTGGCGAGCACGCACAGGACGCCCCGGCCACATCCCATCGGCCAACCTGGTCGGTGGCGTCCGTCCGCAGCATGTGCTCGCTCCTCCACGTCGATGCCGGCCCTTGTCAGGAAGGCGTTCCATCCCGTTCCATTTGAGTTCAGTACGTACTAAACTGATTGACGATGGATGAACAACGTAGGGATGAAGAGCTGCTGGCCTGGGTGGAGCGGGTCGCGGCGTTCTTCGCCAAGAACAACGGGCTGCCGTTGATCACGGGGCGGGTGCTGGGCTGGCTGATGGTCTGCGACCCGCCGGAGCAGACCGCCGCGCAGATCGCGGCGGCGATCGGCGCGAGCAAGGGGTCGCTGAGCACGGCGGTGCGGGTGCTGGAGGCCGGCGGGTTCGTGCGTACGGTGACCAGGCCTGCCGAGCGGGGCGTGCGCCTGCGGGTCGTGGACGACGTCTGGGAGCGGGTCGCGCGGCGCAAGCTGGAGGCGCTGGGCCAGTTCAGCGGGATCACCGCCGACGGGCTGGAGATCCTGCGTGACGACCCCGCGCGGGCCGGCCGGGTGCGCGACGCCCACCGGTTGTTCGCCTGGCTGGAGCGCGAGATCCCGCCGCTCTTCCAGCGCTGGGAGGAGGATTCGTCGTGACAGGGGAACGTAACCCGTACGAGGGCGGGCAGGCGCCCATCAAGATCCGGAAGGTGCGGCGGGCGGGGTTCACGGAGCGGGAGTTCGACACCGGCACGGTGCGGATCAACTACGCCGTGGGCCCGGACAACGGGCCGCCGCTGGTGCTCGTGCCCGCCCAGACCGGCACCTGGCAGAGCTACCAGCGGGTCATGCCCGCGCTGTCGGCCCGGTTCCAGGTGTACGCGGTCGACGTGCGCGGCCACGGCAGGTCCACCTGGACGCCGGGCGACTACTGCTGGCGCAGCCTCGGCGAGGACATGCGCGCGTTCCTGCGGGGCGTGGTCGGGCGGCCGGCGATCGTGGCGGGCAACTCCTCGGGCGGGATCATCGCGTTGTGGTGCGCGGCCAACGCGCCCGAGCTCGTCTCCGCCATCGTGTTGGAGGACGCTCCCGTGTTCTCGGCGGAGCTGCCCCGGTTCAAGGAGCACGATCGGTACGTCTACCAAGGCCTGGAGCACGCCGCGTCGGTGCTGGGTGACCTGGACCGCCGAGATCTGGCCGACTACCTCAGAGGCGTCACCAAGCCGGAGCCCGACGGGTCCGAGCGCAGGGTCCCCGAGTGGTTCCTCAACTACCTTTCCCGGCGGATCTCGAAATTTCAGCACAACCACCCCGGGGAGCCGGTCGACCTGCGATTCATGCCGCTGGCCGCCCGGGTCATGTTCATGTCACTGTCGATGTTCGACCCGGACTTCGCGCGCGCGTTCGTGGACGGCCGCATGTACGAGGGCTTGGACCACGCCGAGGCGCTCGCCCGCGTCCGCTGCCCGCTGCTCCTCATCCACGCCGACTGGTTCCGGGATCCCCGCCGCGGCCTGGTGGGCGCCTTGGACGACCAGGACGCCGCCCGGATCATGGAGCTGGTCCCGCACGCCCGCTACCTGCGCGTCCACGCCAACCATGTGCTGCACTTCTTCAAGCCCGCCCAGTACGTGCGGGCACTCGACGAGTTCAAGGACACGATCGAGAGCATTACCGCGCCGAGCTGACTCCCTTCCCTGCCCGCCGCGGCGCGGAAACCGTCGGTGCTCGCGGGCACACTCAGGGTATGCCCGACGTCCTCGACCACGGCAAGACGGTGGAGCAGGGCGATCACCAGACACTGATGTCGGTCAACGGCCTCTACGCGGAGCTCTACACGCTCCAGGCGAGCGCATATCGATGACGCGCCGCCGTGGTCAGGACTTCCGCTTCTTCCTGATCCGCTGGACGCCGCTGCCGGCGAGCACCAGGTCACGCTGGGAGGGCGGCGTGCGATGGCATGCCGCCGATCCGCTTCATCCGGGAGGCATGGTCTCGGGCGCGTCACCGGCGAGCAGGCGGCTCTCAAGCCACCGTCAAGTTCCCGAATCTCGGGTGAAAGCGGCCTGCCTTACACAAGTGGTGTCCCACTAGAGCCTCTCCTGAAAAGGACACCCCCATGGGCCGCACCACATCCCGTTCACTCACCGGTCTGGCCGCCGCCGTGGCGACGGCCGCCATCTGCCTCGCCGCACCGCAGGCCGCATCCGCCAGTAGCGCGTGTGACCCGTCGCTGGTCGCGCCCGCGGGCAGCCTCATCGGTGGTCTGTGGCGCTCCAACGGGGGCGAGACCAGCGTGTTCGGCTGCCCGGCCACCAAGGAGTTCGGCTACCCGGACAAGAAGGGCTCCTGGCAGCGCTTCCGCAACGGCAAGATCGTCTGGTCGCCCAACCTCGGCGGCGGTGCCCTGGTCCGCGTCTTCCAGAAGGGCGACAACATCGTCTTCAAGTGGAGCGGCCTGGGCCGTGACTGGGACTACTTCAACGTCCGCTGGAGCAAGGACGGCGGCAGGGCCACGCAGGTCCAGACGGGGCGGCTGACTCCGTGGAGCGGTCAATACCTGATGGCCCCGTACGTCCAGGGTGGCGTCGGCACCACGACCAACGGCCACGAGGTCAACAAGTTCGCCTTCATCGTCCAGGGCTGCGACAAGACCACCTTCGGCTCGGACTGCGGCCCGTGGGGCATTCCCACCTCCATCAGCCTCGCCCACTGATCCCGGCCCGACAGACTTCAACAAGGAGACACAGATGAGCAACGGTTCACGTGCCCTGATCGGGATCACTGCGGCAGTGGTCCTGACGATGGCCGCGATGCCCGCCGCATCGGCGGCCGCCGCTTCCGATGCCGGTTCGCCGCAGGCGCGGCCGGGCACCGCCGGGCCGGCCTGGGGCCCGTACTACTCGCCCGGCGCCAAGAGGGCCAAGGCGCTCGGCAGGATCACCGCGACCGGCGAGGACCACGAGGTCATCCCATCCGCGGCCACGCTGACCGTCTCCGGCAAGGTCACCGACCTGACCCGTGCCTCCACCTGCGGGTGGGCGGTCTTCGGCATCGCCACGGTGAACTCGGCCGGCAACAAGGTGACCTGGAAGCAGCGCCACGTCCGCACCTGCGCCTACCGCACGCCCAAGACGTTCTCCTTCACCTACCACCGGGTGTACCAGGTGGACCTGAAGGTCTGCGCCGAAGGCCGGGCGGCCGGACCGTCCATCCAGTGCACTGCCGGCAACCCTGCCTGGAAGACCCTCTACATCTCCCCGCACTGACGACCAGGAAGACCTCGCCTTCATCGCTGACCGCTTTCGCCGAGCGAAACCTCGGCGAAAGCGGTCCGGCGGTAGCCGGGGCGAGCAGACCAGGCGGGCCTGCCCGGGGCACCGGGCAGGCCCGCCTTTGCCTCTGCCCGAACTCTGCGAATTGTCACTACAATCTGGCGCAGCGCCCCGCCGCAGCGCCCCGCCGCAGCGCCCGCCGCAACGGCCCGGCGTGATCCTGGAGGAGCACGGCGTGCCGGTGGCAGCTCGCCCCAACGTGCGTGGAGGAGCCCATGCCCGCTGGCCCGCTGGAGCCAGGAGATCCACGTGTGCTCGGAGTGTTCCAGGTCGTCGCGCGCCTGGGCGAGGGCGGGCAGGGGATCGTCTACGAGGGGCGGAGCCCGTCCGGCGACCGCGTCGCGATCAAGGTCCTCAGAGGTGGCACCGACCCTGACACCCGCCGCCGGCTGGCCAGGGAGCTGGAGTCGGCCCGCCGGGTGGCTCCCTTCTGCACGGCTCGCGTGCTGGAGGCCGAGCCCGACAGGCCCGCCCCGTACGTGGTGAGCGAGTTCGTCGCGGGCCCGTCGCTGCAGGAGCGGGTGCGCGCGGGCGGCCCGCTGCGGAACGGCGACCTTGAGCGGCTGGCAGTCGGCACGGCCTGCGCCCTCGCGGCCATCCACGGCGCCGGAGTCGTTCATCGGGACTTCAAACCCGCCAACGTGCTGCTCGGACCCGACGGGCCTCGCGTCGTCGACTTCGGCATCGCCCGGCCACTCGACGCCAGCACGGCACCCTCGACGATGTCGGGCACCCCGCCGTACATGGCGCCCGAGCAGCTCAAGGGAGAACACGCGTCTCCTGCGGCCGACGTTTTCGCCTGGGCCGCGACCATGGTCTACGCCGCGACCGGCCGGGCGCCGTTCGGCAGCGACACCGTCGCCGCCGTCTTCCACCGCATTCTCACCCAGGAGCCCGACCTGTCGGGCATCCCGCAGAGCCTGCGCGAGACCCTGGTCGCCTGCCTGTCGAAGGATCCCCGGAGCCGCCCCTCTGCTCGGTCGCTCCTGATCCGGCTGGTCGACCCCGGCGCCCTTACCGTCACGGTGCCCGACGTCGGCCCGGTCCCCAGCGCGTACGTCCCGCCGAACTGGCCCGGCCCCGGCGCGACCAAAGTGCTCCCGACCGAGCCCGCGCCTGGCCCGGGCCTCCTGCCCGTGGACGGACCGACGGTGCCGGCTCCCCCTCCGGCGGCGCCTCTTGGCGGCGCCGGCAGCTGGGGGCAGGACACCTTCTCCGCGTCGCCGCACGGCGAACGGGGCATCCGGCGGAGGATCCGGCCGGCCATGCCGTTGATCGCCGTCACCGTCGCGGCTCTCGCAACGGCCGGCGTGCTGTACGCGAGGGGGGCGATCGGCAGCCCGGCCGCAGGCGACGGGGCGACGACACAGGCGACATCTGACACGTCCGCCTCCCGACCGGCCTCGACGCCATCGCCAGCCCGGGAATCGGCCTCTGGATCGACCACGGCGCCGGCCCCGGTCGGGGTCCCCGAAGCCTTCGCTGGGACCTGGACAGGGCAGGTCCACTCACAGGACGACCGCAAGAAGGGCGTCGATGTCAGGATTACCCTGACGGGCGGGCAGAGCACCGGGACGTGGGTGGACGGCGACTGCGAACAGCAGGCCACGCTGACCCGCCTCAGGAGCGCCACCGTGCTCGAGATGACCGTGGCGCAGCGAGATCGGTGCGTGGGCGGAGACATGACCCTCACGCTGGATGATCCCGGGACGCTGGTGGTCGTGCGGCAGGAGGGCGCAAGCTCGCTGGAATATCACGGGCGCCTGCGCCGCTCCTGACCGTTCAGCCGGCGCGCGCGATCTGGAAGGAGTACGCCCCGGTCTTCGCCTCGCCCGACCTGACAACCAGCGCGTAGCGTCCGTCCCCGTTCGAGAGCGGGATGTCGGACTCGTAGCCGCACAGCGGGATAGGCTGCCGGGCGTTGGCGACGCTCGTTTCCGCGGCGTCGTACAGCTCCAGCTGGATGGCCGTGCATGCGCCCGCGCCCCCGAGGACCTTGATGGCTGTCGCGCCGTCCGAGGCGAACTCGAAGCGGTCGATGCGTCCGGGGACGTCCAGCCGCCCGGCCCCGGCGGGGCTGCCCTCACCGATCTTCATGCCGATCGCCACGGGGAACGTCCGGACCTTGACGGTCGCGATCCGGAAGCTGTATGACCCGATGACGTTCGTGTTCCCCCAGACCTCCAGCCGGTGCCCGCCCGCCTTGGTCAGCTTGAAGATCGAGGTGCCGAAACTGAGCGCGACGCTGGACGGGCCCAGAGGCTCGCCGTCGACTTCGGAGAACACCTGTAACTGGATGTCGTCGCCCTGCATGTCGGTGACGTAGAACTCCCTGGCATCGCCCAAGTCCATGGTGAACTTGTCCTTCTGCCCCGCGCGGGTCAACTCGGCCGAGACCGTGCTGCCGTCGGTCAGGGCGCCTCCCGGCTCGACCGCCGCCGGGGACTGGCCGGTCTCGGCCCGGGCCGGCGCGCTCTCGGTCGCGGCGGGCGCGCTGTCGGCCTGAGCGGGTGTGCTCTCCCTGGGCGCGGCTGTCGCGCTGCTCGTCACGGGCGCGGGAGCGGTGTCGGCACCCCGTGTCGCACCCCCTCCGAGGCCGCATCCTGCGAGCGCGACCAGTGTGAGGATGAGGACGGCACTGTACCGACCGGGTGCGACTCGGCGCACCGCAGGGAGATTTGTCATGTCAAGCCATTCTTCGGAGTGCGCTTACAAGCCGATTGCCGGCAACTATCCCAGCTCTGGACGGCCGTGGCCGGAGTTCCCGCTTCCGCACGGTCATGAGGTGAAGGTGCGTCGCGGATCGCGCGGCCGGCCTGGATCCGGCTCAGCAGTGTTTGCCCAGCGACATGCGCTTGACCAGGTCGAACAGGTCTGGGTCGAACTGCCCCTTGGCGATCCAGCGATAGGTTCGCCGATCGTGCAGGTTCTTGACGAACTTGGTGCTGGTGCTCCCGTACACCTGGATGTCGCCGAGCAGGGCGCCGCGGCTGTCCTTCATGTGCGCCCACATCAGCCAGGCGTCGTCGTCGTCCAGGCTGGAGACTGTGGCGTCCAGACGTGCCGTGCCGTTGGAATAGAGCGTCCACGTCGCACCGGGCTCGATCGTGCATGACCCGGCCGACATGAAGCCGCGCCAGATGAACGTCTTCTGCTCCAGAGTGGCCGCGTTCGCCGTCGCGGTGGCCGGGAGCACCGTGCCGAGGGTGAGGGCGGCCATGGTCGCGACTACCCCTGTGATCTTGCGGATGCTTTTCACGAGCTCTCTCCCTAGACTCTCGCTCGATCTCGCGGGCTTCGTTGGATCACAGTCAAGGGCGAGCCGCCTTCACACGCCTTGCTTCCTGCTGTCCATCCGCACCGCAACCGGCATGCAAGCGACATCGTCGAAGAGGTCATCGCGGGGAGAAGTGGCATCCGACGCCTTGGGCTGCGTCGCCGCTACGGTCAAGCTCGGCCGCTGATCGGCGGCATGGCACAGCGGCCGGCCCCGCTATGTCGCGGGGCCGGCCGGGGGCTGGCGGCGGGGCTGGTCACCGCCCTGCGGTCACGTGCGTCACCGCCCTGCGGTCACTTGCCGAAGCCGGCGGTCAGGCCGGCCAGCAGCTGGCGGCGGCCCACCACATACAGGATCAGGATGGGCAGCGTGGTGAGGACGACGGAGGCGAGCACCGCCGGCACGTTGATGCTGTACTGGCCCTGGAAGCTCCACAGCGCCAGGGGCAGCGTGCGCTGCTCCGGGCTCTGCGTGAGGATCAGCGGCAGCAGGAAGCCGTTCCAGATCGTCAGCGCGTTGTAGATGGTCACCGTCACCACGGCCGGCTTGGTCAGCGGCAGCGCCAGGTGCCAGAGCGTGCTGACTTCGCTGGCGCCGTCCAGCCGCATCGACTCGAAGAGCTCCTTGGGCACGTCCCTGATGAAGTTCGCCAGGATCAGCACCGACAGCGGGATCGAGAACGCGATCGACGGCAGGATCAGCGCCATGGGCGTGTCATAGAGGCCGAGCTTGATGATGATCAGGTAGATCGGGATGATCGTGGCCTGGTGCGGGATGGCCAGGCCCATGAGGAGCAGCGAGTTCGTCCAGCGCAGGAACCGCCCCCCGCCACTGCGGACGATCGCGTACGCCGCCATGAAGGACACCGCGACGGCGGGCACGACCGCGCCGACCGTCACGATGACGCTGTTGATGAAGTACCGGATGAAGCCCGCCTCGATGACCATCTGGTAGTTGGCCAGCGTGGGATTGGACGGCGGCACGAGAGGGTTCTCGATGTAGTAGTTGCTCTGCAACTTGAAGCTGGTGATGATGATCCAGTAGATCGGCACGATCACGATCGCCAGCCAGATCCAGGAGACCGTGCCGGCCACCCAGTTGGGGCGGCGGGTCACTCCTTTGAGGCCGGGACCGGCGTGCTCCGCCGCCATCCGCGAGGAGTCCTCGGTGAGGGTCGTCGCCATGTCAGGCCCCTTCCAGCTGGCTGTGGGTCGCATCCCGGCCGCCGAGCCGGCGCAGCAGCAGCGCCAGGCCCAGGCCCACCAGGACGAGGATCACAGCGATCGCGCTCGCCGGGCCCATCAGGTTCGCCTGGAATCCCCTCTTGTACATCTCCAGCGCGAGCACCCGGGTGGCGTCCCCGGGGCCGCCCGCGGTGAGCACGAAGATCAGGTCGAAGAAGACCAGCGAGCCCACGACCATCAGGGTCGAGGACGTGATGATCGTGTACTTGAGCTGGGGCAGGGTGATGTTGAAGAACATGCGGACCCGGCCGGCGCCGTCGATCTCGGCGGCCTCGTACATCGAGCGCGGGATCTGGCGCACGCCGCCCTGGTAGATCAGCGAGTGGAACGGGATGAACTGCCACGAAACCACGAAGATGACGACGCCCATGGCGAGGGCCGGCTCACCGAGCCAGTCCTGCACGAGGATCGGGATCCCCAGCCCGGCGCCGAGCCCGAAGTTCGGGTCCAGCAGCGCCTTGTAGGTGATCGCGATGGCCGCCGAGCTGAGCAGCAGCGGGATGAAGTACACCACCGCGATCACCGCGCGATAGCGCTGAGAGCCGGCCAGGAACGTGCCGAGCAGGATGCTCGCCGGTGTCTGCACCGCCCACGACAGCGCGATGACCAGGAACGTCACCCACAACGCGTGCGGCAGCCCGGGATCGGTGAGCACCGCGCGCCAGCTGTCGAAGCCGGACAGGCGGATCTCGCCGAGCCCGTCCCAGGTGGTGAAGCTGAGTGCGAAGACCCCGATGAGCGGGATCACGCCGAAGGCGACGAAGAGCAGCAGCGCCGGCAGGGCCAGCCAGGCCAGGCCGCGTCCCTGGCCGCCCGGTACGGCGGTCAGGGACGCTTTCCCTCCAGGGGCGATCGGGGGAACAGTCACTTGCCGATGACCTCGTTGAGATTCGTGGCGAACTGCTGCGGCGACACCGACATCTGGAACAGCTTGGCGATGTTGTCCAGCAGGACCTCGGCCGCGGTCGGGCTGAGCGCCTGGTCCCAGGACTGCTGGAAGGACTTGGCGTTGCTGGCGGTGTCGTAGACGAACTTCTGCCACGGCCCCTGCTCGGAGGAGCCGAACTCCGCGTCGATGCCCTTGACGATCGGCACTTGGGTGATGCTGACCCAGTCCTTGGACTGCGGTTCGGAGTTCATCTCCTCAAGGAAGAACTTCTTGGCGATGTCCTTCGCCTCCGGCGTCGCCTTGGAGGAGATCGACATGTACTGGGCCGGGTTGCCCACGGTGTTGCCCGGGTCGCCCTTGCCGCCCTGCACCGCCGGGAAGTTCATGTAGCCGAGGTTGCCGCCGGAGACGAAGTCGCCGCCGTCGGTGTTCATCGACCCGTACGTCCAGCCGCCGTGCAGCATCATCGCGGCCTTGCCGGTGTAGAGCAGCGCCTGATCGGCGTTGGAGTCGGCGGTGATCGACGAGAAACCCTTGACGAAGCCGTTCGCCTTGATCAGGTCCTGTATCTTCGTCAGTGCGTCGATGGCGGCCGGGTTGTTCCAGGCGTCCTTCTCGCCGTCGTAGATGGCCTGGAAGACCTCGGGGCCGCCGATCCGGTCGAAGAGGAACTCCAGCCACATCATGTTCGTCCAGCGCGACTGCCCGCCGAGAGAGAGCGGCGCGATCCCCGCGGCGTTGAACTTCTTGACCAGGTCCATGATGTCGCCCCACTCCTGCGGGGGCTGCGCGCCGACCTTGTCGAAGAGCTTCTTGTTGTAGAAGAAGACGATCGGCGTCACGGCCTCGACAGGCACCGCGTAGATCTTGCCGTCGACCGTGGCCGCGCCGAAGGAGGACGGGAACAGCCGGTCCTTGTAGGCCGCGTTCTGGTCGAACCACGAGGTCAGGTCATCGACCTGCCCCGCCTGCACGTAGCTGCGCAGGCCGCCGCCGCCCCAGCCCCAGATGATGGTGGGGGCCTCGCCCGCGCCGATCGCTGTCTTGATCTTCGTCTTGAAGGCGTCGTTCTGCATGGTGGTCGTTGCGATCGTGCTGCTGGGGTTGGCCTTGTTGAAGCGCTCCACCGCGCGTCGCCGCACGCCTTCGTTCGGCTCAACGCTGAGGTACCAGTAAGTGGCCTTGCCGGCGGCGCTGCCGGTGCTGGTGCCGGGCCCGCCACCGGCGCCCGTCTGGGTGGGTCCGGAGCCGCCGCAGGCCGCCAGGGCGGCCCCGAGGGGAAGGCCCATGGAGAGGCTGAGGAAGGTACGGCGAGAGGTTGACCTGGGCTCCACGCTGATCTCCGTAACTGAACGCCGGGGGGTTTCCGTGCGGCTCGTTTGATCGTCGGATGGGATGGGCGGGCGGCCGGGGAGCCGTCGCCTGCACTTCTCCTTCAGAGTTAGCTTGTCGAAACATTTGCGACATGCCGCGTGGCACGCCAATCTAAGTTTCGGGATTGTGCCTGTCAAGACCCCGTCGTTCCAGAGCCGCTCCCTATTCACGGAGGGCCTGTGTAAAGTACGCTGACGCGGCGTTCAGCTGGTCATCTGGTGTCGAGGAGGTCTCGTTCACAGGTCGCTCACAACGTCGAAACATTTCGAAATAATCACGATGCACATCGCCTTGAAGGAGCAGCAGATGACGGCTGTAGATCGGACGCCCGCGGTGGATGGTGTGCTTCGTCCGTGGCAGGATCCGACCCTTCCCGTGGCTGACCGGGTCGATGCCCTCCTTGAGGAGATGACCCTGGAGGAGAAGGTCGGCCAGCTAGGCAGCCGGTGGATCGGCAATGACATGCAGCACGAGCCGGTGGCCGACGACGCCGAGACGTTGAACGTCGCGCCGATGCAGGACGTGTTCGCGGCATCGGGGACGGTTCCCTTCGACGAGGCGATCCGCCACGGGCTCGGTCACATCACCCGGGTGCACGGCAGCGCCCCGGTGACGGCCCAGGAGGGCGCGGCCGAGGTGGTGCGGCTGCAGCGTGCGGTCATCGAGCGGTCCAGGCTGGGCATCCCGGCCATCGTGCACGAGGAGTGCCTGACCGGGTTCACGACGTACGGGGCGACCGTCTATCCCGCGGCCATCGCGTGGGGCGCCACGTTCGACCCCGGGCTGGTGGAGAGGATGGCGACCGCGATCGGGCGGGACATGGCGGCCGTGGGCGTGCACCAGGGCCTGTCGCCGGTCCTGGACGTGGTGCGCGACTACCGGTGGGGGCGGGTCGAGGAGACGATGGGGGAGGACCCGTACCTCGTCTCGATGCTCGCCGCCGCCTACGTGCGCGGGCTGGAGAACGCCGGGATCATCGCCACGCTGAAGCACTTCGCCGGATACTCGGCCTCGCGGGCGGCCCGCAACCACGGTCCCGTCCCCATGGGGCGGCGCGAGCTGATGGACATGATCCTGCCGCCGTTCGAGACCGCCATCGCGCTCGGCGGGGCGCGGTCGGTGATGAACTCCTACTCCGACGTGGACGGCGTGCCGGCCGGGGCGGACCCCTGGCTGCTGACCGAGGTGCTGCGCGAGGGCTGGGGCTTCACCGGGACCGTCGTGTCGGACTACTGGTCGGTCCCGTTCCTGGCGACCATGCACAAGATCGCCGCCGACACCGAGGAGGCCGGCGTGCGGGCGCTGGCCGCCGGGATCGACGTCGAGCTGCCCGACACGCTCGGCTTCGGCCAGCACCTGGTGGAGCGGGTCCGCGGCGGTGAGATCCCCGAGTCGCTGATCGACCGGGCGGCGCGCCGCCTGCTCACCCAGAAGGTCCAGCTCGGCCTGCTCGACCCGGACTGGACGCCCGAGAAGTCGGTGGCCGGCGCGGCCGTCGTGGACCTCGACTCGCCGGGCAACCAGGAGCTGGCACGCGAGCTGGCAGAGCGGTCGATCGTGCTGCTCGACGCCGGTGACGTGCTGCCGCTCCGTCCCGGACGGTCGGAGCTCCGGAAGATCGCGGTCGTCGGGCCGTGTGCCGACGACCCGCGGACGTTCATGGGCTGCTACGCCTTCCCCAACCACGTGCTGCCCCGCTACCCCGGCCTAGGCCTCGGCGTCGAGGCGCCCAGCCTGCTCGCCGCCCTCCGCGCCGAGCTGCCGGACGCCGAGGTCGTCCACGAGCGCGGCTGCGACGTGCAGGGCGGCGACCGCTCCGGCTTCGCCGCCGCGGCCGCCGCGGCCCGCGAGGCGGACCTGTGCGTGGTGGTCGTCGGCGACCTCGCCGGGCTGTTCGGGCACGGGACCTCGGGAGAGGGCTGCGACGCCGACGACCTGCGGCTGCCCGGCGTTCAGGAGGACCTGCTCGCCGAGCTCGCCGCCACCGGCACGCCCGTCGTCGTGGTCGTCGTGTCCGGGCGCCCGTACGCGCTGGGCACGGCGCACGAGCTCGCCGCCGGGCTCGTGCAGGCGTTCATGCCGGGCGAGCAGGGCGGCGCGGCCATCGCCGGCGTGTTGTCCGGCCGGATCCAGCCCTCCGGCAAGCTGCCGGTGCAGATCCCGCGCGGGCACGGCGGCCAGCCTGGCACCTACCTGCAGCCGCCGCTGGGCGCCAACAGCCAGGGCATCAGCAACCTCGACCCGACGCCGCTGTTCGCGTTCGGGCATGGCGCCTCCTACACCACGTTCGAGGTCGGCGACCTGGAGATCAGCGACGCCGAGGTGCCGACCGACGGCGAGTTCACGGTGAGCGTACAGGTGCGCAACACCGGCGAGCGGGCCGGCGACGAGGTCGTCCAGCTCTACCTGCACGACGTCGTCGCCCAGGTCACCCGGCCGGTCCGGCAGCTGACCGGGTTCGCGCGGGTCCGGTTGGAGCCCGGGGCAGGCGCCCGCGTGAGCTTCCACGTGCACGCTGACCGGACGGCCTTCACTGGACGCGACCTGAGGCGCATCGTGGAGCCGGGGGACGTCGAGGTGCTCGTCGGCAGATCGGCCGCCGACCTGCCGTGCCGGGGCGTCGTACGCCTGACGGGCGCGACGCGGGTCGTCGGCCACGACCGGCGCCTGGTCACCCCTGTATCGGTCGAGGAGCAGGAGGGAATTGATGCCGGCCAGTCCTAGACGCGCCACGCTGGCCACCGTCGCGGCCTCGGCCGGCGTGTCGGTGGCGACCGTGTCCAAGGTGCTCAACGGTCGCAGCGACGTGGCGCCGGCCACCCGGACCCTCGTGGAGTCGCTGCTGCGGGAGCACGACTATGTCGCGCTGTCGCCGCGCCGGGGCCTGGCTACTGACGGCGCCGTCGCGACGGACACGGTCGAGGTGCAGTTCGACAACGACTTCAACGCCTACTCCACAGAGATCATCCAGGGTGTGGTCACCGCCGGGGCCGAGCTCGACGTCGGGGTCGTCGTCAGCGTCAGGAAGAAGATCGACCATGCCGCCGCCTGGGCCCGCGACCTGGTCGCCGCGGGCCGACGGGCGCTGATCTCCGTCACGAGCGACCAGCTGACCACCCGGCAGCTGACCGCGCTGTCGCGGGCGCAGCTGCCGCTGGTCGTCATCGACCCGCTCAACCTGCCACACGCCCGCCTGACCAGCGTCGGATCGACCAACTTCGCCGGCGGGCTGGCCGCCACCCAGCACCTGCTGTCGCTCGGGCACCGGCGCATCGCCTACATCGGCGGGCCGACCACCGCCGCCTGCAACCAGGCGCGGCTGCACGGCTATCGCGCCGCCATGGAGGCGGAAGGAGCGCATGTGCTGCCCGGCTACACGCGGTTCGGCCACTTCCGCTACCGGGACGGCCTGGAGCACGGCACGGCCGTGCTCGACCTGCCCGAGCCGCCGACGGCGATCTTCGTCGGCTGCGACGAGACCGCGCTCGGCGTCATGGAGGCCGCCCGGGCACGCGGCCTGCGCATCCCCGAGGACCTCAGCATCGTGGGCTTCGACGACACCCAGATCGCCCGGATGGCCTCGCCGCCGCTGACGACCGTACGCCAGCCGCTGCGCGAGATGGGCGGCGTCGCCCTGCGGACCGCGCTACGCCTCGCGGCCGGCGAGAAGATCGACTCCCATCACGTCGAGCTGGCCACCGAGCTGATCGTTCGTGGCTCGACCGCGGATGTGACCTGCTCAGAGCATGCCTGAGAGACGTCCGGCCGGGTAAGAGCCCCTTGATCGGGGGAGGGGGCCGTGGACGACGGGACGCTCGGTGGGCTGCTGCGGGCCAATCACCTGGCCTCGCTGGAGGACCTGCCCGCCCTGGTCGCCGAGCACGCCGCGCAGGCGGGGCTCACGCACGCCATGCTGTACGTGGCCGACCTGCAACAGCAGTTCCTCGTGCCGCTGCCGGGCCAGTGCGACGAGGCCGGCAGGCCGCTGGAGCGCATCCCCATCGACACCACCGTCGCCGGCAAGGCCTTCCGCGGCGTCGAGCCGGTCCAGGCCCGCACCGCCACCACCTCGGCCGAGGGCGGCGAGCCGTTCACCGGGGACGGGCCGCGACGGGTGTGGGTGCCGCTCCTGGACGGCACGGAGCGGATCGGCGTGCTCGGCATGATCGTCAACCACGCCGACGAGGCCGTCCTGGCGCAGGTGAGCCGGCTGGCCGCCCTGGTCGCCCTGCTGGTGGAGAGCAAGCGCGGCTACAGCGACGTGTACGCCCAGCTCGTACGGACCCGGCCGATGGCCCTGTCCGCCGAGGTGTTGTGGAACCTGATGCCCGGCGCGACGTTCGCCAACGACCGGGTCGTGGTCAGCGCCGCGCTGGAGCCGGCCTACGAGGTGGGCGGGGACGCGTACGACTTCGCGCTCAACGGTGATGTGCTCAGGCTGGCGATCTTCGATGCCATGGGGCACGACACCTCGGCCGGCCTCACCGCCACCATCGCCATGGGTTGTTTCCGCAAACACCGCCGGGAGGGCGCCGACGTCCTGGCAGCCGGCGATGCCATCGACGAGGCGATCGCCGACCACTTCATCGCCACGCGGTTCGCCACGGGCATCCTGGCCGACCTGAACACCCGTACCGGGCGGCTGATCTGGGCCAATCGCGGCCATCCCCCGCCGGTGGTGCTGCGCCGCGGCCAGATGGTCGCCACGCTGGACGGCGTGTTCGGCACCCCGATGGGACTGAGCCTCGGACTGCCCGCCGACCTCGGCCGCTACCAGCTGGAGCCGGGGGACCGGCTGCTGCTCTACACCGACGGCGTCATCGAGGCCCAGGATCCCCAGGGGGAGCTGTTCGGGCTGGACCGTTTCATCGACTTCGTCATCAGGCGCGAGGCCGACGGCGTGCCGGCACCCGAGACGTTGCGCCGGTTGATCAACACCATCCTCGACCACCAGCACGGCTGGCTCCAGGACGACGCGACGGTGGTCCTGGTGGAGTGGGGCGCCGAGCAGCAGCACCAGCTGACACCATGACCCGCGTCCTCGTGAGACCTAGCGGTCGCTCCACTTGATCTCGTACGCCCCCAGAGTGTGCTCCTTGCCGTCCACCGTCGTGGTGACCTCCCCGCCCGTGGTGTTGACCAGCAGCAGCTGCTCGGGCTGGGCCAGCACCCGGACCTTCGGGTCGGAGGAGGTGACGTCCTGCAGCTCGGCCCCGGCCGGGAACCACTTGGCGAAGGTGCTCACCAGCTGCCCGGTCGGCAGCGGTGCGCCGGACTTCGGGTTCCACAGGCAGCCCCGGCAGGCGCCCTCCTTGGCCTGCGGGTTCCAGTACAGCGCGGTGGCGGCCCCGCTCTTGGCGAACTCGATCATGGAGGCGGCCTGGACGGCGAGCCGCTTGTCCTCAGCCCAGGTGGTGCCGTCCTCCGGCTCGAAGTACCACTCCGACCACCAGATCGGCATGTCGTCGGTCTTCTTGCGCAGCCACTCGGTGACGGCGCTGAACTTGCTCAGCGCGCCGATCTCGTCGGGCAGCAGCTCGTGGGCGTCGGTCGGCGAGGCGCCGTCGACGACGATGAAGTCGGCGCCCTTCTTGTTCTCGTACCAGTAGTTGAAGGCGTCCAGGACGTTCTGGTTGACCACGCCCCAGTCGCCGCGCAGCTCGGAGTTTCCGCCCTTGTTGCTGTCGAACCCGATGTACGGGCCGCCGATCTTGGCGTCGGGACGGACCGCCTTCACCGCGTCGTAGACCTTGTTGTACAGATCCGTGTAGCCCTTGTAGTCCGCGGGCTTGGAGTGGTCCTTCCAGAAACCCTTGAACTCGTTCCAGACCAGGAAGTACTCGACGTCGGGGTACCGCTCGGCGACGGTCCCCGCCAGCTTGGCGAAGTCGTCGAAGTGCTGCGGGTACGGGGCGTCCTCCAGGTGCTCCGCCCAGCCCTCCTGCGACGTCGGGCCCTCGGGGCCGCCCTTCATCCAGTCAGGGGCGCAGCACAGGGTGATGATCGGCGTGCCCTTGGACTGCTTCATGAAGTTCGTGCGGCTGTCGAGGTCCTCCCAGAAGTACTGCTGCCGCGTGGGCTGGGGGTTGAGCGCGCCGAAGCCCATGATGTGCTGGTTCTGCAACATCGGGGTGCGGGCCAGCGACTGGGCCACGCGCTGCTCGAACTGCGGGGTGACGTTGTTAGCGCTGGTCCCCGTGTGCGTGAACCCCCAGCGCGGCCAGTCGGCGGCCACCGCCGGCGGCTTCTGCGCCCCGGGGGGAGACTGCGCCGGCGACTCCTGTGGCGCGGAGGTCGCGGGATCCGGTCCAGGGGAGGCGGCGGATCCGCAGCTCGCTAAGACCACCGCCAGTGCGGTGACGGCGATCGTCCGGATCGGCCGCCTCCACATCGACTTGCCGCTATCCGAAGACACCTGGGCTCCTCATGATTCGTCAGGCTCAGAGCATCGCACGGACGGCCGCCCGAGCAGTGGTCAGGGACATGATTCTCAGCGAAGCGTTACTGTCGGCCACTCTTCATGACCGCACCCTCAGGTCGGCGAAGAGCGCCCGGTGGTCGGAGCCCGGCACGTCGTGGATCTGCACGGCGACCGCGCCGGCCCGGGAGTCGGTGAGCACGTGGTCGATGGCCACCAGCGGCGGGAGCCTGCGCATCGGCCAGGTCGGCACCAATCCCTGGCCGGTGGCCGCCGCCGCGTCGGTGTAACCCGTGTCAAGCAGCCGCCGGAACACGGCGTGGTCGAGCGTGGCGTTGAAGTCGCCCGCCAGGATCCGCGGCGGGCCCGACGACGGCGCGGGCGGCAGCGTGCCCACCCCCGCCTCCCACTCCGGCACCGTTCTGGGCACCGGCGCCACCGGGTGCACGACCACGACCTCCACGCCCGGCCCGCCCGGCAGCGCCACCTCCGCC
>NZ_VCKY01000380.1 GCF_005889735.1 Nonomuraea turkmeniaca
GGGCCGGGGGGTAGGTCGCGGGTCGCCACCAGGACTGTGGCGGGCGGGGACGGGCGGGTGGCGAAATAGGCGGAAATGACGGCTATGGCGGCTAGCGTCGCCGCCACGAGGCGGCGGCGACGGCCGTAGCGGCTCAGCCAGGATTGGATCACGGCAGGTCGAAGGGGAGCTTGAGGCCGTCCAGGGCCGCGCCGCAGGGGCAGGTGCGCTCCTCGGGCAGGGCTTCTACGGTCTCGGCCACCAAGGTGCGCATGCGGGTGACGTTTTGTGCGAAGAACTCGAGGACCTCGTCATGGGTCACGCCCTGGCCCGCCTCCACCCCGGCGTCGTGGTCGGTCACCAGGCAGAGCGAGGTGTAGCAGAGGGCCAGCTCGCGGGCCAGCACCGCCTCGGGGAAACCGGTCATCCCGACGATCGACCAGCCGTTGCCGGCGAACCATTGCGACTCTGCCCGGGTGGAGAAACGCGGGCCTTCGATGACCACCAGCGTGCCGCCGTCGACGGTCTGCCAGTTACCCGCGCCGGCCGTTCGTACGGCTACCGCTCGGCCCGACGGGCAGTACGGGTCCGCGAACGAGACGTGGACGGCGCCGTCGATGTCGTAATAGGTCTGGACGCGGCCTGAAGTGCGATCTACCAACTGGTCGGGGATGACCATGGTGCCCGGGCCGTAGTCGGCCTGCAGGGACCCTACGGCGCTCGGCGCGAGCACCTGGCCGACGCCGAGCGAGCGCAGAGCCCAGAGGTTGGCGCGGTAGGGGATGCGGTGCGGGGGGAAACGGTGATCGCGGCCGTGCCGGGGGATGAAGGCGACGGAACGCGAGCCGATGCGTCCGACTGTGACGACGTCGCTCGGTGGGCCGTAGGGGGTGGCGAGCTCGATCTCCTCGGCGTCGTCGAGGAGCGAGTAGAAGCCTGAGCCGCCGATGACGCCTATGTCTGCGCGAGTGACCATGGCGCTGAGAGTAGTCGGATCGGTGCGGGGGGCGGGCGGCCCGAATGCGGTTCTGTGGATAACGTGGCGTCCGCCTCGGTCATCCCGGCACGTGGGGTCCTCCGAGGCCACCGTCCCGGCACGTGGGGTCCTCCGAGGCCACCGTCCCGGCACGTGGGGTCCTCCGAGGCCACCGTCCCGGCACGTGGCGTCCGCTGCGGCTATCGCCACACGACGTCGTCGAGGAAGGCTTCGATGGCCGTCAGGATCCGGCCGAGCACGTCGGCGGAGTCGCGCAGCGGTCCCGGCACCAGCATGCCATGGTCGGCGCCGGCCACCTCGAACACGTGCGGCGTCAGCTCACGTGCGACCTCCCCGTCCCAGTACTCGTCCGCGGTGCCGCCGACGAGGAGGAACGGCTTCGTGGCGCGGCTCAGCGCCTCGGCGCACGCGGGCATCGTCAACAATGGCGTCAGCCAGACGGCCGGAAGGGCGCGAGCGGCGGCCACGCCGGCGCCGTACGAACCGAGTGATTTGCCGATGAGGAGAGGGGCGGGCAGCTTCTCCACGACCGATGTCACCTGATCATGGACCCAGGTCCAGCTCTCGAGGAGCGGGCGGTCGTCCGGCGGCGTCCACGAGATCAGCTCCAGCTTCGCGTCACGCCGGGCTGCGGCTGCGCCCGCATAGGCCAGCAGTCCGGCGAACGGGCCGTGCCTGCCGCCGGGGATGATGACAGCGTGCCGATCCAAATCGCCTCCAGGGCGAGACGCTCAGTTGGAGGCGGCGGCGGGTGCGGCGGCCGGGGTGGAGGAGCTGGAGGAGCTGGAGGAGTCCGAAGAGGAGGACTTGTTCTCGGAAGACTTCGACGACCCGTTGGAAGTGGATGAAGTCGAAGACGGAGAGGACGACGCGCGGTTGTCGGTTCGGTAGAAGCCGGAGCCCTTGAACACAATGCCCACCGCGGAGAACACCTTCCGCAGGTTGCCCTCGCAGCTCGGGCACACGGTCAGCGCGTCGTCGCTGAACTTCTGAACGACCTCGAGCTGGTCACCGCAGTCGTTACAGGCGTACTGGTAAGTCGGCACGCGGCCCTCCTTCAGATGCTGGCACTCCAGCGTTGCGACTGCTAATGGTAACCGATTAGCTCAAACGCCTATTCCAATCCTCGCTCCCCGAACCAACCGGCCAGCTTGCCGCTGCGGCTGACCGCACGCAGGCGGCGTTCGACCTGGTCGCGGCAGGCGGCGGTGGCGACGATGAGGAGCTGGTCGTCCACCCGGACCCGGGTGGTGCTGGTGGGCACGAACGATTTGCCGTCGCGCACGATCAGGGTCACCTGCGCGCCGGACGGGAATCGCAGCTCGAAGATCTCCACGCCGTGCAGGCGGGAGCCGGGCGGCACGCGTACCTGCAGCAGGTCGGCCTTGAGCTCCTCCAGCGGCGCCGACTCCACCGCGAGGTCGTGTGCCTCGCCAGGAGCGGCCACCCTGAGCAGACGCGCCACGAACGGCAGCGTCGGTCCCTGCAGCAGGGTGAACACGATGACGATCACGAAGACCTGGTTGAAGATCTCTTTCGAGCCATCGACGTCGGCCGCCCAGGGGATGGTCGCGAGCACGATCGGGATCGCGCCCCGGAGCCCGGCCCACGACAGGAACGCCTGCTCGCGCCAGCTCACCCAGCCCAGCCGCAGCGCCCACGACGAGAGGGAGCTCATGAGTACGGAGAGCGGGCGCGCCAGGAGCACCAGGACGGTGCCGGTGATCAGGCCGGGTACGACAGCCGACGGCATTTCCTTGGGGCTCGCCAGCAGACCCAGCATGACGAACAGCCCGATCTGCGCCAGCCACGCGGCGCCCTCCGCGAATCCCCTGGTCGCCGCCCGGTGCGGCAGCCGCGAATTGCCCAGGATCAGCGCCGACAGGTAGACGGCCAGGAAGCCGGAGCCGTGCAGCAGCACGGCGCCGCCGTACGAGACGAAGGTCAGCGCCAGGACGGCGATCGGGTAGAGGCCGGAGGCGGGGAGTGCGACGCGGCGCAGTGCGTACGCGCCGGCCGGGCCGACGGCGAGGCCCACCGCCGCGCCGATGATCAGCTCGACGGACGTCTCCGCGAGGAACGCTCCCAGCGTGGCCGACGAGTGCGAAGCCCCGCTGAGCAGCACGACGGCGATGACGGTCGGGGCGTCGTTGAAGCCTGACTCCGCCTCCAGAACGCCGGCCAGCCGCGGTGGCAGCGGCAAGCGCCGCAGCACGGAGAAGACCGCCGCCGCGTCAGTGGAGGCCAGCACCGCGCCGAGGATCAGCGCCGCGTTCTGGGGGAGGCCCAGCAGTCCCATTGCGGCCAGAGCCACCACGACGATGCTGACCGTCACGCCCACGGTGGCCAGGATCAGGGCCAGGGGGACGGAACGCCGCACATGGGACCAGTTGGTGGTGAGACCACCCTCGGCCAGGATCACGGCCAGCGCGGTGAGGCCGATCTGCTGCGCCACGTGCGGATTGTCGAAGAGGATCCCGAACCCGGATTCCCCCAGGGCCACCCCGAAGCCCAGGAACACGAGCAGACTGGGCAGGCCTATGCGATGTGCGGCCCGCACGGACGCGATGGCCGCGATGACAATCACGGCACCAAGAAGAAGCCAGACATCCAGCGTCATCTGGCCCCCTCTCGTACGTGCGTTCACATAAGACTAGTGAGTCCCACTGGTGTCATGGCATATCGGACTCGTTGATCATGCGGCTCCGTGGGGATGCCGTCGATCAGCTCGCCGTCGTGCAGCAGAGCCACCGTTGGAACGTTCGGACCGACTCTCGCCAGGGCTCGATCGTACGAGCCCCCGCCCCGGCCCAGGCGCACCCCCGTTCGCCGGTCGACCGCCAGCGCGGGCACGATCACCAGCGCGGCCGTGCGGATGGCGTCCACCCCGCGGCGTGTGTCGACCGGCTCCATGATCCCGAAGCGTCCCGGCGCGAGCGTGTCCGGACCGTCGTACACTGCCCAATCCAGGTCGTAGTCCTCGCGCAGCACGGGGAGGATCACCGTGGCGCCGTGTTTCCAGAGAGCGAACACGAGCCCGTGCGTTTCCGGCTCAACCCCCGTCGACCAGTAGCAGGCCACCAGACCGGCCATCTGGACCCACGGCTGCTCGAGCAGCGTTTCGCGGACTTTGATGGCGTTTGCCCGCAATTGCTCGGGGGAGAGTGAGCTACGCGCCGCGTTCAGCTCGCGGCGCAGGTTCAGCTTGTCCACAGGTCCCTCCACTAGGGTCTACTCATGGCTGACTTCGACCCTGTGACGAAAGCCGTCGTGCCCGCCGCGGGTCTGGGCACCCGGTTCCTCCCGGCGACCAAGGCGACACCCAAGGAGATGTTGCCCATCGTCGACAAGCCCGCGATCCAGTATGTCGTCGAGGAGGCCGCCTCGGCAGGGCTGCTCGACGTGCTCATGGTCACCGGCAAGAACAAGCGTTCCATCGAGGACCACTTCGACCGCGCCTTCGAGCTGGAGGAGGCCCTCGAGGCCAAGGGCGACGAGCACCGGCTGTCCCAGGTGCGCGAGCCGGCCTCGCTGGCGACGCTCCACTACGTGCGGCAGGGCGAGCCGAAGGGGCTCGGCCACGCGGTGTTGTGCGCCAAGCAGCACGTCGGCGACCATCCGTTCGCCTGCCTGCTCGGCGACGACCTGATCGATCAGCGCGACCCGCTGCTCAAACGCATGATTGAGGTACGCGACACCTTCGGCGGCAGCGTGATCGCGCTGATGGAGGTGCCCAAGGAGCAGGTCTCGCTGTACGGCGTCGCGACCATCGAGGCAAGCTCCGAGGACGACGTCGTGCGGGTCACCGATCTGGTGGAGAAGCCGCCGGTCGACGAGGCGCCGTCCAACTGGGCCATCATCGGGCGTTATGTGATCGACCCCGCGGTCTTCGAGGTGCTGGAGAACACCCCGCCGGGGCGCGGGGGCGAGATCCAGCTCACCGATGCGCTGCGCACGCTCGCCGGTCGCGGCTCCCACGAGGGCGGCCCGGTGCACGGAGTGTTGTTCAGGGGGCGGCGGTATGACACAGGGGACAAGCTTGATTATTTGCGGACCGTGGTGAAGTTCGCGGCGGATCGGGAGGATCTGGCTGGGGAGTTCGTGCCGTGGTTGCGGGAGTTCCTCGATGAAATCAGTTGATACGCACCTGGCCGAGATCCTGGCCACCGTGCGTCCTCTGGCGCCGCTGGAGCTTGAGCTGGAGCAGGCGCTGGGGGCGACGCTGGCCGAGGAGCTGTCGTCACCGGTACCGCTGCCGCCCTTCGACAACTCGGCCATGGACGGCTATGCCGTGCGTTCTGCGGATATTTCCGCAGTTCCGGTGACGTTGCCGGTGATCGATGACGTGGCGGCCGGGTCCGTCGAGCTGCGGGCAGTGGGGCCGGGGCACGCCGTACGCATCATGACCGGGGCACCCCTCCCGGCGGGCGCCGACGCCGTGGTGCCGGTGGAGTGGACCGACGGGGGGACGGTCTCCGTCACGATCGACCGTCCCGTACAGGAAGGCAACGCGATCCGCCGGGCCGGGGAGGACGTCCAGGCCGGCGAGGTCGTGCTCAAGCCGGGCACCGTGATCGGCGCGGCGCAGCTGGGGATCATCGCCGGGGTGGGACGGCGGCGCGTGTTGGCGCGGCCGCGGCCTCGGGTCGTCGTCATCTCCACGGGCGCCGAGCTGGTGGAGCCGGGTGGGCAGCTGGCTCCCGGGCAGATCTGGGATTCCAACAGCTTCACGTTGACGGCCGCGGTGCGGGAGACGGGGGCGGAGGGGTTCCGGGCCGGCTCCGTCGGGGACGACCCGGCCGTGCTGCTCGACCGGCTCGACACGCATCTGATGCGGGCCGACGCGATCATCACCAGCGGCGGGGTGTCGATGGGGGCGTACGAGCCGGTCAAGGAGGCTCTGTCGCCGCTGGGCACCGTACGTTTCGAGAAGGTCGCCATGCAGCCGGGGATGCCGCAGGGGTTCGGCGTCCTGGGAGAGGACCAGGTGCCGATCTTCGCCCTGCCCGGCAATCCGGTGTCGTCGTTCGTGTCCTTCATGCTGTTCGTACGTCCTGCGCTCGACAAAATGCGTGGGTTGCCCGGCGGCCTGCCGGAATCGCTGACCGCGTACGTCACCGGCCCGCTGCGCTCGCCCGCGGGGCGGCGGTCGTACCTGCGGGGCGTCCTTGCCTCCGACGGCACCGTGTCGCCCGTGCACGGGCAGGGCTCACACCAGCTGGCGGCCCTGGCCTCGGCGAACGCGCTGATCGTGGTGCCCGAGGACGTGACCGAGGTGCCCGGCGGCACCGAGGTGGAGGTGATCCGGCTGTGAGTGAACGACCCTGCGTGCTCAGAGGACCGGCGAAGGAGGGCCTGTGAGCGAGCTGACGCACATCGACGAGACGGGCGCCGCGCGCATGGTGGACGTGTCCGCCAAGAACGTGTCGGCACGAAGTGCCGTGGCCACCGGGCGGGTGCTGCTGTCGGCCGAGGTGGTCGCGCTGCTGCGGTCGGGGGAGGTGCCCAAGGGGGACGCGCTGGGG
>NZ_VCKY01000381.1 GCF_005889735.1 Nonomuraea turkmeniaca
GGGGGCGGGCCCGGGACAGGGCGTCGGCGGCCATGGTGCGGGCCTTGGCGGCGGCTTCCTCGCGTTGCCTGGTCGCGGTGATGAGGGGGATCACGCGGTCCGCTCGGGCGGCGTCGTCGAGAATGGCCTGCAGGTCGGCGCGTTCGTCCGCGCGCTCGTCGAGCGTGCGGCGCGCGGTGAGCGCCTCGGCGTGGCGGCGCTGCCTGTCGGCGAGGGCGGTGGCCTGGTCGAAACGCAGGCGTGCCGCCCGCAACGCCTGCCCCGCCGCCGCGTCTTCCTGGGCCGTCCGCACCACGACGGCCCGCGCGGCGTCGAGCAACGCCCCTGCCCACCGCAGGGGGTCGGTGCCGGGATCCGGTGGCGTCTCCGCCGGTGCCGGGTGGGTGAGTGACGTGCGGAGGCCGTCGCCAGCGGCTTCCTCCACGCGCTGGATGGCGAAGTCCACCTGTTGCCGGAGCTCCTGCGCCTCGCGCCACGCCAGCTTGCGCTGCTCGGCGAGCCACGACTCCGCCGCCGTGAAGACCTTGACCGTGAACAGCCGCTCCAGGAGCTTGGCCCGCTCCTCCCCGTCCGCTCGCAGGAACTTGGCGAAGTCGCCCTGGGGCAGCATGGCCACCTGCCAGAACTGGTCGGCGTTCATGCCGAGCAGCCCGCCCACCAGGTCCCCCGCCTCGTCCAGCCGGGTCGTCAAACCGTGCCAGGAGGACCCGAGCCGCTCCGAGACGACGACCTTGGACTTCTCCTCCGTGAACCCCGTGCCTCGCAGCTTGGGCCGGTGCCAGGCGGGCGAGCGCTGGATGCGGAGTAAGCGGCCCCGGATCGACACCTCCAGGGTGACCGACGGCCCGGCCGAGGGCGGGGCGTGGTCGCAACGGAGGCTGCGCGCGCTGTTGCGCTGCCCCGGGACCTGGCCGTAGAGGGCGAAGCACAGCGCGTCGAGGATCGTGGTCTTGCCCGCCCCGGTGGGTCCGTGGACGAGGAAGAGGCCGGCCTCGGCCAGGACGTCGAAATCGACCGTCTCGGTGCCGGGAAAGGACCCGAACGCCGTCAGCGTGAGCCGGTGCGGCCGCATCTACGCCATCGTCTCCTTCGCCCTCGACGCCTCGATGGCCTGTCTTAGCAGGTCTTCCTCCTCAGGTGCGGCAGGCTCGCCGCGGACTTCCCTGACGAAATCGAGCGCGACCTCCGCCTCGGGCCGCCCGCTCAGCCGTGCGGGCTGGACGGAGGGCACGGCGCCGACCGGGTCGAAGGAGAGGGCGAGCGTGTGAGGGAAGCGGGCACGCAGCCGGTCCATGGCGGATTTGGGGCGGACGGCGTCGGTGAGGGTGACCTGCAGCCAGTGGCCTTCGAGGTCGGCATATTTCGGATTTGCCAGGAGCTCCTCCAGCTCCCCGCGCAGCCGCGCGACGGGCCGGGGCACCGGCGCCGGCACGAACTCCACCGACGACCCCAGGTCCACCAGCCACGACCCCTTGACCTGCCCGGCCTCGGAGAAGGAGTAGGCCAGCGGCGACCCCGAATAACGCACGGTCTCCGACATACGCTGCCGCCCGTGCAGGTGCCCCAGCGCCACGTAGTCCACCCCGTCGAACGCCGCCAGCGGCACGTGGGCCACCCCGCCCACGCTGATGTCCCGCTCGCTGTCGCTGGCCTGCCCGCCGGTCACGAAGCAGTGGGACACCACCACCGACGCGCGGCGGCGGGCGGCATCGGCCCTGATCCGGTCCATCGCGTACGTGATCGCGGCGGTGTGGCTGCGATCCGGCAGCTCCCAGGGCGCGCGGACCAGCTCAGGCTCCAGGTAGGGGATCCCGTAGAAGGCCACCTCGTCCACCAGCACCGGCTCCCAGGAGAGAGCCGGCGCGGCGCGTACGTGCACCCCGGCCGCCTCGAACAACGCCGACCCGAACCGCAGCCGCAGCGCCGAGTCGTGGTTGCCGCTGATCAGCACCACCCGCGCCCCCGCCGACACGAGCCGGGCGAGCGCCTCGTCCAAGAGCGCGACCGCGTCGACCGGCGGCAGCGCCCGGTCGTAGACGTCGCCGGCGACGGCCACCACGTCGACCCGCTCGGCCCGCACCGTCTCCACCAGGTGATCGACGAAGGCCGCCTGCCCCGCGAGCAGGCTCTCGCGATGGAAGGTGCGACCCAGATGCCAGTCGGAGGTGTGCAGGATCCGCATGTCGCAGGAAGCTAACAGTTCTCACCGACAAAAGCGGCCCCTATGGTCCCACCAGCCAGGAGTAGGCTGGACGATCGGAGCGGGCAAATCAACGCACATGGGGAGGCCGATGCGCGCGGGCCGTGGCACCTTGAGCGTAGCCGCCGGTCTTGTGCTGGTGGCTCTTGCGACGGTCGGCTACGTGTTGCCGCCCGCGTTCGACCCGCCGCCGCTCAAGGCGGAGCCGGCGTTCCAGGCGATCGCGCCACAGCCGGTGAGCGAGGCGCGGCCGGTCGTGGCGGTCGCCTCCGTCCACCGGCGGGAGATCTCGGTCTCCGCCGAGGGCCAGCGGCTGGAGGGCACGCTGCGGATGCCCATGACTCCTGGGCGGCATCCGGCGATGGTGTTCGTGTCGGGGTCGGGCAACGGCTCGCGTACCGAGTTCACGCCGCAGGCGGAGTTCCTGGCCAAGGCGGGCGTGGTGACGATCGCGTTCGACAAGCGCACGATCGGCTACAACTTCCGCGAACGCGACTTCGCGCTGCTCGCGGACGACGCGCTGCGCATGGTGGAGTACCTGCGTACGCTGCCCGAGGTCGATCCCACGCGGGTGGGCATCTGGGGCGTCAGCGAGGGCGGCTGGGTGGTGCCGATCGCGGCGGCCAAGAGCACGGCGGTGGGATTCGTGGTGCTGGTGTCCTCGCCGAACGTCTCTCCGCTACGTCAGGTCGCCTGGGCGCTGAACGAGCAGCTGCTCAGGCTGCGCGCCCCGGTCGGCGCGCGCGACCTGCTCACCAGGGCGATGGGCGGGGTCGGCTTCAACTTCCTGCGGTACGACGCGATGCCCGCTTTAAGCCAGATCAAGCAGCCGGTCCTGGCGTTCTACGGCACCACCGACCCCTCGATCCCCTTCGTCGAGTCCACCAAGGCGCTCATCACGGCCATGGACAAGGCGGGCAACGACGACTACACGATCCGGTTCATGGCCAAGGGCGACCACGCCATGCGCGTCCACGGCGGGCCGTTCACCAAGGGCTATCTGGAGACCCTCACCAACTGGATCACCGGCCTGCCCGCCACCGGGAAGCCGGCGGTGCACATGGCGGGCGCCACCCCCGTGCAGCGGTTCGAGGCCAGCGACGTGCCCGAGGCCCCCTGGTACGCGGGCGGCACGATGCTGGGCCTGACGATCTGCCTGGCCGCGGTCGGCTACGTGGCCGGCCCTGTCGCCGCCGTCCTCGTCCGCCTGCGCGGCCGCGGCCACCTCACCGTCGAGAGCAACGCCCGCCTGTGGCGGCCGATCAGGCGCCGGCTGGTCAGGATCGCGTGGACCAGCCTGGGCCTGCTGGCGTCGGTGGTGGCGTTCATCATGCTGCTGGTGCTGTTCTCGATCAACCAGGCGGGCGCCTGGCCGGCCGTGCTGGCCGGCTGGCTGGTCGTGCGGCTGCTGGCCGTGCTCATGCTGATCCAGGAGGTCACGGCGGTGGCGGCGTTCGTGTCGGCGCTGCGTGAGGGCATGCAGCCGAGCCGCTGGCAGCACGTCGCGGTCGCGGGCGTGCTGGGCGGCACCGGGCTGCTGATGGTGGCGGCGGCCTACTACGGGCTGTTCTCGTTCCCCTGGTAGACGAAGGCGTTCATCCAGCGGTCGAGCTCGGCGAACACCTGCTTGCGCACCGGCTCGGCGGACAACACCAGGTCGTGCAGGCCCTCCTGGATGCGTACGCAGGTGACGTGCGGCCCGACCGAGGCGGCCCAGCGGGCGATCTGCCGCGGGTCCAGCACGATATCGGCCGAGCGCGCCTCCGGGACGAAGTCGCGTACCCGCAGGCCCGTCGACGAGGCGAGCACCAGCACCGGCACGTCCACCGCGAGACCCGCGTGCAGGCGCCGCTGCGCCCGCCGGATGGCCGCCAGCCACATGGCGTGCACGGCAAAACCGCTCAGCGGCTTGAACTCCAGGTCGTAGTCCCACTCGCCGTGGTGGTCGCGGTGCAGGGTCTGCCCGTACACGGTGCTGATCCCCAGCGGGAGCGCCCTGCGCGTGTACGACAGCGGCGTCTTCAGCAGGTCGGCGGCGACGCGCAGCGGCGTGGACACGTTCAGGTCGAAGAACGGGCTGTTGAGCACGAGGCCGTGCACCAGGCCGCGCCCGCGGACCCGGTCGGCCCACAGCGGGGCGATCAGGCCGCCGGTCGAGTGCGCGTTGATCGTCAGCTCGTCGTGGTCCTGCCTGATGATCCGTACGGCCTCGTCGATCTCGGGGAAGTAGTCGGTGACGCTCCTGATCAGGCCCCTGGTCTGGTGCGGCAGCAACGAGCGACCGTATTTGCGCAGGTCGAGCGCGTAGAAGTCGATGCCGCGCTGGACGTAGTGGTCGGCCAGGTGATCCTGGAAGAAGTAGTCGGTGAACCCGTGCAGGTAGAGCACCGCCCTGCGGGATCCGGCGGTCCTGGAGATCAGCGTCGCGACGACTTCGCCCTCGAAGTCGTCCGGGAGGCGCAGCGTGGTGATCTCGTACATGCTAGCCACCATAGGGATTTTCCGGCCGGAAGGGCACACTCGGCGGCAGATCCTTGCTCACCTTCATGGGGAAGCCGGCCTCTCGCTTCTCCAGGAACGCCGTGACGCCTTCCACCATGTCGGGCGCGCGGCCCGCTCGGCCATGAGCCGCGCGCACGTCGGCGTCGGCGTCGGCGTCGGCGAGGTCGAACGCCTCCAGCAACTCTTCTCGCATCGTAAAGGTGAGCGCGTTGCGGCGATCGGGGCGGTTCAATGTGATGGTGGCGACTCGGTCGTCCACGCCGTGGTCGATCCCAGAGAAGGGCATACCCGAATTTTATTCGGTTACTGATGTTCACTCTCCGATAAAGACATATTTCGTATTCCATGCGTAGGCTGCCGACTCGATTCAGGCCTAGGGTCGGCACTCGGGGAAACGGGGATGGCGTGCAGCAGGCGAAGGGACCGGCGAACGCCGGCGAGGTCCTCGGCTGGCTGGTGCTCACGGCACTGGTGCCGGGGGCGGCTCACCTGCGCGCGGGCTGGCGCAAGACCGGCCTCATCCTGATCTCCTGCTATGCCGCGGCGTTACTGGCGCTGCTCGCGGTGTGGCTGATGAACGACCTCGACAACCTCGCGGGCTCGCTGGTCGAGAACTCCCGGCTGACCGCGATCATCGTCGGCGCCGGGGTCCTGGGATTGGCGTGGTTCGGCCTGATCGTGCACTCGTTCGTGGTGCTGCGGCCGGGGCGGCTGCCACAGGCCGGGCAGATCGTCACCGGCACGCTGGCCGGGCTGCTCGCCGTCGTGGTGATGGTGCCGTTCGGGTGGGTCGGGCAGTTCGTGTGGACCTCGCAGCAGACGCTCAACGAGATCTTCCAGGAGAGCCCGTCCAACGGCGAGTCGCCGGCCGCGGCGCAGCCGAAGCCCGAGGACCCGTGGGCGGGGCGGCAGCGGGTCAACATCCTGCTCCTCGGCGGGGACGCCGACGACCACCGGGTGGGCGTGCGTACCGACAGCATGAACCTGGCCAGTGTGGACGTGAAGACCGGCAACACCGTGCTGTTCAGCCTCCCGCGCAACCTGGAGAACGTGCGGTTCCGTCCGGGCACGCCCATGGCCGAGCGTTTCCCCAACGGGTTCCGGCTGCCGCCCGACGCCGCCGGCGGGCGCAGCGACCTGCTCAACAGCGTCTGGGAGTACGCCGACGCGCACCCGGAGATCTTCGGCGGCAAGCAGCGGCAGGGCCCCAAGGTCCTGATGGACACGATCGGCTACACGCTGGGCCTCAAGGTCGACTGGTACGCCCTGGTCAACATGTGGGGCTTCGCCCGGCTCATCGACGCGATCGGCGGCATCACGATCACCGTGGAGACGGACGTCGTGTTCGGCAAGTACAACGAGGGCCTGGTCAAGGCGGGCACGCGCAAGCTGAAGGGCGCCGACGCCATGTGGTACGCCCGCTCGCGTACCAACAGCGACGACTACACCCGGATGCGCCGCCAGCGCTGCGTGCTCGGCGCGCTGCTCGACGAGGCGAATCCGGGGACGGTGCTGACCAAGTTCAACAGCATCGCGCTCGCCACCAAGGAGCTGATCAGAACCGACATCCCGCGGCCCATGCTCTCCCACCTGGTGCCGCTCGCGCTGAAGGTCAAGAACGCGAAGGTGACGAGCGTGCAGTTCGTGCCGCCGCTGATCAACACCGGCTATCCGGACTGGGTGAAGATCCGCACCATCGCGACCAAGGCCATCCGTGACTCGTCCGCCGCCAAGCCGCCCCTCGCCGCCAGCGCCTCGCCCGGCGTGTCGTCGAGCCCCACCCCGAAGA
>NZ_VCKY01000382.1 GCF_005889735.1 Nonomuraea turkmeniaca
GGGGTGGCCGCCAGGGGTAACAGGAGCGTTGCGATCGCCGCGAGGATGGTTGATCTCATGGCGGCGCCTCCATCCGAGGTCGAGGGTGGAAGATCCCGAGATGGTGCTCTAAGGAACGTAACCCCGCAAAAAGGGTTCGCCTAGACGCTCGTGCCCTCCATGGACGCCAGGGCGTTCGCCAACGCCTTCGGGTCGTCGGCGAAGAAGCTGATCACGCTGGCTTCGGCCCGGCTGCCGAGCGGCCGGACGAACGCGACCGGCTCCGTCAGCTCGATCGTCACGTTGGTCCGGGACGCGACCGCCACCCTCAGGCGCCCGTCCTTGACCGAGACCATCTGGCTCTCGTTGTCGTTGCGGCTCACGCGCACGGCGGCGATGCGGTCGCGGGGCACCCGCACGTCGAAGTACGCGGCGTACCTGATGCGCACCTCGTCCGCCGTGACGACGTGCGGCCGGGTGCAGCTGGCCGCGGCCAGCATGACCCCGAATAGCAGCCCGTACACGTCGGCGATCAGCACCGTGAACCGGATCCAGTCGGGCACCCCCGTCGCGACCAGCAGCAGGTCCACGACCACGGTCTCGACCGCCATGGCGAACAACATCAGCCATAACGTGAACGCCTGTTCCTTCGCGTACGTCACGGCGATCGCACCCGCGGGCACACCGTGCCGGCGGCGCACGATCCACAGACCGATGCTGGCCAGGCCCTTGAGCTCGAACCCCAGGACCCGTAGCGCGGCTCTGACCATCCCATCCCTTTCCCTCGGCTTCCGTCACCCCCATTGGACAGGTTGACGTCGCGTCAAGGTCAAGCCGGGCGGTCTGCCTGGGGGTCCACGGCATCGACGCCAACATCCGACTCGAGCACGCTGGTGATGTTCGACGTTCGGGCCGATGGCCGCAACGAGCTCGTCGCCTTGGGCGACGGCTATCACGAGTCGACCGACCGTATCCGCTTGTTGTCATCGGGCGCTACTTTTGTGTGATTGGGCACCTGGGTGCGGCTTGCCCGGTGGGGCGCGACCACACGAGCCGGTCCTTCGCCGGCGTCGGAGAGGAGCACGCAGGCATGCCAACTCTGAGCGGTTTGGTGAGCCAGCCCGACTTGGACCTGCGGTTCGTGAACCGTGAGGACGTGGTTCAGCACGGCGGGAGGCCGGTGGCAGCGGTCGCCGAGGGGATGTGGGCGGCGAGCGCGGGAGCCAGGACGCCGATTCACGCGCTGAACGATGTGCTGCTCGTCCTGCCGGCCGGGCCGCGCATCGATTGGCCGGCCGTGGGAAACGCCGCCGGAGTGATCCTGGCGGGAACCATCGGAGACGACGCTCTGTCGGAATCTCTGCTGGCCGCCAGAGAACACGGCGTCCCGCTGCTCACCGTGTCGGATGACGCGCCACATGCCTGTGCCCGAATCCACCGCGTCATCCGCCAGGAACAGCGGCGCGAGCTCCACGAGCACACCCATCAGCTGAAGGCGATGCAGCGCATAGCGCTGCAGCCGGATGGCCTGAGCCGTCTTCTGCAATGGCTCGCCCGGCAGATATCCGGGCACGCGGTGCTGGTCGACCCCTCCGGCTCTCCGCTGTACGCCTTCCCCGGGCACCCGGAAGAGCTCTTCTCCCGGGCGGAGAAGGACATCCGCCGCGTCGTCGCCAAGCAGACCCGATCCGCCGCCATCAGCCTGGGCACGCAGGTCGCCCACATCATGTCCATCGGCAGTCAGGAGCCGAACCCGGTTCTCATCGTCGCCAGGGACGAACCGTTCCCCTCCGAGATGCGGAGCCTGGTGTCCGACGCAGGGAGCCTGCTGTGGCTTCGGTGGCGGATGGAAGAGCTCGGCCGCCACTCGCGGCAGGTCGAGCTGGCGGAGTCGCACAGCCGCGAGGCGGTCCTGCATCTGCTCATGCTCGGCCATGTCCAGGCGGCAAGACGCGTCGCCGGCGCTTTGGGGGCGCGGCTACCCGATCTCACCCGCGTGTACATCGTGGAATGCCCGGCGAACCGCAGAGGTGATTACGCCAGGAGGTGCGCCGAGGTCACCAAGGGCCGCGCGTGGATCGTGTCCTGCCCCGTCTATACCCGCCACCTCATCATCCTGGCCCCGGCCGCATCAGAAGAGGCGGACAACTCGCTGGACCAGGCGTTGCGTGCACTGGTGGCGAGCAACCCGGGGTGCTACGTCGGAGCCGGGCGACTGGTGAACCTGCGCGATGTGGCGGCGGGATACCAACACGCGTTTCATGCGCTCGCGGTCGCCAGGGGAATCGACGCGCGGTGCGCGACATTCAGTTCGCGCGAGGACTTAGCATCGTTGCTGGGCGCGGGCGGCCACCGATGGGCGGCCACATCGCTGCGCCCCCTGCTGGCTCATCAGCCCGAACGCCGCCAGGATCCCGACGCCGAGGAGTTGAAGGACACCCTCACGTCCTGGCTCACCTTCTTCAGCGCAGCGACACGCCAGCTGAAGATCCACCGCAACACGCTGTCCGCCCGGCTGCGCCACATCGAGCGACTCCTGGGCTGTGATCTGAACGATCTCGCCACCCAGGCGGAAACGCAGCTCGCGCTGCGCCTCCTCGCTCAGCCGTCGCGGCCCGACAACGACGAACCCGGCGAAGCGACGTTGGACGCGCTCCTTGGCACTCCTGCAGTCTTCCACTGGGCGGAGTCGTATCTCACCCCGCTTCACGAGGGCGACCCGCGTCTTCTCGAGACCGTACAGACCTGGCTGAGGAGCAATGCCCGGCTGGACACGACCGCGTCGACGCTGGGACTATCCGTGCCGGCCGCGCGCAAGCGCCTGGTCCGCGTTGAAGGCATGCTTTCCAGGTCCTTGCTGAACGCGCCTTCCGCACGGCACGACATTGTGCTCGCCTTCCGCATATTGGAATCAGCCAGGCTGTCGCAGCAGGACACCTCCCGGCCGCGGCATGCCCTCTGGCAGAAGGCATTCACCCCAGGCTGACCCAGCAGCATGAAACCGGCTGACCGCATCACTGTGCAGATGGAAACCGGAAGAAACCCCTCGATCGCCATAACATCGAATTCGTCATATCAAACGATTGAGCGTCCCGAATTCAGTGGTGGCAGATGATCCAGGGAACAGCGGAGCGGGCGACGTCCTGCGAATGGCACCTGGACGGCTTCCAGCCGATCGTCGCACGTCGAATGGCAGAGAGCACCCTGACGCTCTGGGGGGTGCCTGCGGAAACCATCGACGACGCGAAATTGATCACCTCCGAAGTGGCCACCAACGCCGCCAAGCATGTACATCCCGAGCTGCGAAGAGCGGGCTTCATCCACTTTCGCATCAGCCTGTCCGGAGACACGCTGCGCTTCGAGATCTCCGATCCCGACTCTCGCCCGCCCCTGTTGATCCGGGCCGCACACGACGACGAGCAGTATCGCGGGCTGACCATTGTGGACGCCCTTGCCAAGGATTGGGGCTTCGAGGCGGCCGCGTCGGGCATCGGCAAGGTCATCTGGTGGGCGCAGATCATCTCGCACCCGTGACACCAATCATTGGCTTCCAAGGAGCTCCATGTCTCACCATCTCGACTCGCCACTTGCCCGCCAGGACAAGCGCCTTGACATCAGCGATGTCTATCTTTTCCGGGGGATATCGGGAACCGTCTTCGTCATCAATGTGAACCCGCTCTCCGGCTCTGACGGCTTCCATCCTGAAGCGCTCTACGAGTTCAAGATCGATGTGGACGGCGACGCGGTCGAGGACATCACCTATCGGGCCACCTTCGGCGCCCGCGAGGCCGATGGCAGGCAGTCGATCGAGCTTCGCAGGCTCGACGGAGCGGACGCGCGGAACCGCGACGCCACCGGGGTGACCGTGGCCACGGGACGGACCGAAGAGGAGATCACCGGGGAGGCTGGAGTTCGCGTCTGGGCGGGGCCGGCCGGGGACCCCTTCTTCATCGAAGGCTCGGTCGTCACCGCCGTCGTGAAGGCCGTCGCCACGGGCAGCCCGCTCAACCTGGACGGCTGGGACCGCGACAACCCGCAGAACGTCTTCGACGGCACCAATGTCAGCGCCATCGTGGTCGAGGTCCCGGACACCGCGTTCGAGACGGCCTCCATCGGCTTCTGGGGGACGAGCGTCCTGCCGACCGATGCGGGCGGCTGGCGCCAGATCAACCGATGCGCGCAGCCACTGGTCAACACCATCTTCAATCCGGACGACACCGAACGCTCCAGTGAATACAACACCACTCAGCCGAGCGAGGATCGCGTCATCTACGGGGCGCTCGTAGAAAAGCTGGTCGCGGACGTGGTCAGCGTCATGGGCACCCACCAGGACCCCTCTGGCCATGCTCGCCAGGTTCGCGACCTGATCTTTCCCGACATTCTGCGATACGAGATCGGAACGACGGCGGAGTTCACTCCCAACAGGCGTAACGGCCGCGGCCTGACGGACTGCACGCCGGAAGTCATGTTCGGGCTGGTGCTCAACACGCCGATCGCGATGGGCCTCGACCCCAGCTCCGCCACGGGGACGCTCCGCACAGGCTTCCCTTATCTCTCCCCGCCCTCGCTGGTGGCACCGCGACCATGACCCCATCCACCGGTGGTCAGGGTGCCCTCCGCGCGGAGGGCAACCTGATCATCTCCACTCCCAGAGGTGCAGCCCGCCCGAACCCGGCGGCTCACACGGTCGCCGGCATGCGTCCGTGCGTGGACAGGTCCGCGATGAGTTCTGGAGAAATTAATCAGACGGAAGGGGCGGGCGCGGCGGCGAGGAGATGCTGGACCAGTGACCGGAGTACCGACATCGCGGAAGCGGTATCCCGTGCGTCGCACAACAAGATGGGCACGCGGGCGTCGAGTTCGAGCGCGGCTCGCACCTCTCCCGGTTCATAGGGGAACGCATCGTCGAATTCGTTGACCGCGACCAGGAACGGGATGCCCCGATTCTCGAAGAAGTCGACGGCGGCGAAACAATCCTGCAGCCGCCGGGTATCGGCCAGCACAATGGCGCCGAGCGCTCCTGCGGACAGCTCGTCCCACATGAACCAGAAGCGCTCCTGCCCAGGCGTCCCGAACAGGTAGAGCACGATGTCATGCCGGTGGATGGTGATACGGCCGAAGTCAAATGCAACTGTCGTTGTGGACTTGTCCCCCGTCCTGCTGAGATTGTCGATGCCCATGCTGGCCGCCGTGATGAGCTCTTCCGTGCTCAGTGGCTCGATCTCGCTCGCCGCGCCGACGAAGGTCGTCTTTCCGACGCCGAATCCACCCGCGATCAGAATCTTGACCTGGGTGGGGGGCACCTCAGATTCGTTGTAAACCATCGAGCAGCTTCTCCAGGAGAACTCGGTCGGTGACGTGGCTGGACGAAGAAGACGATGCCCAGGTGACTATGGCTCCGCAGTCCACCAGATCCGCGAGGAGCACCTTGGTGACCATCACGGGAAGTCGTAGGTTCGCCGCCACCTCGACGACCGAGACCGGCGTGTGGCACAGCTCGAGAGCCTTGACATGTTCCGGATCCACGTCCGAACCGGCCCGACCCGTGGTGACCACCAATGAGAGCAGATCCAGTTCCACGGTCGGGCGGGTGCGGCCCGCGTTCACGGTGTACGGACGTATCAGGGGGCCGGCTTCGTCATCAAGCCATACTTCGTCGTCACCGGCCATGTTCATCGGGTCCTGTCACCAGAACCAGCTGCCGGCGGGCGGATCGCCGTGTCCAGGAAGGGACGGACGGCCTTGATCAGCCGAGCCATCTCAAGACCGACGACGGCCGGGTCGGCGTCTCCCCCCGCCAGCACCGCGATAACCGAGTTGTGGCCGGCCCACGAGATGAACAGCCGGCTGGACTTGAGTTCGGTGACGACCTGGCGGACTTCGTTGCCGCCATCGAACTTGTTACAGGCGCTCCGCGCCATGGAAAAAAGTCCGGAGGCGAGTGCCGCGAGATATTCCGAGCTGTCGCGGTCCAGACCGTGGCTGGCTTTCATCAGTCCGTCGGAGGACAGCAGCACACTGCCCCGAATGCCAGGGACCTCCTGGGACAGGCCCTTCAGCAGCCAGGCGAGATCGGAAATCTTGTTCGACGAGACGGCGCTCAATGGGACGCTCCTTCTGGGTTAAATGTTCTACAGACCGGTGTTACCAGTCCCGTCTTTCCGGCCTTCTTCCTGGCCACTGCGCATCCCCTTCATGAATGACGCCATCAGCCCATGATCAATGCCGGGGTCCGCATCGTCATCCTGGGGTGCGGGAGCGTTGAGAAGCTCGGGCGCCATGTTCGCCTGAGGGCGACGTTTCGGCAGTTCCGGGCGGCGGCCGGTGCCTCTCGGAGGACCGAGGTCGGTCCGCTCCTCCGTTTGCCGGGCGGGCGCGCCGACGCTCTGCTTCCTCCAAGCTTCGGACGAACCGTCAGGGCGGGCACTGGCGCCGTGGTCGCTCAGCACTGGGGTGTCCTGTCCGGAACCGGGGGAAGGCCTGGGCGAGAAAAGTGAGCCTGGCGT
>NZ_VCKY01000383.1 GCF_005889735.1 Nonomuraea turkmeniaca
CCCCCAGGGCCGAGGCCGTCAGGGCGGCGGCCAGCGAGGTCAAGGTCAGGTCCCGCCCGCCGGCCAGGACTCTGGCCAGCACGTCCCGGCCCAGCCCGTCGGCGCCAAGCGGCAGTCCGGGCGCGGGCCCGGCCCACGGGGGCGCGGCAATCGCGGCCGGGTTGCGCCCGGCCAGCGCCTCGCCGCCCATCGCCACCAGGAGCGCGGCCCCGGTCACCATCCCGAGGATCAGCACGGCAAGGCGCTTCATCAGCGGGCCGTCCGAGGCCCTGAGGACCAGCACGGCACGGCGCTTCGTGATCGAGCCGTCTGCGGCCGCGTCAGAGCGCTTCATGGTCTCTTCCCGAGGTGGTGTGGGCGGCCGTGTCGGCGGCGAGCAGCCCGGCCACCACGACGGCCGCGGCGAGCAGGGCGACGCTCTGGACGACCGGCACGTCCCGCGTCGAAATGGCCGTGACCAGCAGCTCACCCAGCCCGGCCAGGCCGAACAGGGTCTCCACCACCGCGGTCCCGGCCACCAGCCCGCCGAGGATCACCGCGAGCAGGCGGGTGGCGGGCGCGGCCACCATCGGCAGCACGTAACGGAACAGGATCGCGGCCGGTGGCAGGCCGCGGAGTTCGGCGTCGCGCACGTATGGCCGGGCCACCACGTCCGCGATCGCACCGCGGAGCAGGGCGGCGCCGTAAGCGGCGGTCGGCAGCGCGAGCGTGAGCACGGGAAGCGCCAGCAGGTCCGGCCGGTGCCATGGGGGCTCTCCCGCGGGCAGCATCGACACCGGCGGGAACAGCCCCCAGCCCGCCGACAGCCAGGCGACCAGCGCGGCGGCCACCACGGCCTGGGGCAGGGCCGCGCCGGCCACGACCACGGCGTTCACCCCGGGCCGCAGCCGCCGGGGACCGCGGACTGCGGCCCGGGCCAGGGCCGCCGTGAGGGGGACGCTCACCGCCAGCGCGGCCACGGCCAGGGTGAGCGTCACGGCGGCCCGCTCCGCCACCAGGTCGGCGACCGGCCGCCCGGTGATGAGCGAGACTCCGGGCGCGCCGGTCAGCACCCCGGACAGCCAGTCGAGGTAGCGGACGTGCAGGGGCGCATCCAGTCCCTGCTCCGCCAGCAGCAGCCCACTCCTGACCAGCGCACCGACCGGCCGCGGCACCTGGCGCACGTCAGCCGTCCAGCCGCACCTGGTCGATGAACGCCGAGGCGAAGCCGATCCCCTCGGGAACGCCACTCAACCCCGCCTTGGCAAGGTCCAGCCGGTCACTGAGCGCCCAGATCGCGTAGCCGCCCTGGTCGCGGAGGCGAGCCTGCAGGTCCGACAAGAGGGAGCGCCGCTTGGCCTCTTCCGGCTCGGCCAGCGCCTTGTCCAGGCCGGCGGACCAGGCGGGGTCCTTCCACGCCGTCTCGTTGGTGGGAGAGCCGGGCGTGAGCGTCACCCTGACCACGTCCAGGAACGGGATGCCGCCCAGATAGCTGAGGTAGAAAGGCTTGCGCGCGTAGACCGCGGAGAAGTAGGTGTCCGGCGGCTCCAGGCGCACCTTCGCCCGGATCCCGATGTCGGCAAGCTGCTGGGAGATCAGTGTGGCGGCGCTGTCCATGCCCGGGTAGGCGGTGGTGGTGTGCAGCGTGAGGTCGATGCCGCCGGCCAGGCCCGCCTCGGCCATCAAGGCCTTCGCGCGGGCGAGGTCACGGGTGCGCTGCGGCAGGTTCGCGGGGCTGGTCGGGTCCTTGGGGTGATCAGGTCGTTGCCGACCTCGCCGTAGCCGAGGAAGACGGTGTCCAGGAGTTGCTTGCGGTCCAGGGCGAGTCGTACGGCCTCGCGTACCCGGCGGTCGTCGAAGGGCTTGGTGTCCATGCGCATGACCAGTGGGTACAGGGTCGCGCCCGGCCTGCGGAGGACACGTACCGCGCTGTTGCTCTCGTGCTGCTTCACCAGCGTGGCGGGCACTCCTCCGGCCAGGTCGACCTGCCCGGACAGCAGCGCCTGGGCGCGTGCCTGCGGGTCCGGTACGGCGCGTACCTCGATGACGGCGGTCGGCGGCTTGGGGCCCCACCAGGCGTCGTTCCTTTCGAACACCACCGCCTGCGCCCCGCCCTTGCTGGTCGGTCGGAACGGGCCGGAGCCGGGGACCGGCTTGCCGAAGTCGTCGCTGCCCTCCGGTACGACGAAGGTCGCGCCTTCCAGCGCCTTGCCCACCTCGGCGTAAGGCTTCGTGGTCACCAACTCGAAGGTGGTGTCGTCGATCACCTTGGAGGTGTCGAGGTCGAACATGGCCATGCGGCCGAAGTTCTCCGCCGCCTTCTTGCCCATCCGGCGGAGCGAGAACAGCGCGTCTGCCGCCTTCACCTGGCGGCCGTCGGAGAACTTCGCGTCGTCCCGGATGGTGATCCGCCACTTGGTCAGGGTGGCGTCGGGCCGCCACGCTGTGGCGAGGCGCGGCTTGGTCGAGCCGTCGGCGCCGGGGAGGGTGAGAACGTCGTAGGTCAGCGCCATTCTGACCATGTCGCTCTCGCCGGGCAGCAGGCCGTGCGGGTCGGTGACGGCGTTGGAGGGGGAGCCAGGCGCGGCGTAGCGTACCGTGCCGGTGCCTGTCGGCTGTGAGCCGGCGGTGGCCGGTGCGGTGCTGGGCGTGGTGCCGGAGCAGCCCGCCAGGAGGGCGACCGCGGTGACGATCGCCGCTAACCGGCCGTAGAGCTGGGAGTGCATGGCAGCCTTTCTCAAAGTCGCGCCGGCGCTCTGTCGAGCGTGGCGTTGATCAGCCGGGCGACGGCAGGCAGCACCGGAGGGTGCAGCAGGCCGTAGTCGTGGGGCCGCCGACTCCGGCGACCGCGACAGGCCCGGGTCGAAGTCGTGCGGCCACGTTCGGCCTGAGCAACTGGGTGATCCCCGCCGCGTCGCCCTCGACCGGCCGCGAGACGTCCGGGATCTGGGTGGTCGTCACCATGGCGGGGATCTTGGTCTCGTGTTGGCTCATGGGCCATTAGGGCCGTCGCCGTACGCCGCCGAGGCCAAGATCGCCAGGATCGCGACGCCTGGGCGCACTCGCTTGAGCACGTTGTCTCCTCGGTCAGGGTGGTCCGTTCCGCTCAAACCCTGTAGAAACGAAAATCGTTGTCAAGTCGAGGTGGTGATGGATGCAGCGGACACGACGCGCTGGCAGGCGCTGCTTGGCGACGTCGACCTCCGGGCGACCACGCAGCGAGTGCAGGTGCTGGAGGTATCGGCTGACCGCGTCCGGCCCATCGCCGCACAGGGGATCCGCCCCGCGCTACTCGAACGCGGAGATCATGGCGGGAGCGGTTGAGAGGTGCTCGGTGTGATCGTGGCACTTCGGCGGATCCCCTACACCACCGACGTGTAGCAGGGACGGCGACTCATTGAAAACCGTTATCGTTGCGTATCGCACTGGATCGTCATTCCGAGCTGTTCTTCGCTGAATGCCAGGTATCCCGGCTGCGAGACGATCTCAGGTGACCGATAACGAGATGCCTGCCCCGCTACTAAGAAAGGACACAGATGAGGAAGACCGTCACGAGTGAGGCCGGCCGCGCCGATCAGGGGCTCGGCTATGGCGTAAACGCCCCGTACTACGACATCATCTTCCCGGAGCCAGTACGGGACTCGCTCGCTGACGCGCTGACGCGCTGAGGCGGCTGGTGACCGGGGCCCGGACGGTTGCGGAGATCGGTCCCGGCACAGGGCTGTTCACTGAAGTTCTGCTGGAGTTGCTCGCCCCGGACGGCGAGATCTTCGCGATCGAGCCGACGCGCATCATGCGTGCTGCCTTGGTGACGCGGGTGTCCCGCATACCAGAGGCTGCGGACAAGGTGACCGTGGTGCCCGAGGATGCGCTGGAAGCCGAAGTGGACACACCGCTGGATGGCGTGGTGTTGTTCAACATGATCATGCACTTTTCGCCGGACCAGAGGGCTCGGCTCTGGAGCAAGTGGGCCCGGGCTCTCCGCCCCGGCGGTCTGCTGATCGTGGAGTCGCAGTATCCGCAGACGGCGACCGCAGTCCCGCCGTCTGTGGTGCCTGGGGGCACTTTGGGACGGTACCGCTACGACACGCTCTCGCGGGCGGACGTCGCGGGTGAGGACCTGATCCATTGGGTGATGACCTACCGGACCTGGCGTGGCGACGAGCTGATCCGTGAAGAGACCGCCGAGTTCGACTGCCATGTCATCTCCGACGAGACACTGGCTACCGAACTGTTGGCAGTCGGGCTCGAACGCCACCCGGCCGCTCCTGAAGGTATCCAGGCATGGTGGCGGCCCCAAGCCCTGTGAGGTCAGCGCGGGGAAGCACGGCTAGGCGTTTGCCCTGGCCGGGCGAAGGATCAGGAGCCATGTGATACCCCGAGAGCCATAGTAAAGGTCCACTGGCGACGCCCTCATAGGGTCGCGGCCACGCGTGTATGCCGTGCGGCGGGCGACACCCATGCCAGGACAAGCGCGGTCACGACCGCGCCAAGTGCGGCAAGAATGGGGATGACGGGGCTGATCTCGTACAGGGCGGTGCCCAGGACAGGGCCGACGATGAAGGTGGCGCCGATGGTGGCGTTCACGAGACCTGAGATCGAGCCCTGCTGAGCGGGCTCGGCGACCAGGGTCGGTGCGGCGGTGAAGCCGGATATCGCGAGGCCGAGCCCGAGGGCGAGCAGGCCGAATGAGGTGGCGATCAGCCACAGGCTGTCCGCGACGGCGAGCAGCGCGAAGGAGGCGATCGCGATGGGGATGCCCATGCGCAGCAGCCGCAGGACCGGCCAGCTGAGCGCCGGAACCACGCCGCCCTGCACCGCGACGAGTATCAGCCCGGCGGCGAACAACGAGATGCCCACTGCGCCCGCGGTCTCCTGCGGTCCCAGGTGGAGACGGTCGGCGACCAGGAAACCGATGATTACTTGGACGAGGCCGAGGGACAGGTAGAGGCAGAAGCCGATCGCGAGGAGCGGCCACAGCCGCGCGTCCCAGGGGCGCAGCCGCGGGCCGCGCTGCCCGGCGGGTGCGCTCGCGGACGGCGGCCGTACGGTCGCCAGGACCCAGATCGTGAGGAGCAGGCACAAGACCGGGGCGAGGTAGAGCGGGAGCATCAGAGACACCACGGCCAGGGCCCCGCCTCCAGCGGGGCCCAAGACCAGGGAGAGCCCCTGAGCTGCACCGACCAGGCCGGTGGCGCGGGTGCGTTCGGCCTCCGTGGTGGTGGAGGTGCTGGCGACGGCCAGGGCGGCGACCGGCAGGGCAGCGATCCCGGCGCCGAAGACGATACTGCGGGTGGCCAGTAGCAGGGCGAAGACGATCGGCGTGGGCATCGTGCCGTCAAGGCCGATGGCGGCGACGATCGCGAATCCGGTCAGACCTGCTGTGGCGAGGCCGAGCCCTGACAGTAGGACCAGACGCAGCCCGATCTTCTGCAAGGCGTGTCCCCATAGCGGGCTGGCGATGGTCAGGGCCGTGGCCGCGACGGTGATGACCAGGCCTAATTGGGTCTCGGTCAGTGCCAGTTCGCGTGAGAGTGGCGCCAGGACCGGGGTCAGCAGTTGCTGCGCCGAGTAGACCACCAAGACGGTGATGAGCAGTGGAATCAGTGCTTTGCGCACCAGGGATCCCTTCTCCGAACCGGGCTTGACGGAAGATCAGGGAGGCCCACCGAGTGCGGAGAGCCTTAAGGGAGCATAGCGACAAAGACAATCATTTTCGTCCGGTAACCGCCGGCGGCTTGGTCAAGTGCTTGATCGGGTGGTGTAGGGCAGCAGGGCCATCTCGCGGGCGTTCTTGATGGCTTTGGCGAGCTGGCGCTGCTGCTGCACGGTGACGCCGGTAACTCGGCGGCTGCGGATCTTGCCGCGGTCGGAGACGAACTTGCGCAGCAGGTTGGTGTCCTTGTAGTCGATGCGGTCGACGTGCAGAAGCGGGCTGGGCTTCTTACGCGGGGGGCGGCGGGTCTTCACGCGTGCTCCTTGACGTTGAGGATGAGGGCGAACGGGTCGTCGTAGCTGGCCCAGGCATCCGGGCCTGCCGCTTCCTCCTCCTCGGTGAGCAGGCAGGAGTCCAGCAACGCACGAAAGCGGGCGGAGTCCAGGTCAGGGCCGGTGAAAACCAGGTGCTGGACGCGGTCGCCGTGTTCGTCGTCCCAGTCCAGGGCGGCGGCCAGGCGGCGGGCTGGGGAAACCATGTCCCAGGCGGCTTCAGGCAGCGCCGCCAGCCAAGGGCCGCCGTCCTCGACCGAGACGATGCCGGCGACGGCGTCCCAGGCCAGCAACTGGCCGGGCCGGGTGGCCAGCCAGAATCGGCCGCGTGAGCGTACGGACTCGACGACCAGCTCGTCGACGGCCTCGAAGAGGCGGGCGGGGTGCAGGGG
>NZ_VCKY01000384.1 GCF_005889735.1 Nonomuraea turkmeniaca
GATGGCCCGGATCGAGCGACACGAACAGAAAGAGCACCACTTCCAGCAACCCGCCGGCTGCGGCCACCAGCCTGTCGCACTACCAGCGGCCCTGTGAACCCTCGAATGACTTACGAACTGGACCACTAAGGTTCGCTGCCGCCTGCCCGGCTAAAGGTGATTCACGTGTCAGCGGGCCATTAAGAACTAGGATTGCGCCACAGCCGCCACCAGAGACTGACGTGGACGCGCGTCCGGAAGCGTCGAGCCAGGCTCCGGACGCGCGTTCCGCCCGAGGAGGCCACGTGAAGGAGCGGGTTCATACGAGCTTGCTGCGGGCGACTCTGGCTGCTGTCATTGCCGTCACAGCTGGGTGCATCGACACATCTGGCGGACCGCAGTCCGATCACATAACCGTCGAACGTCGCATAACCGTCGGAGGGCAGGATCCGCGAATCCTGCTCCATGACGGGTCCGGCCCTGCGATGCAAGCACTTCTCACAGGCCAACTGACCTACACCGCATCAACCAAATGCCTCACGGTCAGGCGGGCAGAGCAGGCGAACGTTCCGGTGGTTCTCCTTTGGCCGCCGGGGACACGCCCCGTCATCCAAGAGGGCAAGCGCGGCGTGCGCCTGCTCGACGACGGCGCCACCCTTCTAGAAGGAGCCGAAGTAAGGATCGGCGGAGGATACGTCGACTGGGAGGCACACCCGCCTGCCGGGATGACGTTCCCTGACGCCTGTGTCGCCGACCCCGCCAGCCCTGCCGGCCCTGACATTTTCGATGTGAGCTCAGTCGACCCGGTCGGGTAGGCTCGGCAAGTTTGTTGAGAACAGCGAGGCCGGACCGTGATCGCGTGCCAGATGCGTGCCAGAACGGGCGGCCAACCACGGTCACCCGCGGGATTCACGGTCACTCGACCCGCTCTGACCAGCACTCCCGTTTCCCAAGTCAGGGACCACCAAGACCAGTAGCCGGTTCCCAAGCTGACGGCGCGGGTTCGATCCCCGTCACCCCCTCTCACTGTGAAAGCCCAGGTAGACCGATGGATTCGGTACCTGGGGTTTGATGTTTCCTAGTCTGTTGATCTCTGCGTGCCATCAGGTCCGGCGATCGTCCGGAGGGAACCGGCAGGTTGGGTGGGTCGTCCTCGTCGTCGCGTGCCGGTTCGCGCCCGATGAGGTGCTTGTCGATGGATTCGGTGATCAGCTTGGTGGCTTCCCGGACGGCATGCTGGTAGATCATCGCCGCGCGGACGTTGTCGTGTCCCAGCAGCGCCATGAGTCCTTGAGGCCTGCGCCCGAGTCCGCCGAGAACACGCCGGAATGACCGCTCGCGGGATGCAGACCACGTGCTTGCCTGCCTTGGACGTGGGCGGATCATGTACCAGATCTTCTGTGGAGCGTTCCAAGAAGCCAGGCGCATACGGACCGTCCTGTGTCGAGATCAAGCCGGCGCCGGGCGCTGCACGCCGAGCCCGCCATACCAACCGAACACGCCGACCGGGGTTGCCACGCCGCCGCACCGATATAGCCCTTACGATCGCCACGGCGTGGCCGGTCACCGCACGAACGTGGTTACGGTCTGCGTGCCGCTTCCGTGATCGTCGGAGCGCCGGACGTGCCCAAGCCGGACGCCCAGCACCCAGCACCCCGCCACCCGCCGCGACGTGCTGGGCGTCGCCGACTCCGACCGAACCCGCCTGGCGCGCGGCCCGCGACAGGCGAACCGGCCCGCCCTCAGCCGGCGGTCCGACCGCTCGGGTCGGCGAGCTGCTCGCACCAGCGCGAAGCCGGATCAACGTACGGTCGCAGCAACGCGGTCAGACCCGGATCGCTTCGGCCGAGGAGATCGTCGGTCACGATCTTCCGGGCCACTCCGGCGAGCACATCGGCGACCTGGACCCGTGGGTCGGTTCGCGAGTCCGCTTGACGGAATCGGATGAAGCGGCCTTGAGCCGGGAGGCGGATCATCTCGAGCGGCGGCGCGGCCAGGATCTGCTCGAGTCGCCGCATCCGCCGCTCGGTCAGCGCGGACTGCTCGTCGTGGACGACCGCGACCGGATGCAGGCCACCACTCCAATGGAGCACGGCGCGGGCGAGGGCGGGAAGCAACGGTTCCAGGACGGGCTGCAGGGCCCGGTCCTCGAGAAGCCGGGCGCGAGCGGCATATGCCTCCCGCCGTCCGTCGCGCAGCTCGTCGAGGATTCTTCCGACCTGCCTGCCGCCCGCCAGGGCCCGGAGCGCCTCGACCTGGCCGAAGAACGCGTCGACAGGTGCTCGCACGCGGCGGTGACGGTCTGCGCGTAGGACCACGTTGGTCGCTGTCAGGAATGCCTGCCAAGGTTCCCGGCCGAAGGTGTCCGGGCCGGCGCGGCAGAGCGTGGCCGCCAAGTTTGCCAGCCGCTGGTCCGGGCGCAGGCCAAGGCTCGCCGCGTCCGCGGAGCCCCCGATGAACAGGTCGAGAACCCTGCCGAGCACGAAACAGGACTTGTGGGTCAGATGGACCATGGCGCGGCCATGCACGGGACCGGACGGGCCGAGAAACCCGGCAAGGTCCGATCCGCTCTTCGTCCGGAGCAGGTGCGAGGCCTTGTATTCGTAGCTGTGCTGTCTGGATCGGCCTCGGAGTGCGCGGATACACTCCGAGGCCACGTTGATGTCCAGCCGGACGCTGGCATGTGCGATGACGTCGGAGTTTCCGGCCGTGAGGTTGCTACCTTCCCAGCCCGACTCGTCGCACGCGATCTCGAGGGTATGCCCAATCGATGTCTGTGTAGTCTCCACTGCTGTCTTTCCTGGCGCTCCGACGGAAACGTCGACGTGTGATCACGGATTGACGTTCACGCCAGCCGGGCTGCCAGAAGACATAAGACCATCGTCACCGCTCGACCCGAGTTTCGCCACCGACTTTCCGTGAGAGGGGATCCGAAACCGAGGTCGAGACCGTCGATGAACGCGGCAGCCTGCTCGACTGTCTGCGTCGGTACCGGCTGACGCTCCAGATGAAGTGCGCCGATCTGGTCGCCAAGGAGCTTGCCCGGCGATCCGGGCCACCGTCCACGATGTCCCTGTTTGTGCTGGTACGGCACCTGGACGAGGAAGAGCGACACTTGTTCCCGCCGGGTGATGACCGGCCGGGACGCGCCGAAGCTGTACTGCACCGCCGAGGACCGCGTGGCCGGCGGCGAAGGAGTTCGGTATGGCAATGAGGTCCGCCGGATCGGACTCGGGCCGGACACTCTCGACCGGCCTCAACTGCAGGTCAGTGCCTCTACAAGCCAAGAGCCCCGCAGTTCCCAAGCCGACAGCGGCGAGGCGTACAGGGATGCGTGTGCCGGGCCCAAAGGCCGTATCGGACTGTCCGTTCTCATGGCGGTCATCGGGACTCACAGGTGCTCAGGGTCACTCGGCCGACCTCTGTCAGCCGCTCTCTTTGAGGAAGCCGGGGTAGCTCCAGCGTCTGGGCCACGCTCGCGTAAGCCGCGCGCATGAGTGAGCCTGGCTCTAACCACGAAACGTTCTCTGAAACGGATCCCGTCTGGCATCTCCGATCGCGCGGAGACGCTTGCTCACTCCAGACGGCGGGGTGCTCAGTCGATGATCGCTGGGAGGTACGAGTCGGGCTCCCAGTCGTCCTCGACACCCAAATCCTCAGGATCACCAGGGTCATCCCACTCGTCGAGTTCCTGGCGATCGTTGGTGTTGACGTCGACTCCGGCATCGGTGAACTGGGTGCGGACCCTCTCGGTCATCTCCTCCGACATGTAATGGTGGTGCAGGTCGAGCCGGTCCAGGGCGCGGAAGATCGGGGTGTCCAGAAGGACGCGGGCGCCCTTGTCGGTGAGGGTGCCCAAGGACAGGTCGAGGGCGGCCAGTCGGCGAGTGATGGGGGCGTCGGCCAGAGCGGCGACCAGTTCGTCGGTGTCCTGGCCGTTGCGCAGACCGAGATTCTTCAGAGCGGGGAAGGCCGAGCCCGACAGCAGCGGTGCCAGATCGGCGGGTCGGGCGCCGTCGTTGTCCGCCGAGCCGAGGAAGAGCTCCAGGTGCTCCAGTGCAGGGAGCTCGGAGGCCAGAACGCTGCGTACCACGACCGGATCCAGCCGGTGGGACTGAAGCGTCAGGCGGCGCAATCCTTCGTGACGCGGTACGTTCCACGCGAGCCGGAAGGCCCCGATCCCTTGGAACGCCATGTGGTCGGCCCCCCGGACGGCGAATTCGCTCAACCTGGGAAAGGTCGCCAACAGCGGTGAGACGTCGGACTGCGCGACCCAGGAGATCTTGCTGGTCTCCGTCGCGATGACCTCGCCGAAGAACAGCGCGCTCAGCGCGGGGAACTCCGCGGAACGTTCGATCAGCAGGTCGCGCACCTCGTCGGGCCTGTCATTGGCCAGCCCGGGATTCCAGCAGTCACCGATGATCAGTGCGGTGATGACCGTGGTGTCGATCTCGTTGATAAAGCGCTCAAGGTAATCCCGGAAGCGTTCCTCGTTCCCGCCGCTCTCCAACCGCAATCGCCACGCGAACGCGCTCGGATCGGCTTTCGCCGCGGCGAACCGTTCATCGGGAGGCAGCGAGTCGGGTTTGGGGCGGCCCTCCTTCTCCGCCTCGAACCCGGCATGCAGCAACTTGACGGCGAGCGCCTCCGTGGACAGGAAGTCGATGGTCTCCAGCCCTGCGAATTCAGGCATGTACCTACGGTTTGGCATGTGCAGCATCGGCCAGGCGGTCGATCGGGACGAGCGTGCCGTCCAGGATCGCGTAGGCGAGCCGGGCGGCTCGGGCAGCTGCGGCCTGCACATCTTCGGCGAGTGCTGCCAGCAGGTCGACGCTTTCGCGGACGTAGCGCCAGGCGGTGGCGGTGCCGATACCGAAGCCGGCGGCCAGGCGGGTGTAGGTGTCGCCGTTGCGCAGGTGGCCCAGGACCAGCAACGCCTGCCGGGCGGGGTCTAACCGGCGCCATCTGCTGCGGCGCTCGGTTCGCCGCTCGCGGATCAGGCCGGCCAGGCGGGTCAGGGTGCGGTTGGACAGCGGGATGGCGGCACGGTAGAACAGCAACTCGGAGCCTCTGGTCCAGCGGTTGATCTTGGTCGACAACCCTTGTACCAGAGGCTCCGCTACTTGTCGATCAAGCCTGCCAACGTATCCCGCCCCCGACCTGCAGCTTCAGGTTGGAAAACCCTCATCGATCCACCCTGAAAGCCGGGGCGAGGGATGAACCGCCGGATGGACCCTCGCTCCATCGCGACGTGCCAGGGGTGCACGGTTTGACGGCGGGCGTGGCGATAAGGTCCCAGGCGTGAAGGACGTTGCTGGTGGGGCTGGAGACGAATGGTTCCCAGCTGGTTCGCAAGACGTGCCGGCGCGGTCGGTCGTGATGATGTGTGGGATCGCGGGGTCAGGCAAGTCGACCCATGCACAGGCGTTGGAACGACGCGGCTATGTCAGGCTGTCGATCGATGAAGAGATCTGGGTGCGGTTCGGGCGCGATGCTGCCGAGTTCGATCCGGCAGAGTACGAGGACCACAAGGCGGCCGCTGAGGAAACCCTGAGAAAGCGGCTCGTAGACCTGATGGAAGTCGGCCAACCGGTGGTCTTGGACTACAGCTTTTGGCGCCGGACGACTCGTGATGACTACAAGGCCCTGATCGAGAGTCATGGGTGCCGGTGGGAACTGATCTATCTCAAGGCAAGCCCAGAGACGCTGCGCCAGCGGCTGGCCGTACGCAACAAGTCGCACGGGGCCAACTCTGTGACCGTGTCGGAGGATCTTCTCAACAAGTATCTGGCCGGATTTGAGGAGCCCGTTGACGAAGGGGAGCTCACGATCCTGCAGGACTGACAACCGATGGCGAGAGGCGTACGACACCTCGTGGCGCAGCGGTGCGGGCGACGGCTGGCGCACGGGGCGCTCCACTGACGAGCGGGATGGCTCGGACTGGATGTTCGACCTGCTCATCGATCGTGCACCGGCGGCTTACGTGGCATGGTCGGCCACTGACGATGAGCAGCCGCCGCCCGTGCCGGTGGAGCCGGTCGCGCACATCTTCACGCCCAGCACGCCCAGCACGGTCACAGGAGATGTCGTCAGAGGGCTGTACCCGGAGATCGGCCTGCGCGACGTCCGGGCCGATCTCCGGGAGATCGGCTATCCGCCCGAGTGATACGTGTACGGCTTGAACCGCGTCTGGCCGAATTCTGGCCCCGCGAGGTGTCCAACCGTGGGTGCGGTATGCCGCGGGTATATCGGGCCGATGTTCACGGCATGATCGCCTTGACGGCTGGACCGGCGGCTGGCGGAATAGACGTCCGCGTCTTGGAAGGAAACCCGTGCGTCTCGCTCGTCCTCTTGCTGCCGCCATGCTCGTGGTCG
>NZ_VCKY01000385.1 GCF_005889735.1 Nonomuraea turkmeniaca
TCGCCGATCGGGCCGACAGCCGGCTCACGTAAGCCGGCCCGGTTGCCCACCCGCTGATCGGCCGGCAGGCAAGGCCCGTCCTGTGCTCGTGAGATCCACGTCGACGGCCCACTCCGTGCCGATCGGGTGGGTCCAGTAAGTCCGGCGGGTCGGCCGGTATGGGGCGGCGGGCCCTCGGGGTTTCGGCGCCGGACCGCTCCGCGACGACGTCGCTCTCCCCCTCCACGCCGCCCACGGCTTCCGGCAGTTCTTCGGGGTTCTCCTTCATGAGCCACCACCTGCCCCCACCAACTCCTCATGAACCGGCTCGCATGGTCCGAAGGTGATCACGCACCGCCCCACAGCCCGCGTCATCCTGGCCGACCCCCGCGACCGGATCCTGCCGTTCAGGTTCACCCCGCCGGATCCGTGGCCGAAGGAGCCCGCCTGGCACCTGCCCGGCCTGCTGGCCGGGGTGCACACCACCGGCCCGGCCCCTCTCCGCCAGGCGCACGAGAACTGATCAGGAAATTTCTTCGCCGAGATGTAGAGAACCCGGATGCGGCTCCGACCCGGTCACGAGAACGACGAAAAACGAAGGAGCACATCATGGGCAAGCTCATTTACTGGGTCCACACCTCCGTCGACGGCTGCATCGAGGGCCCGAACGGCGAGTTCGACTGGCCGGAGATGGGGCCGGAGCTGTCGGCGTACGGGGACGAGATCCAGGCGCGGGTCGGCACCTTCCTGTACGGCCGCGTCGTGTGGGACATGATGTCGAGCTTCTGGCCGGACGCCGAGTCCATGTCGGACCACCCGCACGACCTCAAGTTCGCGCCCATCTGGCGCCGCACCCCGAAGGTCGTCTTCTCCTCGACCCTGAAGGAGGCGGGCTGGAACACCCGGATCATTTCCGGCAACCTCTCCGAGGAGGTCGCGGAGCTGAAGCGCCAGGCGGACCAGGACCTGCTGCTGAACGGCGGCTCTCAGCTGGCGGCCGCCCTCACCGAGCTGGGGCTGATCGACGAGTACCACGTCATGGTGCACCCGGTGGTGCTCGGTGGCGGCAAGCCCGTGTTCCCGCCGCAGAAGGACCGGCTCGATCTGCGGCTGGTGGACTCGCGGACGTTCGACGGGCGGACGGTGCTGCTGCGTTACGAACGGTCCTGACGCCGGGGCGCGGTCAGGTGAGGAAGTCCTCGATCTCCCAGCGCGTGGGCATCGACGTGCTGGCGCCCTCGCGCTGCACGGACAGCGCCGCCGCCGTGGAGGCGAAGCGGAGGGCGTCCGCCATGGGCAGCCGTTCGGCACGGGCCACGGCCAGGGCGCCCACGAACGTGTCCCCGGCCGCCGTCGTGTCCACCGCCTTCACCTCGACCGCCGGCACGCGTACCCGCTCCCCCGATCGGGACCCGTACAGGGCGCCCTCCGAGCCCAAGGTGATCACGGCCTCCTCGACCCGCTCGAGCAGCGCGTCCAGGGCGGCTTCGGGGGCGGTGGCGCCGGTGATGGCGGCGGCCTCGTGCTCGTTCGGGACGATCAGGGTGACGGCGTCCAGCAGTTCGTCCGGCAGCGGCTGGGCGGGCGCCGGCGTCAGGACGACGGGCACGCCGGCGACCGAGCCCGCCTCCGCCGCCGCCACCACGGCTGCCATGGGCAGCTCCAGCTGCAGCAGCAGCGCCTCCGACGCGGCGATCGTCGCCAGGTCGTCGCCCGAGGGGCCGGCGACGGTGCCGTTCGCGCCGGGCACGACGATGATCGAGTTGCCGCCGGCGTCGTCCACCACGATGTGCGCGATGCCGCTGGGCCCGGGCACCTGGCGCAGGCCGCGTACGTCCACCCCGGCCTCCGACAGCGTGTCCCGCAGCTCCGCCCCGAAGCCGTCGTCGCCGACCGCCCCGAGGAACGCCACCCGCACGCCCGCCCGCGCGGCGGCGATGGCCTGGTTGGCCCCCTTGCCGCCGGGGATGGTCCGGAACCGGTGGCCGGTGACCGTCTCACCCCTCCCGGGGGCTTCGGAGACGTACGCGACGAGGTCCATGTTGGCGCTGCCGAAAACCGAGATCATGACTGCATCATCTCCTGTGTACGCCGGGCCAGCTCCCCGAGGCTCACCCCGTCGAACCCGGTCAGACTGCTGGCCAGGCTGTCGCGCATCCGCCACTGGTCCGGCACGCCGCCGTTGAGCGCGCCCGCGACGGCCCCCGCCGTGGCGGCGGCCGAGTCGGTGTCCCAGCCGCCCGCGACCGCTCCGGCGATCGTGGCGGTGAAGTCGCTCCGGCCGTGGATGACGGCGGCGGCGATGAGGGCGGCGTTGTTGATCGTGTGGACCCAGTGCAGCGTGCCGTGGCGCTCGTACAGGCGGTCGACGACGCGTTCGAAGTCCTTCTCGGTCGCGGCGTCCTCGGCGGCCAGCCGTACCGCCTCGTGCAGGCGTGAGCCCGCGGGCACGACGGACAGGCCCGCCCGCACGACCTCCTCCGGCGACGTGGCGACCAGCGATGCGGCGCACATCGCGGCCGCGAACATCGCGCCGTAGATCCCGTTCGCGGTGTGCGTGAGGCGGGCGTCGCGCCAGGCGTGCCCGGCGGCCGTGGCCGGGTCGCCCGGGTTGACCCATCCGTAGACGTCCGCCCTGATCAGGGCGCCGATCCACTCCCGGAACGGGTTGCGGTGTGCGGCCGTGTGCGGGGGCTCGACGCCGTCCAGGAGGTTGCGGTACGCGACGCGTTCGGCGGTGAACGTACGGCCGGCCGGCAGCTCGTCCAGCCACAGCGTGGCCACGTCGCCGGTGGTGAAGGCGCGGCCGTGGCGCTCAAGGACGGACAGGGCCAGCAGCGGGTAGTTGAGGTCGTCGTCCTCGGGGATGCCGTCGATGTTCTCGGCCAGGGAGTTGACGGCGCTGCGGCGGTTCCAGGGCCAGCGGCGCGCTATGTCGCCGGGCAGGCCCTTCGCGGTGAACCAGCCGCGGATGGGCCAGTTGCCGGTGGCTTCGGCGATCTGCCTGATGCCTTCGCGCGGGATCTTCTCGACGGGCTTGCCGAGCACGCACCCGGCCGCCCGCCCCAGCCATCCGCCGAGCACCCGCGCCGGGTCCACGACCGCGCCGGGCGGTCCGGCCGGGCCCGCACCGGCGGTGGCGGGCGGGTGGGCCGGCCATGCCGGGCAGGCGGCGACGATGGCGGGCAGGTCCGACGGCTCGTTCAGCGGTGACGGGATCCCGGCCAGCTCGTCCAGCAGGTCTTGGGCCGTTCCACGGAGCCGGGCCGACTCCGGGCCGGACGCACCGGCCCGGGGCGGGGCGTCGTGGCCGCCCGCCGCGTGCCACCGGTCGGCGATCTCCCGGACGCGCGCCGGGTCCCGGCCGTCCTCGGCGGCCTGGCGGAGCTCGTGCCCGATCAGGTCCTCGGGCTGGACCCAGGTGAGGCGGATCATCGGCGGTCGAGATCGGCGAAGGCGGCCTCGTGGGCGCGGCGGCGTACCAGGTCGTCAGCGTGCACCCGGCGGGCCACCTCCGCGATCGCCTGCCCCGGGGCCACCAGGTCCGTACGGCTGGCCGCTCCGACCCGCTCCACCCACTCCGCCGGGACGGAGCTCAGCCCGCCCAGCGCGCCCGCGATGGCCCCGCCCATGGAGGCGATCGAGTCGGCGTCGCGCCCGTAGTTGACGCCGCCGAGCACGGTGTCGCGATAGTCGCCCTTGGCGATCACCAGGAAGCCGAGCGCCAGCGGCAGCTCTTCGATGCTGTGCAGCCGGCTCGGCCGCCGCGCTCCCAGACCCTGGTCGCGGTAGGTGTCGGCGACCGTGTCGTACGGCCGGACGGCGGCCCGCAGCGCCTCGAAGGAGCCGGCCCAGTGCCCGAGCCCGGCCGCTGCCTCGCAGACCGACTCGATGGCGGCCCTGGTGCCGTCCTTGGCCAGCCGCAGGCAGGCGGCGACCACGGAGTCGGCGGTGGCGCCCGGCCGCATGGCCTCGGCGACGGCGGCGGCCATGACGCCGGCGGCCTCGCGGCCGTAGCTGGACTGGTGGGCGCCGGTCAGATCGACGGCCTCGGCGTAGGCGGCGTCGGGGTCGGCGGCGTTGACGATGCCGACGGGGGCCACGTACATGGCCGCACCGCAGTTCACGATGTTGCCGACACCGGCCTCGCGCGGGTCCACGTGCCCGTAGTGCAGCCTGGCCACGATCCACTTCTCGGCCAGGAAGATCCGCTGCAGCGGCAGCGCGTCGCTCTCCAGCTCGGGGATCCAGCGGCGCTCGCCCATCAGCTCGGGTACGAGGTGGTCGGCCATCGCATACGCGTCGAGGTGGCCGCCGGCCTTCTCGTACACGCGGATCAGGGCGTGCGTCATCAACGTGTCGTCGGTGATGTGGCCGTCGCCCTTGTGGTAAGGCGCGATGGGGCGGGCGTTGCGCCAGTCCTCGTTGAACGGCGGGACGATGCCTTCGACGCGGCCGTCGTACCGCTCGACGATCTGTTCAGGGGTCCAGCCCTCGGTGGCGCCGCCCAGCGCGTCACCGACCGCCGCCCCCGCCACGCAGCCGGTCGCCCTGTCCTCAAGCGGCGTCATGCGATTCCCTCCGTGAAATGACTCGTCAGTCCGATCAGATCCTTGCCCGCCAGATCGGGCAGGCAACAACCGGCCAGCGTACGGGCCGAGGCGGTCCACCCCTCCGGGATCGCCTCGTACCCGCCGCAGGCCCCCGCCAGCGCCCCGGCCAGCGCGGGCGCCGAGTCGGCCAGCGTGGCCAGGCACACCGCCGCCGGCACGGCCGCCGCGAGCTCACCGCCCGCCGCCTCGGCGAGCGCCAGCGCCACGGGCACGGTCTGGGCGGCGCCCACGCCGTAGCTGTAGACGTGGTCGAGCAGCGCCGCGTCCAGGGCGGGCACCGCGGCGAACGCGTCGCCCGCCTTCCGCGCGGCGGCCAGCGCCACGCGGGCGTTGTGCCCGATGGCGGTGTCCTGCGGCAGCACGGCCAGCGCCGCCTCCACGGCCGGCCCGATCGCGCCGGACGCGACCGCCTCCCGCACGGCGGCGGCCATGGCCTGGGCGGCGAGGATCCCGTCGGCGGCGTTCGTCACCTCGGCGTCGGGCGTGGGGTCCCTCCCCAGGACCCCGAACGCGACGGCCCTGACGGCGGCGGCGTCGTCGAAGTGGTGCGGGTTGTCGTGCCCGGACGCGGGCGGCTCGACGCCTCTGGCCAGGTTGTCCAGTGCGGTGGCCACCGAGATCCGCGCCCTGACGCCCTCGCGTATCCCGGGCCTGCGGCCCGCGCGCTGCCCTTCCTGCTCCCCGCCGGCGATGAGCTCTCTGAAGGCCTCCGCCCTCGGCCGGTCGATCGTGAGCACCGTCCAGACGAGCCACTCGGCGTCGTCGGACGGGCCGATGGCCAGCGGCGCCGTGGGCTGGTTGAGCGCGAACGGCACCGGCAGCGTGGTGACCGCGTGCTCTTCCGCGAACGTGTCCAGCTCCCTGTGCAGGCGGCGGCTCCAAGGGGCGTGCACGGCCGCCCGATGCCTGGCCGCGGGCCAGCCCGCGGCGTCACCGACGGCCAGCCCGGCGAAGGCTCCTCTGATCCTGTCCCCCGACATCGTCTTCTACAGTCCTTCCGCCAGCTCGTCGGCGACGTCCAGCACGTGTCTTCCGGCCACGACGGGCAGGCACTTGCCCGTCACCGGCTCGATCCTGGCCGCCCACCGGCCCGGCACGCCACCCTCACCCTGCCGTGCTCCCGCGATCGCCCCGGCGATGGCCCCGATCGTGTCGGCGTCCCTGCCCAGGCTCACCCCGAACGTCACCGCCGCCTCGACGTCGCCGTCACCGGCCAGGAAGGCCGCCAACGCGAGCGCCACGGCTTCGGGCGCGATGTCGGTCCACGGGTAGTGCCTCACGACCACGGCCGCGTGCAACGCCTCCACGAGCGGGCCGGGATCGCCGCTGGTGGGCGGCGACCCGCCGAGCACCTCGCGCACCCGCACGATGTTCCTGGCCGTCCACGAGTCCGCGGGGATCACCGACAGAGCGGCGAGCACGACATCCGGGACCGACGCCCCGCCCATGGCCGCGGCCACCGCACCCGCGACGGCGCGACCGCCCAGGATGCCCTCGCCGGACGCGCTGACCAGCCCGTCCTGCTCCACCAGCCGGGCCGCCTCCGCCGGATCACCGGGGCAGAACACCCCGTACGGCGGGATCCGCGAGCCCTTGTCGATCAGCGACCGCGCGGTGGACGCCATGACCCGGGTCGCCGCCCGGGTGAGCTTCGAGCTGACCGTCCGCCGCGAGGTGGAGCGCCGGCTTGCCCAGCTG
>NZ_VCKY01000386.1 GCF_005889735.1 Nonomuraea turkmeniaca
GGTCCACAGCGCGGGGAAGACGAGGAAGACGGCGATGAGGGCGAGCGCGGGCAGGACGAACGCGACCGCCCTGCCCTTGCCCAGTCCTGCGGCGTCAGTGTTCATGGCGATCCTTCGGATCGCGGGTGCGGTCGCTGGGAGCCTGTGTCTTCCTTCGTCTCTTCGGTCGCTTCGCTCCCTCCAGTGAGCGACTCGTCCGGCATCTGCAGCACGCCCACGTCGGTGCCGGGCCCGGGCGGCACTGACGCCTGCTCCTCGGCCTTCTTCTTGGCCTCCGCGGCCTCCCGGGCCGCGTCCTCGTCCAGCCGGGCCTTGATCTGCTCCGGGTACCCGTACCCGACGACCTTGCCGGTGTCACGTTCCTTGCGTTTGGCGACGCCGCCGTCGATGTTCCCCTCGATGGTGAAGATCTTGTCGCCTTCGACCTTGGTGACGATGCCGACGTGGTCGATGTTGTCGAGGTCGTTCGACCCGCTCCAGTCGTAGTAGACGAACGCGCCGGGCTTGGGCTTCTTGCCCCAGGCGTCCTGCTCCTTGAACCACTTCGCGTGTGCCACCGTCCACGCGAACTGCCCGACCCACTCCTCGTAGCCGAGCTTGTGCGCGGCCCACGAGAGGTACATCTCACACCAGGGGGCGCCGCTGTAGTCGGCGTCGAACTCGACGTTCTTGCCGTACCACTCGCCGAACTTGGTGTACCCGCTCGCCTTCTCGGAGTAGCCGAGCTGGCTCTCGAGCAGCTCGATGAACTTCTGCATCTCTGGCGTCATGGAAGCGTGGAAAACCTTCCGGGCAAACCGGGTTTATCCACGCAGCCATGGGTAAGGGGAGCAACCAGGGACACGTGTGACAAAACCGGAGGCTTGTCGCTTTTGTGATGAGCTGAGGCTACCGTGCCGTCTGTGCAGGTCAAGCACACACCAAGAGATGGTCACGTCTTGGTCGACTACGTAAGCCCAGGTCAGGATGCTGCCAGAAATGTCCAAGCGAGGGTGGTTTAACGTAAAAAGATCTACCTAGAGGTGCTAACTCAGTATCCTGCGCCGGTCAGCAGGCCGCCGTCCACGGTGAACTCGCTCCCCGTGCAGTAACTGGCCCGGTCCGAGGCCAGGAACGCCACCACGTGCGACACCTCCACCGGCTTGGCGAAGCGCTTGATGACCATGGATTTCACGAACGCCTCGGCGTCGACCTCCTTCGCCATCTCCGGGTCCATGGCCATGGCGGTGTTGATCGCGCCCGGGTGCACCGAGTTCACCCGGATCTTGAACGGGGCCAGCTCGCGCGCCGCCGACTTGGTGATGCCCCGGATCCCGAACTTCGAGGCCGCGTACGCCGACAACCCCTCGGCGCCGACGAAGCCCTCGATCGAGGAGATGTTCACGATCGCGCCCCGCCTGGCCGCCTTCATGGGCTCGATCACCGACTTGATCCCCAGCCAGGTCCCCTTGAGGTTCACGTCGACGATCTGGTCGAACTCTTCGAGCGACATATCGGCGATCCGGCGAAATTTCAGGATCCCGGCGTTGTTGACCAGCACGTCCAGCTTGTCGTGCATGTCCACGGCTGTCGCGACGGCACGCTCCCACTCGGCCGGGTTCCGCACGTCGTGGTGGACGTACGTGGCGCCGGTCTCCTCCGCCAGCGCCTTGCCCTCCTCGTCCAGCACATCACCGAAGACCACCCGCGCGCCTTCCTCGAGGAACAGCCGTACGTGCGCCGCACCCATGCCCCGCGCCCCGCCCGTGATGAGCGCGACCTTGCCGTCAAGCAGTCCCATAGCGACCTCCTGCCGCGACGGCCCCAGTGATGGCTACTGAGGCCGCCTCCATGGTCCGGTAGACGGGGATCCCGGCCTCCGCCGCGATCCGCCGCACCTCGTCCTCCACGCCCGTGGGCGCGCACTCGCCGTTCCTGGTGACGAGGGTGACCCGCGTACGCGGCAGCGCGCCCTGCGCCCCGGCCAGCGCCCGCGTGTAGGCGTACAGGGGCTCGGCCGCGTTCCCGTACGTGAAGAACGCCTGGACGTTCACGTGGGCCACGACGTCCCGGCACGGCCGTCGCCGGACGATCACGTCGATCACCTCGGGCACCAGCCCGGCCCGCCCGAGCGGCCCCACGGGCACCTCGAGGGGGTTGCCGGACGCCGCCACCCCGAGCCCGCGCAGCTCGTCCAGTACGTCGCCGGGGAGCGGGTCCAGGCGTACCCCGGCCGCGTCGAACGCGTCCGCCGCCAGCACGCTCGCGCCCCCGCTCGGCCCGACCACCAGCACCCCGTCACCCTCGGTGACCCGCGTGCCGTGTGCCTGGAAGAAGGCCAGCACCCCGATCAGGTCGTCCTGGCTGGACACCAGCGCGGCCCCGGCCTGCTCGGCCACCGTCTCCCAGATCCGCCGGTCGCTGACCATGCCGCCGGTGTGCGAGGCGGCCGCCTGCCGCCCCTGTCCGCTGCGCCCGCCCACCAGCAGCACCACGGGCAGGTCGGTCGCGCGCAGCGCCTCGTACAGCTCCCGGCCGTCGCGCGGATCCTCCAGGTACAGGCCGACGGCTCCCGTCTCCGGGTCCTTGGCGAGCCAGCGCAGCAGCTCGGCGGGGGTGACGTCGGCCGCGTTCCCCACGGTGACGACCCGGCTGAAGGCCAGCCCACGCTGCTCCCCGACCTTGATCACCTCTCCGGCCAGCCCGCCGCTCTGTGAGATCAATGCCACCGATCCCGCGGGGCCCAGCCCGCCGCCGACGAAGGTCTGGCGCCCGCGCGGGCAGTAGACGCCCATGCAGTTGGGGCCGAGCAGGCGTGTCCCGGCCGCGCGGGCGGCCTCGACCAGCTCGTCCTCCAGCCCGGCGCGGCCCGCCTCCCCGAAGCCACCGCTCATCACCTGCACGAACGGCACGCCCGCGGCCTGCCGCACCACTTCCGGGCAGCGTCCGGCGGGTACGGCGACGAGCGCGTAGTCGACCTCCGTGTGCGCCAGCGACGGCACCGCGCGCACCCCGGCCACTTCGTCGGCCTCGGGATGGACGGCCACCAGCGGGATTCCGGCGCTCTTGTAGAAGTCGAGGAACATGTTCCCGAAGTTCGGCCTGGTGGTGGAGGCCCCGACGACCGCCACCGCCTTGGGCTCGAAGAGCGGCAGGAAGTCCGCGGTACGCCGGTCGGCCGCCGTCTCCCCGGACTCGGCGGGGACATGTCGGGCGTCGACCGCCACGACCCCCGACGGGCCCGCGATGACCGGGTTCAGCTCGAACTCGCCGAGCTCCAGCCGCTCCCACACCCCACCGGGACCGCCGACCGTCATGAGCAACTTGACCAGGGCGTCCACGTCCACGGGCGGCGTCCCGCGGAAGCCGTGCAGGAGCGGGGCCCCGCGCAGCGAGGCCAGCATGCGGCGCGCGTCCCGCTCCGAGATCGGGCAGAGCCCCAGCGCCGTGTCCCGTAACGCCTCCGTCCACACGCCGCCGAGCCCGGCCAGCAGCACCGGGCCGAACGCGACGTCCCTGACGGCGCCCACGATCAGCTCCACCCCGGCGTCCGCCTGCTCCTCGACGAGGAACCCGGCGACGTCGGGCAGCCTGGACCGCATCTCCGCGGCGGCCGCCGCCAGGTCCGCCGCGCGCAGGCCGAGCACCACGGCCCCGGCGTCCGACTTGTGCACCAGCCCAGGACCGAACGCCTTCAGCACCAGCGGCTCGGCCAGGTCCCCGGCGGCCGCGAAGTCCAGGTCACGGATGACGACGCCGCGCGGCACCGGCACACCGGCCTGGCTGAGCAGCGCTTTGACCTCGTGCTCGTACACGCTCACGCCGGTAGGTGCCCGTACTGCTCGCGGATCCCCCTGCGGAGGAGTTTGCCCGGCCCGCCTGAGGCGTCCTGCGAGTGCGGGAGTTCCTCGGCCACCACGATGTGATCGGGCCGCTGATGGGCGGGAAGGGAGTCGGCCAGGGCGAGCCCCAGCTTGGAGGCGTCCAGCGAGTGCCCGGCCCGCGGTACGACCGCCAGCAGGATCCGCTGCTCGGAGGCCCCTTCGGGCACCCCGACCGCACCGGCCTCGGCGACTCCGTCCAGGGCCGAGGCGGCCTCCTCGATCGCGACCGGCTGCGACCACACGCCGCCCTTGAGTATCGAGTCCTCCCGCCGGCCCAGCACGCGCAGCACGCCGTCGGAGGAGAGCGTGCCGAGGTCGCCGCCCACGTACCACTCGCCGCGCAGCACCTCCGCCGTCTTGTCCGGCAGGCCGTCGTACCCGGCCATCCGGTGCGGTCCGGCCAGGTTGATCTCGCCGACCTCGTCGATCACCCGGTTCCCCTGCGGATCCGTGATCCGCACGGCGTTGCCGGTACGGGCCCGCCCGGAGGATCCTAGGGGTGTCGAGCCGTCGTCCACCCGGCCCATACACGTGTACGGGGCCTCGGTCTGCCCGTAGTAGGAGAACACGCCCGCCTGCGGCAGCCTGTCCTTGATCCGGTCCAGCATGGTCGCGGTCAGCGGCTCGCCGCCCAGCATGATCACCTGAATCGACGACAGATCCACGCCTTCGTGCTCCGCCGAGCCCAGCAGGGCCGCGTAGAACGACGGGATCTGCGACACATGCGTGACCCGTTCGCGCGGCACGACCCGCAGGAAGTTCGCCGGGCCCCAGTCCTGCTCCAGCACCAGCCGCATCCCGGCATAGAGCGCCGGCCCGACGATCGCGGGGAAGCCGATGCCCCAGATGATCGCGCCCGTGCCGAACACCGAGTCGGGGCCGCGCGGCACGTCGAGCCAGATCTGCGCGGTCGCCAGCGACGACGCGTGCGTGTGCACCACGGCCTTCGGCAGCCCCGTGGTGCCCGAGGTGTAGTAGAGAGCCAGCGGATCGTCGTGGAACCCGGCCAGCGGCGGCTCCTCGTCCGAGTCCCCGGTGAGCTCCCGCGCGTCGATCCACTGGGTCACGCCGGGTAGCGACCCCTTGATCTGCTCCACCACCTGCTCGACCGTCGCGTCGTAGACGAACGCCGTGCACCCCGAGGCCGCCACGACGTCACGCAGCGTCTCCACCGGCCAGTACGAGTTCAGCGCCGCCGTGACCGCCCCGATCTTGGCCTGCGCCAGGTAGACCTCGGCCACCAGCAGCGTCTCGTTGAGCAGCGCCGCCACCCGCTGCCCCGGCGTGATCCCCTGGGCCAGGAGGGCGTTGGCGCGGCGGTTGACGTTCCTGTTCAGCTCGTCGTAGGTGAAGCTCTGCTCGCCGCAGTACGTCAGCGCCACCCGGTCGGGCGTGCGCATCGCGCCGGCGGTCAAGATCGCGTGGCCGTAGTTGCCGTAGGGTGATCGCGCCATGGGGGTGCCTCCAAGTTTTCAGAGGGGCGAGCGTCCAGCGAGGTGAATGCTCAGTGAGGTGAATAGAGCACGAAGACGTTTCCTGAGGGATCGCGCAGCACGGCCCGCGTCTCATGCGGCCCCGCCTCGGGCCCCCGCACCACCTCGGCCCCGCGCGCCGACATCTCCCGCACGGTCAGAGCCACGTCGTCCACCTTGTACGACGGCGCCGCCGACCCCGTGACGTGTTCGGCCGGACCGGCCAGGGCCACGGTGATCCCGCCGCCGTCCAGCGCCGCGAACCTGTCGCCGTCCCTGAACTTCACCGGCAGGCCGTAGAAGGCGATCGCCTCGTCCAGGTCGGTGACGGGGATCAGCACGTTGCCGAGCCTCACGCGGGCCTCCAATGCGGTAACTCCTCCACGAACGTGACCCGCACCGGCATCCCGATGCGTACCTCCTCCGGCGCGCACCCCACCACGTGCCCGAACGCGCGGGCGCCCTCCGGCAGGTCCACCCAGGCCATCACGTACGGCTCCCGCCCCCGGTAGGCGGGGGCGAACGAGCGGTGCACGACCGTGAACGTGTGCACCGTGCCCTCGCCGGAGACCGGCTCGAACACGAGCTCGCCGCCGCCGCACCAGGGGCACGTCGCCTCGGGGAGGTGGACCCGCCGGTCGCAGGCCGTACAGCGCTGGATGACCAGCTCGCCGCGTGCGCAGGCGGCCGAGTAGGCGGAGGTGTCGGCGCTCATCGCTTGCCAAGCTAGCGCACGCTTGGTTGCCCGGCAAGGGCCGCCGGGGCCCGCCTTCGCGGAGCGGACATGGTCAACGGCCCGCGGGGCTTGGGGGCGGCTCTTCGGTGAGGGGCGCCGCTGGGCCGGTCGAGAAGGCGTCGGTGGGCTCGGTGGAGAGCCGGGCTACCGGCCCTTACAAAAACGATGGACCACACCTTAGG
>NZ_VCKY01000387.1 GCF_005889735.1 Nonomuraea turkmeniaca
GCGAGTGGCAGCCCTCCCAGACCCGTTTCCCCACCGGGCTGGAGGAGGTGCTGTTCGAGGGGCGGCGGGCCTGGGTGGTCGCCGGTGACACGGCGTTCCCCGAGGATCCGCCGCGGGGTGTGCGGTTGCTGCCGTACTTCGACGCGTACGTGGTGGCCGGACGGCCGCGCGAGCTGCTCTACCCCGGCGTGGCGGCGCAGCGGGCGCTGGCCGGCGGTCAGGCGGGGAACTTCCCCGTGCTGCTCGTGGACGGGGAGGTGCGCGGGGTGTGGCACCAGCGGCGCTCCGGCAGCAAGATCGACATCACGGTGGAGGTGCTCGGCGATCTCACGCCGGCCCAGCTGCGCGAGCTGGACGGGCAGGTGGAGCGGGTGGGGGAGGTCCTGGAGGGCCGGCCGCGCCTGACCATCGGCGCCGTGGCGGTAGGACCCCATGCTTGATTCCCTGTTGTTCCTTAATATGCCCTATTGTAGGGAATGTTATGGAGCAATACACCGTGGAGCAGGCGGCCAGGCGGCTGGGGTTGCACGTCAAGACCGTGCGTAACTACGTGCGGGACGGGCGGCTGCCTGCCGTCCGCGTCGGCAAGCGATACCGGATCGCCAGGGAGGACCTGGCGGCCTTCGCCGGGCTGCCCGACGAAGCGCCGGAGGTCCGGCGGCACGCCGAGGTGTCCAGCATCGTGCAGATCGACGGCGTCGAGCGGCGCGAGATGGACCGGATCAGCACGATGGTCACCGGCGCGCTCGCGGGAGGGCCGCACGGGCTGCGGGTGGAGTTCGTGTACGACGAGGAACGCGCCCACCTGAAGGTCATCGTCCTGGGCGGGCTCGAGGAGAGCGCCCAGGTGCTGCGGATCATCGACGCGCTGGTGCGGCAGTGAGCGGCAGCTACTCCTCGCCGGAGGGAGCGCGGGCGGTTGTGCTCCTGCGCGGGCCGGGGCCATCAGCGCCTGCTCCCCTCCCCGCCCGCACCCAAGAGATCATGGACTTCCTGGAGACCGCCCATGCCTGACGACAGCATCCACGTGTGCGAGCCGGACGGCCCGCTGTTGCGTGACGAGCGTGACGCCCTCGACCTCATCGGTGCGGCCTGGGGGCACGGCGCCGCCTGGGTCGCCGTGCCCGCCGGGCGGCTGCACGAGGACTTCTTCTCCCTGCGCACCGGCGTGGCGGGGGAGATCGCGCAGAAGTTCGTCAACTGCCGCATCGGCCTGGCCATCGTGGGGGACATCTCCAGGTTCACGGCCGCCAGCGAAGCCCTGCGCGCCTGGGTGCTGGAGTCGAACCGGGGCGACCACATCTGGTTCGTCCACGACCTGGAGGAACTGGCGGCCCGGCGCTCCTGACGTCCCTATTGCTGGGTGAGGGCGAGCTTGACGCCGAGTGCGGCGAAGGCCGCGCCGAACCCGCGCCGCATCCAGGTCAGCACCTTGGGCCGGGAGATCACATGGTTCCTGACCGCGGCCGCGAACACCCCGTACCCGGCGAAGACCACGAACGTCAGCAGCATGAACACGGCGCTGAGCTGGAGCATGCGGGCCAGCGCCGCCGGCTCGCCGGCGCTCACGAACTGCGGCAGGAACGCGAAGAAGAAGATCGACAGCTTCGGGTTGAGTATGTTGATCAGCACGCCGTCGGTGATCACCTTCACGGCCCGGCGCGGGGCGGCGTCCTGCTCCACGTTCAGCGCGCCCCGCTCGCGCAGCGTGGCCCACGCCATGTAGAGCAGGTAGGCCACGCCCGCGTACTTGAGCACCTCGAAGGCGACGGCGCTGGTGTGCAGCAGCGCTGCCAGGCCGGTCACGGCCGCCGCCATGTGCGGCACGATGCCGAGGGTGCAGCCGAGCGCGGCCACGACGCTCGCCCGCCCGCCGCGCGACAGGCCGGCCGCCAGCGTGTAGAGCACGCCGGTGCCCGGGGTGACGACGATGACGAGTGAGGTCAGCAGGAACTCGATGCTCATGGCGGCACCTAACCATCCGCCACCTTCTATGTCAATTTCTATTGTTTTAGTGGCTGGCTGGAGGGCCCCGCACTCCGGCGCGGGTCCCTTCGTGAGGAGGGACGACGGCCTGCGTTCAACCGGCCCGCCGCACTCGGTGTTGTCCCTTGGGGAGGCGAGCCGAGCAGGGCGGAAGGGTGGAGCGCGGTGCCCGGCGTGCCGAGCGGAGTGTGGGCGGCTAGCGGCGGCGGCGAGGGCGGCGGCCGGTCGCGCGAGGTGTGGCGCGATCGCCCGCCCCGCGCCTGGGGCGGGGCTGGGGCTCGGTGCGGGTGTCCGGCCAGTGTGCGGGGCGGGCGAGCGACGCGGAAAGGTGGGTGGCGGCGTCGCCCTTGGCGGCGTTGAGCTGGGCCTGGGTGAGGAAGATGCTGCCGGTGAGGTCGGCGCCCGCCAGGTCGGCGCCGCGCAGGTCCGCCCCGATCAGGTCGGCTTGCCGCAGGTCCGCGCCCCGCAGATCGGCCCCGATCAGGTACGCGCCCCGCAGGTCCGCACCGCGCAGGTCGGCGCCCCCGAGCCGGGCCCCGACCAGGTCGGCTCCCCTGCGGTCCTTGCCCCGGTGCCCGGCCCGGACGAGCTCGCTCACCCGCAGCAGCAACGTGTTGACCCCGGTCCGGTGGGCCACCAGGTCCAGCTTCTTCAGCACGTCGGCGCTCTCGCGGGTGAGCCGCTCGGTCTCGTGGAGCGCCTGGCGCAGGTCGGCGTGGATCGGCCCGGCGGCCTCCAGCGTCAGCGCCTCCGCCAGGTACCACAACAGCTCGTGCAGCTGCCGGACGACCGGGAACACCGCATACATCTCGCGCGCCGTCTCCGGCGCCTGCCGCCAGCTCGTGCCCGCGAACGTCACCTGCGAGACCTTCTGCCCGGCGCCGAAGCAGTCGTAGACGGTGCAGCCCGGATAGCCGCGCTGCCTCAGCTGCGCGTGGATGCCGCAGCGGAAGTCCTCGCGCAGGTTGGGGCACGGCTCGCCGGCGGCCTTGTCGGCGGCGAAGTCGGCCGAGGCCGAGAACGGCAGCGCGACACAGCACAGCCCGAAGCAGTTGGCGCAGTCGGCCAGCAGGCCGAGCTCACGCGGGTTCGGTCCGGGCAACGTGGTGGTCTCCTCGCAGGTGATGGCAGTTCAAGCGTACTCAACCACCGAAGCGGCGCTGCCGGGCGCCGAAGCTGCGCAACGCGCGCAAGAAGTCGATCTCACGGAACGCCGGCCAGTACGCCTCACAGAAGTACAGCTCGGAGTAGGCCGACTGCCACAGCAGGAAGTTGGACATGCGCTGCTCGCCGCTGGTCCGGATCACCAGGTCCGGGTCCGGCTGCCCGGCCGTGTAAAGGTGCTTGGCGATGTCGTCCGCGGTCAGCGTGGCGGCGAGGTCCAGCATGGACTGCCCGGCCTCGGCCCGCTCGTACAGCAGCTCGCGCAGGGCGTCGATGACCTCCTGGCGGCCGCCGTACCCGATGGCCAGCGTGAGGTGGAAGCCGGTGGCGCAGTCGCGGGTGGCCTCGACGGCGTTCTTGAGCGCGCGGGCGGTGCTGTCCGGCAGCACGTCGAGCAGGCCGGCGACGTGCACGCGCCAGCGGGCGTCCGGCCGGTCGAGCCGGTCGGCGACCATCTGCTCGATCACCCGCAGCAGGAACGCGACCTCCTCGTCACCGCGCCGCTGCAGGTTCTCCGTCGAGCACAGGAAGATGGTCAGGTGCCGGATGCCGAGCCCTTCGCACCAGGACATCACGTGCTCGATGTGGTCGGCGCCGTATTTGTGGCCGATGCTCGGGTTGGCCATGCCCCGCTGCTTGGCCCAGCGCCGGTTGCCGTCGATGATCAGGCCGACGTGCCGCGGCAGCGGGCCCGCCATGACCTGGCGGCGCAGGCGGCGTCCGTACAGGGCGTGAGGAAGATCAGTGATGTGCATCCTCATAGGATGACGCGCCCAGCGGGCGGCGAAACCCTTCGGCGGCGGCTTCGACGCCGTTGAGCAGCACGGCCAGGCCCACCCCGAACGTCTGCCTGGCCCGATGTCGCAGCCACGGCTCACCGTCGCCGGGCCCGTCGTCCTCGGACTCCACCCACGTGACCTGGGGGAAGCGGGCGGCGAACCCGGGCGCCACCTCCTCCAGCAGGGCCGAGCGCGTCGTCCACCACTCCTCGTCCGGCACCCCGGTCTCCGACGGGGCCTGGCGTGACTCGGCGACCGTCCTTGCCGCCCCACGCACGAAGTCGAACAGCAGCGCCACCACGCCACGCAGCCTCGCGGGCGGCAAACCCGTCGGGCGCAGGATGCCGATCACGGTCTCCAGCGCCGCGAACTCGTTCGGCCCCAGGACGGGCCGTGCCTGCGACACCTGCAGCATCCACGGGTGGCGCAGGAAGAACGCCCACATGTGCTCGGCCCACGCGGTGACGGCCGCGCGCCAGCCGCCGGCCAGGTCGTAGCCGGCGGGCAGCTCGGCCAGGACCCGGTCGTACATGAGGTCGACGAGCTCGCCCTTGCTCGGCACGTACGTGTAGAGCGCCATCCCGGTGCGACCCAGCCGCTCCCCGACCTTGCGCATGGACAGCGCCGCCATGCCCTCGCCGTCGGCCACCGCGATGGCGGCGTCGACGATCGTGTCCACGCTCAGCCCCGGCTTGGGCCCCGGCCGGGCCTCGTCCCGCTCCGCCGTGCGCCACAGCAGCGCCATCGATCGGCGCGCGTCACCCTGACCGGCGTACACGACCAACGCGGGACTCTCCTTGCGGACAGAACTCCTTACGGCATAAAGCGTATCAGCGGCGCACGGCGGCGACCGTGGCGAGCATCTGCCAGGCCGCCTCAGGGCGGCGCGTCTCCTCCGGGTCGCCGACGAACGGGTCGAGGACGACGGTCTCGGCGCCGAGCAGGCGGAGCTGGTCGAGGTCGCCGGCGACCTGCTCGATCGTGCCCTCGCCGGCCCGCCGGTCCGGGCCCGTCACGGGCGAGGCGGTGAGGCGGAGCAGGATCCTGGGGGCGAAGGCGGGCACGGGACGGCCGTGGTCGTCGGCGATGGCCTTCAGCCGCGGCAGCGTCTCGCGCAGCCACGGGATGGTGTTCCTGAGCGGGTGCCACGCCTCGCCGAGCCGCACCGCGCGGCGCAGGGCCGCGTCGCTGCCGCCGCCCACCCAGATCGGCACGCCGCCGGAACGGTAGTCGCTCTCGTCGGCCCAGGCGGCCCGGATGGCGGCGAGGTGCTCGTCGGTCAGCCGGCCGCGCCGCTCGTACGCCACCCCGAGCGCCTCGAACTCCTGCCGCGCCCACCCCACGCCGACGCCGAGCACGAGCCGCCCGCCGCTGAGGTCGTTGAGGTTGGCCGCCATGCGGGCCACGAGCAGCGGATGCCGGTACGGCACGATGAGCACCGTCGTGCCGAGCGCGATGCGGTCGGTGACGCCGGCGAGCCAGGCCAGGGTCGTGAACGGCTCGTAGAACGGCGCCGGATACTGCGCGGCGACGTCGGGGGTGATCGCCACATGGTCGGACACCATCAGGAGGTCGAACCCGAGCCCTTCGACGGTCGACGCCCATTGCCGCAGGAGGCCGGGGTCGGTGCCGGGGCCGAAGTTGGGCACGTTCACGCCTATTCGCACCGGATCAGGTTATCGGCTGGGGGACCGGACCGTCCCGGTGCCGTGTGACGGGTGGCACCGGGACGGTCGGATGGCGGAAGGTCAGTAGCCGAAGCCACCCCCGTCGGACCAGTGGCCCCTCCACCAGAAGGGGCGGTGCATGTCGTGCTTGTCGTAGTAGTCGTAGTCGCCGTGCTTCTCCTTCTTGCAGGCGTCGGAGTCGCGGACGCCTGCGTACACGTCGCCCTTGTGGGTGACGTGGTGGTAGATCAAGTCGTCGTTCAGCCCGAGGTTGCAGTGATGCGGGTACTGCTTGGCCCAGTGGGCCCACCTGTCGTGGTCGTCGGCGACGGCAGGGCCGGCGGTCCCGAGCAGCGCGGCCGCCAGCAGGGCGCCACCTGCGGCGATGAGGCTACTTCTCATGATCTCCCCCTGTAATCACGAAGTGACATCGCCCATCACTATACGTAGCGATCTTGTGGTAGGGACGTCACGCCACGCCGGTCGCACCCAACAATGATCATCGGTTCGCGCTGAAGAAGCTCGGGCCGCACGAAGGCCGGCACGGGGGGCCTTCGACGGAGCGACATGGGTGGTGTCGGTGGCTCTGTGTGTGTGTGTGTGTGTGTG
>NZ_VCKY01000388.1 GCF_005889735.1 Nonomuraea turkmeniaca
TGTGACTGCTGTTTCGTGGAAGTCGTGTTACTAGGCGTTCTCGCGATTTCCGCTAGGCCTCATGTCGCCGACCTGCATCTTCATGCTCGATCATGCCTCAGCACCCCGATTAGCTGCGGAACGCGAGAGGAAGAACTGGTCTGTATAACTGTTCTTGGTGACGAGCATATCGGCCACCAGACCGGCCAGCCGTCGCAGCAATCGGCGGTCGTCGTCGTCGACGCTGTTGAGAGTCAGGGCCATCACCCCGACCTCATCACTGCCATCGAGCAGCGGCAGGAACATCCGGATGCCGTCGGGCACCGGAAGCTCCACCCTCGTCTCGTTGACAAAAGCCTCGCCTGCCCATGACCCGTCAATGGGCAGGGGATCGCCGCCCATGAGCCCCCTGCCCGGCAGCGGCACCAACATCACCTGGTCATAGTCCTGCAGCAGGATCGAAACATCCCGGCCACCGATCCTGCGCACCTCCTCCGCCACCAGCGGAGCGATGAGCTGTGGAGGCATGGTGTGAGCCCGGTCCAGCAACTGCCCCAGCAGCCGCTCGCCGAAGCCTTCCGACCGGTCCACCACAGCCTTGCGGCTCTGGGGCACATGTCCCGTCATGGATCTTCGGTTCCCCCGCACTAGATTCTCTCTCTGCCCGGTATCCGGCTTGGACTGCACCGGCCTCCTTCGCGTGGGTGTGGCCGAGGACATCGTCCGGCCGGCTGATGTCAGGTCATGATCGGGCAGCCCGCCCGCTACAGGTACTGGCCCGCCTCGGCGCTGTCCGTCTTCGACACACGCACCGACACCACGTTGGCGAGGTTGATGACCACACCGTGCACGTCGGCCTCACGGTCATATCTCGCCCGCATCAACACCAGGCTGCGCCGCTCGTCCACAGCACGAGCGATCGCCGCCACCGCCTCCGGCTCCCCGTCGAAGTCCCCGCTCATCACGGAGACGTCTTCACCGCCCACCGGGCGGAATCGAATGATCAGGGCGATATTTTCAGACACGGCCGGCTCCTTTCGCCAGAACCCGCAAGGAGCACCTGCCCAGCGTTGAACGATGTAGGCAGAAGGGGTTCTGAGCAGCGGTCGCCTTGACTTCGATCCCCCGGCGGACTCATCCCAACGTGCGGCGCGCGCTTCCTGCGAGTAAGCGCGTTTCTCCAGAAGCCGTTGCGTTTGATCGAGTGCGGCACGGGCCTGGCTGTAGGACATCGCCGCGCGCGGCCGCCCTTGTGGGCTGAGGCTGGGCTTCACTGACCATCGCACGCGCCTTTCGTGCCGATATCAGGCTGTGGGCCCCAGCCCGGCGATCCGTTGCTCGCGCACGTCCTGCAGAGCCCGCAAGTAGCCGATCTCCAGGGCACGACAGACCAGATTGTTCATCTCGGCAGAGCCGTCGAGCCGACCCCAGCCGGAGAACTCGTCGGCCACCGCCTCATCGGCCAACCGCTCGTCACCGGCATCACCAGGACCTGGACCGTCATAACGGATCCGGCCGATGAACTCGCTCCAATCCTCCAGTTCAGCGCGCGCTTCATCATCGTCGCTCATACTGACCATCGTGACCCATGATCGCTGCCTGCGCGAGCTCATCCGGCATGGCCTGGCAGGGCGCCTCGACCGGTGCACCACCGCACACCTGCGCCTGCGATCGTCCTGCTCGCCCCGGCCGGAGAGGTGAAGCCGCGCTGGCGGCCGTCGGGGAGATCAGTCGGCCGGATCGTTGTCGAGCAATGGCTCGGACGGTACCGGCGGCGCGGTGGCTCGCGCCGCCGGATCGAAAACGAGCTTGTCAGACGCTGGCGGCAGCCTGCCCTTGCCGTCGCTGTCACGCCTTGGAACGGGCCCAGGCCGGAGCGGCGGCGGGTCGGCGGATTCGTCGAGGCGTTCGTCGTCGTTTCGCGTATTCATCTCTTGTCATCCTTTTCGCGAGCCGTTTCGGGATTCTCCCTGCGATGTTGGCCGGTCATCGCCCGGCTTGGTCGGCGGGTTGAGGGTTGGGCGACGCGCCCGCTGATCTCGTGGGCCTGGCGGTAGTGGTGCGGCGTGCGGCCCGTCCCTACCGGGGGCGTAGTTCCTGCTCGGCCCCGCCGCGGTTGTCACGTTCGCTCATGGCGGGTCTGTGTTGGGAGCCGGCCCGCTGGCGCATGCGTTGCCAGCGCTGCTGCACCACGACGAAGCCGATGGCGGCGATCAAGATCGCCGCCACAGCGATGGCGACGATTGTGGTCATTGTGGGCATGTCCGCCTTCGCGAGTTGGCCACCCTCTCGCCTCCTGCCGAGGGCTGGAGGGCGGAGAGCAGCGGGTTGTGCTCTAGCCGTCCGGCGCTGGTCAGGACCGGCGGTCGCCGGGAGGCCTGCCGCCGCGCCTTTGCCCGGCGTCGTGGCCGGGCGAATCATCTGGACTGGATAGCGGTCGGTCGTCGATGTCGTCCTGGCGGCTGCGGGCGGTCGACCAGGCCGGGCGTGGTCTGTTGCGGAGCAGCAGGGACAGCAGGAGCGCGAGGGTGCCGCCGAGCATCAGGATGATGCCCATGATGCGCAGGTCGAAGCCGCCCACCGAGCTGTCGGCCAGGGCGAAGGAGAGGATGGCACCGAAGGCGATCACCGTGATAGCTCCGCCGATGGGCATCACTCAGCACCTTCGCCGCGGCAGGAGCGTGAACACCCGGGGGTGCTGGGCGAGGTCATCGGCGACCGGCCCGCCGGGCCGGACGTCGATCGGTGATCAGGCGGTAGCCGAGCAGCAGGGCTGCCGCGCCGACGATGGCGCACACCCAGGTGGACAGGTCGAAGAACCCCTGGATGCCTGAGACGTCCAACAGCTGGGTGGCGACGAAGCCACCCAGCAGCGCCCCGGCGATGCCGAGCGCGAAGGTGATGACCATACCTTGCGCGTCCTTGCCCGGGACCAGCATTCTGGCCACCGCCCCGGCGACCAGTCCGAGGATGATCCAAGCGATGATGCCCATGGCCGAGCTCCTATGGCGGTGCATCGATGTCTGCAGGGGATCGGTCTTCCGGACCGGTCGAAGCAGGGGGCGGTATGAGTGACGACACCGACGGTCGAACTCATTCAGCTCCAGCCGACACCCACAGGTGCCGTACGGAAACAGGCGATCGGGAAGGATCCATCTCCAGAACCGATCACCAAGGTTCGTGACGCAAGCCGACGCAACTCCATGCCCGCCGCCCCTCCCTGCCTGTGCGGCGCCGATCCGGGCCGTCTCCCCCGCTCCAAGTGCCTCGTGGAGCGTGGACTCTATTCAGTCGGCAAGGGGGTGGTGGTCACCTGAGGGCTCTTTTCGAAGGGTCGTCGCGCGGCGATCGGCACGGTCGACCGCGGTCTTGAGCCGCCGGCCTGCACGGAGAGAATCAGTGCTTGGAGGCGTCGTCGGCCTTCCCTCCAGGCTGCTTCAGATGGCCCACGACCCGATCGGGCTTGCCCGCAACCTGGTGACGCTGGTCGCCGGTGGCGCGGCCGAGGCGTTGCCTGGCCCAGCGCTTGAAGGCCTGTACCTTGTTGTCGATCTCCCAGCGCAGACTCATCGCGATTTCCTTTCGCCACTCCGCCGGCCATCGGCCCAACGCAGACTCATCGCGATGACCTGGTGTCGGGGGGGGCATTCGCCGCTGTCAGTGCGGCTTGGAGCTCCAGTGTGATTCCCGGTCTACTGCTAGGAAACGAGCAATCACCGCTCCCGTTATCACTGAAATCGATGAGCAAGCTCAGTGTGTGTCCTTCCTCCTGGCGGTACGGGCTGCGCCGGCGGGCTTGATGCCAATTGCGGAGACGGCAATCACTGAGTGCTCGGTTATCAGTTATGGAGATGAGCTGCGCGCAAACTGCCCGTTTCCTTCTACTGCGGGCTCATGTGCGCTGGAGGGACGCCGGGGTGAGCCCGCTCGGACCGGGAAACTCCGCCGGTGGGCCGCGCTACGGCCGCCGCGGTGCATTCCCCCTACGTCCACGGCTGCGGGCCACCCGACCAATGAACGTCTCAGGGAGTTACTCCATGACCGAAGCAGAGAGCACCGGCACCAAGCCTCCCATCCTCCTCATCCACGGACTCTGGCTGACCCCACGCGCCTGGGAGCACTGGATCGAGCGCTACACCCAACTCGGCCACCAGGTACTCGCGCCGGCCTGGCCGGGCATGGAGATCGAGGTCGAAGCGCTGCGCAAGAACCCTGAGGGGATGAACGGCCTGGGCGTCACCGAGGTCGCCGACTTCTACGAGACCGTCGTCCGCGAGCAGGCCTGGCCGCCCATCATCATCGGCCACTCCTTCGGCGGATTGATCGTCCAGATCCTGCTGGACCGCGGTCTGGGCGCCGCCGGCGTGGCGATCCACCCCGCTCCGATCAAGGGCGTGCTGCGGCTGCCGCTCAGCAGCCTGCGCGTGGCCATGCCGGTCCTGGCCAATCCCGGCAACCGCAGCAGGACCGTGGCACTGAGCCCCAAGCAGTTCCACTACGCGTTCACCAACACCCTGACCCCACAAGAGTCGGGGGTGATCTACCAGCGCTACTGCGTCCCCGCCCCTGGCCGGCCACTCTTCCAGGCGGCCGCCGCCAACCTGCGACGGCACCCCGCAACCAGAGTGGACGTGAGCCATGACACGCGCGCCCCGCTGCTCCTGATCGCCGGTGGCGCCGACCACACCGTCCCCGCCACGCTGGTCCGCCAGACCTATCACCGGTACCGCAATTCCCGCGCGGTCACCGATTATCAGGAATTCGCCCGGATGCCGCACTTCGCCCTCGGCGCTCCGCAATGGGAACGAGTCGCGGACCACGCCATCCACTGGGCCGACCGAAACGCCGCCAGACACACCAGAAGAAGCCGGGCAGACAAACCGTAGGCGCACACCCGGGCACGGTCCGCGAGCCTTGGCGAACGCAACCGCCGCTGAGGCCGCTCTCCCGTCGGCGGCAGGCGTATTCTTGCGCCGTGACGCACGAGGTGTGGGCCCGCGGCGACGCCTACGACTCTTTCATGGGCCGCTGGAGCCGCCGTGTCGCTGCCTCCTTCGTGTCCTGGCTCGCCGTTCCGGCCGGACGACGCTGGCTGGACGCGGGCTGCGGCACCGGCGCGCTGTCCGCCACCGCGCTGGGCGCCGCTCACCCCGCCGAGCTGACGGGTGTCGACCCCTCCGAGGGGCTCATCGGGTACGCCCGCGCCCAGATCACCGATCCGCGGACACGATTCGAGACCGGCGACGCCATGGCGTTGCCCTTCCCGGATGGCCGGTTCGACGTAGTGGTCAGCGGGCTGGTGCTCAACTTCGTACCTGAGCCGGAACGTGCCGTGGCGGAATTCACGCGCGTCGCGACGTCCGGCGGGACGGTCGCCGCCTATGTGTGGGACTACGCCGAGGGCATGGCGATGTTACGGCACTTCTGGGATACCGTCACCGCCCTCGATCCTGCGGCCGCGGCGCTGGACGAGGGGCGGCGGTTTCCGCAGTGCCGGCCGGAGCCGCTGCGCGAGCTGTGGTCCGGCGCGGGTTTGGCCGACGTGGTCGTCGAGGCGATCGAGGTGCCGACCGTGTTCCGGGACTTTGACGACTACTGGGCGCCGTTCCTCGGCGGACAGGCTCCGGCGCCCGGCTACGTCGGATCACTCCCCGAAGACCGCAAGGCCACCCTGCGGGACATGCTGCGCCGACGGCTGCCCACCCGGCCGGACGGATCGATCGCCCTCACTGCGCGCGCCTGGGCAGTACGCGGACACCACTAAGGCGCCCCCTCCGCCGGCTCGCGAGCCGGCGGAGCGAACCCCCTGCCAAGTCTGCTATCGCGATTGGTGATGGGCCTTGCTGATAGTGGGCGTTTCCGCCGGCGAGCCGAGCACATTGACTCGTAAGCGAGCCGAGCACATTGACTCGTAAGCGATCAGCACGCCACCCCGCCCGGGCCGACACCCGAAACGCAGGCTCAGTACAGCGAAATCAGCGGCTGATAGTGTCAGGTAGCCGCAGACCACGCTTTCAGCTGACAGTCGCGACCGCCGGGCCCCCGTATGAGGGCGGGCCCTCGGTGAAGGCTCCGGGTTCCACCGCACAGGCAGACGGGACAGCCGTCTTCACCGAGCGAGTCGCATCGGCATCCATTCTGATGCGGCCGGATGACCGAAAGGCATGGCAGTTGGCCTTCACATACGGCTTTCTCAGCACCCACCCGCCCAC
>NZ_VCKY01000389.1 GCF_005889735.1 Nonomuraea turkmeniaca
CCCACCCACAGCCCTTAGGGCAGCACGCCAGTCGTCACATCCGCCAACACCGCCCAACCCCCTGAACGACCATCGCCTGAGCAGCTCAACCTCGGCCCACCCGGCACCCGCCATCGCCATAGTCGGCGCCCTGCTGGGAACGACCTTCCTGATCATCGCGCTACACCGACGCCGCCGTACCCCAACGAGCGATCGCAGCACGACAAGAGGCCAACACCGCAAACGCCGCCGCCACAGCCGCCACGCCAGAGAAGCCCAGAACCAACGCTCCTCACCCTGACCCTGACAAGCGAAGCCCCCGCTACGGACAACAGCAGCAGCGCCACGGCCCCAAGGCGCAATCAAACGACCACGCACGACGCACGACGCACGACGCACGACGCACGACGCACGACGGACGATCCACGGACGAAACGAAAGAGCCTCACGCCCTCGGGTGAGCTTGCCTGTACGCAACCCTCAAGCGCTCGATCGAGACATGCGTATAGATCTGCGTGCTGTTCAACGACGCATGGCCGAGCAGCTCCTGAACACTACGAAGATCCGCCCCGCCCTCCAGCAGATGGGTCGCCGCAGTGTGCCGCAATCCATGCGGCCCCATGTCCGGGGCCCCGTCCACCTCCGCCAAGCGCGCATGCACCACCCGCCGAACGGTCCCCGCATCGATGCGACCACCGCGCACCCCAAGGAAAAGCGCCGGTCCCGACCCCGCCCGAACCCACAGCGGCCGCCCGTAAATGCACCACTTGTCCAACGCCCGAAGAGCAGGCAACCCGAACGGCACCGAGCGCTCCTTGCGCCCTTTGCCGCACACCCTGATGACGTGCCGATCTCGGTCCACATCATCCACATCGAGCGCACACAATTCGCTCACCCGCACGCCGGTGGCGTACAACATCTCAAGGAGAGCCTGATCCCGTAGTTCCTTGGGTTCCGCCGTCGCAGGCTCGGCCAGAACGGCCTGAGCCTGCTCCTGATCGAGCACGGCGGGCAGAGAACGAGGCGCCTTGGCGCTCCCGAGCAACAACCCAGGGTCCGCAGGCAACCAGCCGCGGCGATGGCAGTAAGCGGTGAACGTACGAGCGCATGCCGCCCTGCGCGCCAGCGTGGCCCGCGCTTTCCCCGCCCCATGCTGATCGGCCAGCCACTTCCTGAGCACCGCGATGTCGAGACCCTCGATGGGCCCGTTCAAATGATCGAGCAGGGAATTGACATCAGCCAGGTAGGCGCGGACGGTATGCGGCGAAACATCCCGCTCGAACCGCAGATAGCGACCAAACTCCGCCACCACCTCGTCCCTGCCCATTCCCCGCCTCCGTTCGCCGCCACTTAGAAACCGATCGTCCCATCCCCACCCAAGCCCCAACACCGCCTCGCTTCAACCACCCCAACGGCCCAAACAGCCCACCGGGGCAATCACCACGTCACCTCAGGGCTCGCGTCCACCACGCCAGTCGAAGCGCGCGAACCTTAGTCAGACCTGTCCCCAAAACACGACCGCGCTGACCCCGAAACCTGGCTCACAACTATGCGTCCAGGCCACACGCGACCCCGGGTGATGATGGGCTATGTCCACGCGGCCGTAGCGGTCGACTCACGCTGATCCACTCGCGAATAGCGCCGAAAATGGTGCGGGCCACCGCATGATCCTCCGAAGGCCTCAGTCGAGAACGAAGGAACAGGAAGCGATGGCCGCAGGCATCAGTCTGTCCGCCGTCCCGGCCACCGCGGGAACAAATGCGAACCAGTGACCCCCACTTGTTCCCGCACCCAACGGTCAATCCACCCGCATCGACCATCCCCTCCCGTGTCAACGACGGCCGAATTCACGCGTCGTCGACATCCCGGTGGATGCATCGGCGACGCCGCCAGGTTCACAACAAGAATCGCAGACCACTCATGTCACGTAGTGGACGCTCATGGATACTCGAACGCGAGCAGTTCCGTACCCTTCTCCTTCCAGCCGTCATGCTCTCGGCCTTGGGAACTTTCTTCAGGGGCGGGAAGACCGTCCTCGTGGCGTGCGAGGTCGTCCTCGTCCGGGAACGGCGGTTCCTGGGTTGGGTCGGCGTCCTCCGCCATTCGCGGCTCAAGGACGGCGGCTTCCGAGGCCTTCCGATACGTGGTTCCTAGTTTGCGGACACGCCAGCCGTCCGGGGAGCGCTCGATGTAGCCCGCCGCGGCCAGGCCGCCCAGTGCGCTCAAGGTGGCGTCCAGGCCCAGCCCTGCTGCGACCGCTATGGAGGCCGGGCCGGCGCCGCCTCGGGTGGGGATCGCGTCCAGGACCCTTCTCGTTGACTCGTTCAGCTTGTCCCTCGGGACCGCCGGGGCACGGGTCTGCGGGGCCAGGTCGTCACCTATCACCCCGACGAGTTCGATCATCTCCTCTGGAGAGGTGACGCATACCGCTTTGCGTTCGCGGAGAAGTCTGTGGCAGCCGGCCGACATGCGCGAGGTGACTGGGCCGGGCACGGCCGCCAGGTGCCGGTTGAGCGTCAGGGTGTGGGCTGCGGTGTTGAGCGCGCCGCTGCGCAGGGCGGCCTCGACCACTACGGTGCCTCTCGACAGGGCGGCTATCAGGCGGTTCCTGATGAGGAAACGCGCCCGGGTCGGATGGACTCCTGGCGGGCATTCGCTGACCACCACACCCTGGTCTCTGACGGCCGCGAACAGGGTGTCGTGGCTGGTCGGGTAACAAACGTCCACGCCGCAGGCCAGGACGACGACCGTCGGCGAGTCTGCGACCAGCGCTCCTCGATGGGCCGCGCCGTCCACCCCGAAGGCGCCGCCCGATACGACGGTCCAGCCCGACTCACTGAGGCCGACGCCGAACTCGGCCGCAATGTGCACGCCGTACGCGGTCGCTGATCGGGCGCCCACCACAGCCACGGACTTGAGGCAGGAGAAGCGGAGGTCCGCCGTGCCGCGCAGCCATAGCCCAAGGGGCCGGCTGGGGCCGAGTTGGTCCAGTTGGGTGGGCCATTCCGGGCCGCCGGGGACGATCAGGCGGGCGCCTGATCTCTCCCCCGCTTCGAGATCGGCGATCGGGTTGGCGGCCGCCAGCCGGGCGTACCAGGCGTTCAGACGCGCGGTCAGGGCACCGGGACGCTCTTCCTGGGCCACGAATTCCACCGGCAGCGCCCGTGCCCGGATCGCTTCCACCACAGCTGTGGCTCCGTACCGCGCCACGAGGCGACCCATGACCGTGTCCCCGACGTCCGCCGCCCGCATGAGCGCGGCCCTGGCCTCATAGTCGGCTGCCGCTGAATGCGCAGAGACCCCGCCGTCAACTGCCTTGCGATCATCGGTTTCGCGATCGGTTGCTTCCTGCGCAATGCTGATCATCGACGTCGTCGGAGATGGCTGCCGGGGCGGAGCCATCGCCCCCTGTGATGGTTGGCCAGACAGCGACAGTGATGGTGCGGCTGCCGTATCCGATGCCGATGTGGCTGTCGGCGGCCTTGTGGCTGTCTGTGGCGGTGTGGGTCCCTGTGGCGGTGTGGGTGACGGTACGCCTCCAGACGCAAGCACCGGTCCAGGTGAGGACACGGGCACGGGTCCAGGCGCAGGCGCGGACGCATGTCCAGGTCCAGGCATAGCTCCCGGAGTGACCATGTGCGCCGAGCTAGGCGCGGATGAGGATGCGGATGCGGATGCAGGTCCCGATGCGGAGGTGGGTGTCGGCCCTGGTGCCGGTGTCGGCGAGACCGCCGGTGCCGATTTCGGCGCCACCGCCGGTGCCGGTGTGGGCCTGGCGACAGGTACCGACGCAGGGGCAGGCGGTGACAGTGACGGCATGGGTGCAGGTGTGGATGTATGCGCCCGCGTAGCCTCAGGGGCGGGCGTAGACGCAGAAGCGGAGGTTGGCGCGACCGCAGGGACCGGGGCCGACCCAGGGACAGAGGTCGTCTCAGGGACGGGGACCGACCCAGAAACGGGAGTCCGCGCCAGCGCAGGGACCCGGGCCGACCCAGGAACGGAGGTCGGCTCAGGGGCTGGGGCCGATCCAGGGACGGGAGTCGGCGCGAGCCCAGGGACAGGGGCCGGCTCAGGGACGGGTGCCGGTGTGGGTGTGGGTCGTTGTGCGTGCCGTTCCGAGTGCGCAGTCTTGGGTGCGGGCATGGCGCCTTCCTGGTCTTGGGTCGCTGGAGCGGGGGTTGAGGAGGTCGTGGCGGGCATTACGACGTCACCCCTAGCCAGAAGTGCAGGGCGGCGGTGGTTTCTTCTTCCTCCGGGCAGTCCTTGTCAGCCAGGTCGGCGAGGGTCCAGGACACGCGGACCGCACGGTCCAGGCCGCGGGCGGTGAGGGTGCCCGAGTCGAGGCAGGAGGTCATGGGCTTCATGGCCTTTGGGGACGGGCGGTAGTCGCTGTGGAGTACAGATGAGGGGATTTCGGCATTGGTCCGCCACGGGGTGGCGGCCAAGCGCTTGGCGGCTCGTTCGCGGGCCACGAGGACGCGCTCGGCCACCGTCGCGCTGGATTCGGCGAACTGGCGGTCTGCCATGAGCTCGCGTCTCGAGGCGCGCACCACGGTGACCTTCATGTCCACGCGGTCGAGCAAGGGGCCCGAGAGCCTACCGAGGTATCGGCGCCTGACCGTGGGGGAACATTTGCAGGTTTCCCCCTGGTCTTCGGCTTGGGCGCATGGGCAGGGGTTCGCGGCCAGGACGAGCATGAACCTGGCCGGGAACGTGACCGAGCCCGCCGACCTGGATACGGTCACACGACCGGACTCCAGCGGCTGCCGCAACGCGTCGAGCACGTGTCGAGGGAACTCGGGTGCTTCGTCCATGAACAGAACGCCGCGGTGCGCGAGCGAGACGGCCCCGGGTCGCACCACAGTGCTACCGCCGCCGATGATCGCGGCGGCGGTAGCCGTGTGGTGCGGGTTGACGAACGGCGGCCTGCACATCATGGGGGCGTTGGGCGGCAGAACGCCGGCGACCGAATGGATCGCCGTCACCTCCAGGGCATGGTCGAGCTCCAGGTCGGGCAGAAGGGTGGGAAGGCGCTCCGCCAGCATGGTCTTGCCGGTGCCGGGCGGGCCCAGCATCCAGAGGTTGTGGCCGCCTGCCGCGCACACTTCCAGGGCGCGACGGGCGACCGGCTGACCCACGACGTCCGCCAGATCGATCGCGGGGTCCGTGGTGGTGGAGGGTGGCTCGACGTACTCCTCGGCCTGAGATTCGGGCGCCTCGTCTCCCTGGCGGAGCCACTCCACCAGCTGGCGCAGGCTCGCTACTGGCACCACCTTCACGTCGGGGACCAGGGCCGCCTCGGCGGAGTTGGCGGACGGAACGATGACCGTGGCGTCTCCGCCCTTCGCCGCGCCGAGGACGGAGGGCAGCACCCCGCGTACCGGCCTGATGCGGCCGTCGAGGCCGAGCTCCCCCAGGAAGAACGGCTCCGCCACGCGCTCGGCCGGAATGACCCCGGCCGCGCCCAGGATCGCCACCGCAATGGCCAGGTCGAACTGGGATCCGCGTTTGGGGAGGCTGGCCGGGAAGAGGCTGACGATGATGCGGGCGTCGGGCCATGGGTACGTGCTGTTGACCACCGCCGACCTGACCCGGTCCCGGGCCTCGCTCAGTGCCGTGTCCGGGAGGCCGATGAGGTGGATGCCGGCCAGGCCGTTGCCCACGTCGGCCTCGACCTCGACGGTACGGCCCGTCACGCCGACGAGGGCCACGCTGCGGGTGCGGGCCACGGCCATCTAGATCGCCCCCCGTACGTGGCGAAGGGCGAAGTCGCCAGCGAACCGCTCCAAGGCGATCACGTCCACGCGGACGGCGTCGAACGAACGGGACTGCGTGGCCAGCCACTTGGCCGCCAGCACCCGAAGTCTCTCCTGTGCATCCCCTCGTAGCGTGGAGACCGAACCGGGAAGGGTTTGGTCGTGGCAGCAGTCACGCGGCGGCGCTTTGATCCGGAGTTCCGGGCTGGGGCGCTGCGTATCGTCAAGGAGACCGGCAAGCC
>NZ_VCKY01000038.1 GCF_005889735.1 Nonomuraea turkmeniaca
ATAAGAGACAGCTCCCCCATAGGGGCGCCAACCAGCCCCCTAGGCCCTCAGCCTTCGCAACGCACGCCCCGCACACCGGGAGCCCCCGCTTACGGCACCCCTACACCGCCCCAGGTCACACGCCCGCACGGGCAGACACGCGCATGGGCCTTCACGCGCCGGTGCGGCGGGAGGCATGCGGCGGGGCGTCCGGCGCACCGGCGGCCCCCGTAAAGAAGGAAGTCCTCAGGCTTCTGTGAAGCCTCTCGCCCGGCCGCCCGCGGACTCGCGGACGGCGGCGGCAACCGCCCCCGCGACGTCCGGGTGGAACACGCTGGGAACGATGTAGTTGGGCCCCAGCTCCTCCGGCGTGACGACCGCCGCCAACGCACGGGCCGCCGCCAGCAACATCTCCTGCGTCACCCCACCCGCCTGGGCATCCAGCAGCCCCCGGAAGACACCGGGGAAAGCCAGCACGTTGTTGATCTGGTTGGGGTAGTCGGACCGCCCGGTGGCCACCACGGCCGCGTGCTCCCGCGCGTCGTCTGGCGACACCTCAGGCTCCGGATTGGCCAGCGCGAACACCACCGCGTCGTCGGTCATGGTCGCGATGTCGTCCCCGGTCAGGATCCCCGGCGCGGACACCCCGACGAACACGTCGGCACCCTTGACCGCCCCCCGCAGGTCCCCGGCGTACCCTTCGGCGTTGGTGTGCTCGGCGATCCACCGCAGCGACTCGTCGAGGTCGTCGCGCCCCTTGTGCACCGCCCCCAGGTAGTCGCAGACGATCAGGTTACGCGCGCCCGCCGCCAGCAGCAGCCGCAGCACGGCGTTGCCCGCCGCACCCGCGCCGGCCATGGTGATCTTGACGGTCTCGAGGCTCTTGTTCACGACCCGCAGCGCGTTGGTCAGCGCCGCCAGCACGCAGATCGCGGTCCCGTGCTGGTCGTCGTGGAAGACGGGGATGTCGAGCAGCTCGCGCAGCCGACGCTCCACCTCGAAGCAGCGCGGCGCCCCGATGTCCTCCAGGTTGATCCCGCCGAATCCGGGCGCGATCACCTGCACGGTGCGGACGATCTCGTCCACGTCCTGCGTGTCCAGGCAGATCGGCCAGGCGTCGATGCCCGCGAACCGTTTGAACAGCGCCGCCTTGCCCTCCATGACCGGCAGCGCCGCCTCGGGGCCGATGTTGCCCAGCCCGAGCACGGCCGACCCGTCCGTGACGACGGCCACGGTGTTGCGCTTGATGGTCAGGCGCCGCGCGTCCTCCTTGTTGCGTGCGATCGCCATCGACACGCGGGCCACGCCCGGCGTGTACGCCATCGACAGCTCGTCGCGGTTACGCAGCGGCACCTTCGACACCATCTCGATCTTGCCGCCGAGGTGCATGAGGAACGTGCGGTCGGACACCTTGTGGATGACGACGCCCTCGACGGCCTCGAGCTGGTCGACGATGGCCTGGGCGTGGTCGGTGTCCCTGGCGGCGCAGGTCACGTCGATGCGGAGCTTTTCGTGGCCCGCGGTGGTGACGTCGAGAGCGGTGACCACGCCCCCGGCGGTCTCTACGGCGTGGGTGAGCAGGCTGACGGCCTTGCCGCCTGCGGGCACCTCGAGCCGCACGGTGATGGAGTACGACACACTAGGGACGGTCGCCACGTCAATCGCTCCTTCGGGACTGACCAAGAAGTCCTCCCATGTTAGGGGGCGTTAGGTCAATCCAGTGCCTCGGCTGCCGTGGCGATCAGGTCGACGCACGTCGGAACGGGGATCGTGGTGCTGTCCACGACCAGATGATATTGACACGCGTCCGACGGATCAGTGCGGTAGAAGGTGCGCCAGTAGGCCATCCTGGCCCGGTCGTTGTCCTCGATGATCCGGCGGGCTTCGCGCTCGCTGACCTCGCCCAGCGTGGCCGTCTGCCGGATCCGGCGTTTGACCGGGGCGTCGAGCCGGACGTGCAGCGCGCCGGGGTGCTCGGCGAGGACCACCGCGCCGGCCCGGCCCAGGAAGACGCCACCCTGAATGCGGGCGGTCTCCCTCATCATGCGCTCGGTGCGGCGGACGAACTCCTCGGGCGCGAGCGGCATCGCGCCGGGAACATACATGTCCACGCCGCCGAACGTGACCGTCGGAAGCCGCATCGCCCCCGACAACAGCCTGCCGAGGCCGTGCTCCGCACGGTCGTCGTGCGCGAGCGCCTCCTCCAGCGTGCAGCCGAGCTCCTGGGCGACGGCACTGGGAATGGCCCGGTCGACGAATGGCACGCCGAGGCGCTCGGCCACGGCCGGGCCGATCTGGCTCCCGGCCGTGCCGTATGTCGCCGATATGGTGACGACCCGCATATCCCCAGGTTAGAACAGGGCGCTCGCCAAAGCTCTACGCGCTTTCACCAAAGATGGGTCGTCGGCGGGCAACGCGTCGAACAGGCCGAGCAAATGACGCCTCGCCTTGTCCCGCTCGTCACCCGACGTGCGCTTGACCACGGCGATGACGCGGTCGAACGCCTCGTCCACCTGGCCCGACAACATCTCCAGGTCGGCGGCGAGCAGGTGCGCGTCGATGTCGGCCGGGTCCTGCAGGCGCCGCTGGACGTCGGCGGGGTCGGCACTCTCCGCGCGCTTGATCAGATTGACACCGGCCAGGCCCATCTTGGCGTCCTCGTCGCCGGGCGCGCGGGCCAGCAGCCGCTGGTAGGCCTCCGCGGCCGCGTCGAGGTCGCCGCTCTCGATCGCCTGCTCCGCGGCGGCCAGGTCGGGGTCGGTGGGCGGGCCCGCGGGCGCCGCCTCCTCTTCGCCGGCCGCGGGCGGCCGGGCATCGGGGTTGGCCTCGTAGAACTGCTCGACCGCGCCCATCAGCTCGTCGAGCCAGCGGCGCACCTCCTGCTCGGGGAGCACCTGCTGGAAGCCGGTGACCGCCTGCCCCTGGAAGATGGCCAGCACGGTGGGGACGGCCTGCACGCGCAGCGCCTGAGCGATCTGCGGGCTGGCGTCCACGTTGACCTTGGCCAGCACGGCCCGGCCGCCCAGGTCGCCGACGACCTTCTCCAGCACCGGGCTCAGCTGAGCGCTGCCCGGTGCCCGGGGAGACCAGAGGTCGAGGACGACCGGCACCCTCATGGACCGGTCGATGACGTCGGTCGTGAAGGTCTCCTCGGTCACGTCGACGATCGAGCCTGGAGCACCCGCCTGGGGACCTGCCGCCTCCCGCCGGGCCTGCGCCTCCAGTGCCTGCTTGCGCGCGCCCAGATCCACCGCTCCGTAGAGCGACCCGGGCCTAGAGAAGTCCGCCATGCTCTTCATCTTGCCGTATGGACGGGCCCGCGAAGTCACCCGCCGCCACCCTGAGCGTGCGCAGCTGGTCGAACATCTGGTGGAGTTCGTTCTCGGCGTACATGCCGAGGCCGAATTCGGCGGCCATCAGGTCGCTGGTGGCCCGGCGTACGACCTCCCTGCCCGCGGGCGTGATCTCGGCCAGCACGCCGCGCCCGTCGCGCGGGTTGGGGAGGCGGCAGACGAATCCGGATTTCTCCAGCCTGTCCACGGTGTTCGTGACACTCGTGGGATGGACCATGAGCCGTTCGCCGATCTTCGACAGCGGGAGCGCCCCTGTCCTGCTGAAGGTCAGCAGGACCAGCGCCTCGTATCGGGCGAAGGTCAGGTCATAGGGCTTCAGTAGCGAGTCGAGCTGCGACAGCAGGATCTGATGCGCTCTCATGATCGAGGTCACGGCCGCCATGGCGGCAGAGGGCCCGAAGTGCGCGCGCCAGCTCTCCGCGGCGCGGTCGATGGGGTCGAACGGCAGGTTGAGCGGCTTCGGCTGGGACACAGCGATACGGTAGCGCGCCTGTCGTCCCGTTTCGTTCCGACTACCTGGAGCGACAGGCCTTCTCGCTTGACCAAGAATCCGGACGTCAACCATCACGCTCAGTTATGGTTCTCGTACGTATGGTGACGCGGAAGCCAAGTCGATCAGCCTGTGGGGACCGGCTGGACTGATCGTTTCCGTCTTGCCGAGGGGCACGGGGGTGCTTGATGAAATGCAACGGGACTAAGTGTGCGTGATCACGCGGGCGTTTCACGGGAGGAGCTGAAACAGAGCGCGGCCGTCACGGTTGCCGTGCTGCTGGCTGTCGGCCTGGTAGCGGCGTGGAACATCCTCATTCCAGGCGTCGACGCGTGGGAGAACATCGTGGCCGCGGTCATCGGCTCGCTCCGGTTGACCGGACCCGTGGCCGCGGCCTTCGCCGCATGGGTGGCGTTGCGTAAGCGCAGGGCGCTACGCGGCCGCTCGCTCACGACGTGGCGGGCGCTCAAGGCGCCGCTGGCGATCGTGGTGGTGGTTCTCGGGTCGTTCGGGGCGACGGTGCTGGTGCTGGCGGTCAAGACGGTGCTGACCGACCAGGCGGGCCGGCTGAGCCTGTCGGGGCTGGGCATGGGCATGGCGGGGCTGGCGCTGTACTCGGTGATCGGGTGGGTGGCCGGATGGGTGCTGCCCAGGTCGTTCACGCCGCCGCTGGCCGGGCTGGCCTGCTACGGAGCGTTCTCGTGGCTGGCCGACGACCGGGGCTGGGCGGACAAGCTGGCGCCCGGCACCGGTGAGCCGTACGACCTGTTCCAGGGGCTGAGCGGGGCGCCGTTCTTCGACCAGACGATCTGGCTGCTGGGCATCACCGCGGCGCTGCTGCTCGGCTGGGCGGCGCTGGTGACGCGGCAGGCGCTGGTGCTGGCGTGCGCGCTGCTGGCGGTGCTGGCCGCGGGGATGGGTGTGTCGCGGGTGCTGACGCAGACCCGGCCGGCCGCGGCCGAGGACATCGCGTACAGCTGCCAGGAGTGGCCGATCACGGTGTGTGTTCATCCGGGGATGCGGGCGGGGCTGACCGAGCTGGGGGCGGCGTTCACGCAGATCGCCTCGCGGCTGGCCGGGACGCCGGCGGCGTTCACGCGGGTGGAGCAGCGGCCGCTGGGCGACCAGCTGAAGCCGTCGAGCGGGCTGGCGCCGATTCACGTGCCCGATCTCTCCGCGGGGTTCGCGGAGGAGGCGGCGTACGAGTACATCGAGTCGCTGGCCGCCAAGTGCCCCGGCACGGTGGCGGAGGGCTACCGGGAGATCGTGATGGCCTGGCTGCGCGGGGAGCCGCTGCCCGGTGGGCCGCTGCCGGAGCACCAGTACGCGGCGTCGTGGTTCTCGTGGCTGAGCGAGCACCAACGGCGGGAGTGGTTGCGGATGTTCTACAGCGACTTCCAGAACTGCGGGCTGTCGAGCACGCACTTCGGCGGCGGCCCGGCGCGGCCCCAGCTGGCGTCGCCGTCGGTACGACCGATGCCGGAATCCACCCAGGTGTATCCGGTGTACCCGGACCCCTCGGGCACGCCGACGGCGAGCACGGTCCCCGGCACGCTGGGGCCGGGCGCCGCGACGGGGTGGACGCCGCCGCAGGCCGCCGCGCAATGGACGCCGCCCGGGCAGTCGTTCGCGGACGGCGGCGCGGCGCCCGGACCGGGGCACACGGCCGGGGGCGCGGCACGTGCCGCCGGCCCGTCCGGGACGGCCGGTGCCACGCCGGTCGCGGCGGGATGGGCGACGCCGGGCGCGCCGACCGCCGGGTGGGCGTCGCACACGTCGCAGGGCGCCGGGTCACAGGGCGGGTCGTATGGGGGCGGGGCACACGGCGGGCAGAGCACCATGCCGTACGCCGGTCACAACGGTGGGCCCCACGGTGGATCCCACGGTGGGCAAGGCGCCGGGCCGCACGGTGTGCGAGGCAGCGGACCGCATGGCGGGCCCGCCGGCCGGGCGCTGAGCGGCCCAGCCGATGGGTCGCCTGGCGGCGGGCCTGGTGCCCAGGCACTGGGCGCCCCGGCCGACGAGTCGCCGGGCGGCGGGGCCGGCGCCCGGGACGGGAGCGGGTCGCCGGGCCATGGGCGGCAGCAGGGCGGTGGACAGCGCAGCTGGTCGCGGATGACGTCCGAGGCCGGGTGGGCGCCCGGCATGTCCGGCTCTGGGTGGGGACCCGCAGTCGTGGCGGAATCGGAGATGTCACCAAACAGCTGGCAATGATGATCGGCCAGCGGGTAGTCATGCGGGCATGACGACTTCCCGTACGACGTCGCCCGAGGTCATTCCCGGGCGGCGCCGCAGGTGGCGATATGTGGCGGGTTTCCTGGTCCTGACGGTTCTGCTCGTGGTGGCCGGCCGCCTGGCCTGGACCTGGCTCAACCCGATGGGCGAACAGACCATCGACCGCAGCCAGCCGGTGCTGCTGCAGTCGATCAAGGATCTGAGCCGGTTCGAGGCCGCGACGGGGAACTTCCAGGTGGTCGTGGACCTGGAGAAGGACGCGAACTTCCTGCCCGACGCGATCAAAGGCACCAGGACGTTGTTCGTCGGGGCCGGCGGTGTGGACGCGTACGTCGACTTCTCCGCCATGGCGACGAACGCGGTGACGGTCTCGGAGGACCGTACCGAGGCGACCATCCGCCTCCCGCGCGCCCAGTTGGAGAAGCCGAACCTGGACAACAACCGCTCGTACGTGTTCGCGCAGCAGCGCGGCCTGTTCGACCGCGTCCAGGACTTCCTGTCGGGCTCCCCGGGCGACCAGCGCGAGCTCTACCTGCTCGCCGAGAAGAAGATCACCGAGGCGGCGGTGGCCAGCGACCTGCGGGCGAGGGCCGACGCCAACACCAAGGCGATGCTCTCGGGCATGCTCAAGTCGCTCGGTTTCACGAAGGTCACGGTCAAGTTCACCGATGAGCCCTAGGCCGCTCTCACAGCCGCCTTAGGCCCCTGTGCACGCACCTAAGTACCCCCCGAGATGGCCATACGCCCGGAGATAAGGCATACGCCCGATGTGCCGGGGAGGGCCTTAGGAGGAGTTTTAAGAGTGCAGACAAAGGCAACGCACTCAGCACAGGAGCACTCGGATGAACGCCGAACTCGAATACTCGATCATGCAGCACCGCGCCTCCGAACTTCGCCGGGCCGCCGCCGAGCACCGGCGCGTCCGCGAGGTCGCGAAGGGCTCGCGGTCCGAGCGCCGTCACCGCTCGATCTTCGCCAAGCTCCTCGCGTCATGACCGCCCACAAGCAGCCCGGCCGCATCCTCCCTCGCGGCCGGGCTGAACAGCCCCCGTAAGGGGGCCGCTCGGAGCCGAATTCCTGGTCTCGGCGACGGGTGATGCGTTACCGAGCCCCGGTCCCTGGTCGGACCGGGGCATCGCGCCGTCCGGGGCCCGTCTCACACGGTGATGACCATCTTGCCGCGCGCGTGGCCCTTGGCGAGCTCGCGGATTGCCTCCGGCACGTCGCCCAGCGAGTACGTCTTCTCGACCACAGGCACGATCTTTCCGTCCCCCGCCAGCTCCGCCAGAGTCTCCAGGCTCTCCCGCTTGGGAAAGGCGAAGACGCCGCGCAGCCTCTGGCGGGTGAACGGCCCGAGCAGGACCGTGCGGAGCAGCCGATCCATCCCCGACAGCCACCGGCCGCCCCCTTCGCCGCCGATGATGACGAACGTCCCGCGAAGGGTGAGCGCCCGCCTGAGATGGGACAGCGAGCGGTTGCCCGCGGTGTCCAGGATGAGGTCGTAGTGGCGCTTGCCGTCGGCGAAGTCCTCCTCGGTGTAGTCGATGACGTCGACCGCGCCGATCGACCGTACGAGCGCCACCTTGGACGTGCTGCACACGCCGGTGACCTCCGCGCCGAACACCTTGGCCAGCTGCACCGCGAACGTCCCCACACCCCCGCCGGCGCCGATGACCAGGACCCGCTGCCCCCTCCGCACGCGCCCGACGTCGCGCAGCGCCATCAGCGCGGTCATCCCCGACGTCGGCAGCGCCGCCGCCTGCTCGAACGTCACGTTCTCCGGGATCGGCGCGAGCCTGTCCTGCGGGGTGCGCGCGAGCTCGGCGTAGGCGCCGCCGCACGTGCCGAACACCCGGTCGCCCGCCGCGAACCTGGTGACGCCGGCGCCGACGGCCACCACCTCCCCCGCGACGTCGCCGCCCATCCAGGGGCTCCTTGGCGCGCGCAGACCGGTGGCGACGCGCATGAGGTACGGCACACCCTCCAGCATGTGCCAGACGCCCATGTCGACACCGGCCGCGCGGACACGTAACAGCACGTCGTCGTCGCCGGGCACCGGATCGTCGACCTCACTGAGGCCGAGGACGTCGGCCGAGCCGTACCCGCTCCGGGTGATCGCCTTCATGATTTCTCCTGTTCGAGGTCCGGGTACTGGAACACGTCGTCGAGCGGCACGCCGAACACCCGCGCGATCTGGAACGCCACCTCCAGAGAAGGCGAGTAACGGCTCTGTTCGATGGCGATGATGGTCTGCCTGGTGACACCGACGCGGTCGGCCAGCTCGGCCTGCGTCATCTCGCCGTGCGCGAACCGCAGGGCGCGGATGGAGTTCGTGACCTTCGTGGACTTCACCATGCCGGGAGCCCTCGGCGATAAGCGATGATCTTGAGCGTGGAGCCGAGCACGGCCGACAGAACGAACGCCAGGTAGAGCGTGTTGGCGATCCAGAAGTGGTTCCACTCGGCCATCGCCATGACGAGCGCCGCGATCGCGCCGGCGACGAGGAACGACTGGCCGGCGTACTCGCCGTACCGGTGGATCTCGCGGTCGCGCTGGTCCTTCTTACCGACGTCGGCGGGCGAGGCCAGGCTGAACACGATGAACAACACGATCGACGCCAGGCACGCGCCGCCGATGCTCCACAACAACGGCGCCACGTACGACACCTCGGTGAGCGGGGTCGGGCCCGCCCTGCCGAGAATGATCGCGAGGTAGATCCCGTACCCGGCGACCGAGACCACCACCATGATCCACGCGCGTTTCTCTTCCGATGCCATGCCACCAATGTAAAGCAGCACAGACATCATGTCTAGAATTTTTTACATCACCGAGATCGCAACGCGCGGGTGCGGCTCCAAGCGGCCGGAAGACTACGGCTTGGGGACGGTGATGAGGAGGGCGTCACCCTGGCCGCCGCCGCCGCACAGGCCGGCCGCGCCCAGGCCGCCACCCCTGCGCTTCAGCTCGTGCGCCAGCGTCAGCACGATCCTCGCGCCCGACGCTCCGATCGGGTGGCCCAGGGCGATGCCGCCGCCGTTGACGTTCACCTTGTCCAGCGGCACGCCCAGTTCCTTCGCCGACTGCAGGACCACGCTCGCGAACGCCTCGTTGATCTCGATCAGGTCCAGGTCACCGGCCGTCACGCCCTGCTTGGCCATGGCCTGCTTGATCGCGTTCGCCGGCTGGGACTGGAGTGAGGCGTCCGGGCCCGCCACGTTGCCGTGCCTGCCGATCTCCGCGAGCCACTCCAGGCCGAGCTCCTCGGCCTTCGCCTTGGACATGACGACCACCGCGCAGGCGCCGTCGGAGATCTGGGAGGCCGAGCCGGCCGTGATGGTGCCGTCGGCGGCGAAGGCGGGGCGGAGCTTGGCCAGCGTCTCCGCCGTGGTGTCGCCGCGCACGCCCTCGTCCTCCTTGACGACCACGGGCTCCCCGCGCCGCTGGGGGATCTCCACCGGGACGATCTCGTCGTCGAAGACGCCGTTCTTGATCGCGGCGGCGGCGAGCTGGTGGGAGCGCGCCGACAGGTCGTCCTGCTCCTCGCGGCCGATGCCGAGCCTGGCGTTGTAGCGCTCGGTCGACTCCCCCATCGCGCACTGGTCGAACGCGCAGAACAGGCCGTCGTGGGCCATCGAGTCGACCACGTCGGCGCCGCCGTACTTGACGCCCTTGCGCAGCCCTGGCAGCAGGTGGGGGGCGTTGGTCATGGACTCCATGCCGCCGGCCACCACGATGTCGAACTCGCCGGCGCGGATGAGCTGGTCGGCCAGGGCGATCGCGTCCAGGCCCGACAGGCAGACCTTGTTGATCGTGATGGACGGCACGGTCATCGGGATGCCGGCTTTGACGGCGGCCTGGCGCGAGGGGATCTGGCCGGCGCCGGCCTGAAGGACCTGGCCCATGATGACGTACTCGACTGCCTCCGGCGCCACGCCGGCCCGCTCCAGCGCGGCCTTGATGGCGATGCCCCCCAGCTCGACGGCCGACTGGCCGGACAGGGCGCCGAGGAGCTTCCCAATAGGTGTGCGAGCTCCGGCCACGATGACGGAACGGGACATGACAACGGCCTCCTGTGCTCGCGCGTCGGCTTCTTTGACACGATACCCACGGGTAGGACGACGCTGACTATGGAGGTGGGCCACACATGTTCATGCGGATCGACCACATCGGGATCGCCTGCCGCGACCTGGAGGAGAAGATCGCGTTCTTCTCCGAGACGTTCGAGCTCACCGTCGTGGCCAGGGAGGTCAACGAGGAGCAGGGAGTGAAGGAGGCCATGCTGCACATCGCCGACGGCGAAGGCGGGGGCTCCTACATTCAGCTTCTAGAGCCTCTCTCCGACGACTCGCCTGTGGGAAAATTCCTCGCCAAGCGGGGCGAGGGCGTCCATCATGTTGCATTCGGTGTACGCGACGTCACGCAAACCATGGATAAGATCCACCAGAAGGGTGTGAGGCTGCTGGACGAGCGTCCCAGGCACGGGTCGATGGGCTCACAGATCGCCTTCCTGCATCCGAAGGATGTGGGGGGAATGCTGACGGAGTTGGTCCAAGCGGCCAGACCCGAGCAAACGGAGAAAAACGTTCATATGTAACTAGTCACGCAGAAAATTGGACGGGGCTTCGCAGGCAGCACCAGCGGAGTACGCTTGACCTTCCCGGACATGGAGCCTGCCGCGAGGCACAGGTTCCTGGATCGGATGCCCCGAACCCCCCGTCCGGCCCCGTGTAGCCGTCTCGACAACCCAGGATCGAGCCTCCATGCAGTCCGACATCGACGCCCAGCTCAATAATTTCTTCGAAGACGCCCCAGCCCGCGAGTTCGACGTGGTGCTTCGTGGTTACGACAGGCATCAGGTCCACGATCATCTCAAGACACTCGACCAAGAGCTGCGCCAGGCCCGCGAGCAAGCCACCAGCCTGCAGCGCGATCTGTCCGACTCCCAGCGTCAGCTGCAGGAGCAGGAGCGCCCGACCTACTCCGGTCTCGGCGCCCGCATCGAGCAGTTGCTCCGGCTGGCCGAGGAACAGGCGACGGAGCTGGTCCAGGCTGCCAGGTCCGAGGCCAACGAGATCAAGGCCGCCGCAAAGGTGGAGGCGGCCGACCTGCGTGCCGCCGCCGAGGCCGAGGCCGCCGAGAAGCGCGCCCAGGCCACGCGGGAGACCGACGAGATGCGCACGGCCGCCGATCGGGACGCCGAGGAGATCCGCTCGACCGCCCGCCGGGAGGCCGACGAGCTGACCAACACCACCGAGCGCGAGGCCGCCAAGCTGCGGGCCACGGCCGACCACGAGGTGGCGGAGAAGCGGGCCGACGCCGAGCGGGAGATCGCCAAGCTCCGCACGACCACCGAGCGCGAGGTCGCCCAGCTGCGGGCCTCGACCAAGCGCGAGCGCGACGAGGTCCTGACCACCGCCAAGCGGCAGGCCGACGAAATGCGTGCGCAGGCTCAGCGGGTGCTGGAGGAGTCGGAGGCCAAGCGGGCGCAGGACGAGGCGGAGTTCGAGATCCAGCTCGCCGCCCGCCGGGAGGAGGCGGAGCGCCAGGAGGCCGAGCGCCACGCCACCGCCCAGGCTCACACGCAGAAGCTGGTCGCCGAGGCCGAGCAGCGGGCCGCCACGGCCGAGTCGCGGGCCACGAAGGCCACCCAGCAGGCCGAGCAGACCCGCCGCGAGGCCGACCTGCACGCCAAGCAGCTCGTCGCGAACGCCCGCAAGAGCGCCGAGACCATCGTGGCCGACGCCAAGTCGAGCGCCGAGACGATCGTCACCGAGGCGAAGAGCGAGGCCGACCGCACCCGTACGGCGATGCAGCGCCAGGTCGACGAGCTCACCCGCCAGCGCGACAGCATCACCAGCCACCTGGCGCAGCTGCGCCAGCTGCTCGGTGGGGCGGCCCTTCCGGGCATGGAGCCGGAGCCCGCGGTCGCGGCGGCCCCGCCCAAGCCCGCGATCGCCGCGCCCGCGTCCGCACCCGCGGTCGAGGCCCCGGCTTCCGCTCCGGCGCCCGCGCCCGCTCCCAAGGTGGAGACCAAGTCCGAGGACGACGCGGAGTGGTGGCAGGAGTAGACATCCGTTTCACGGGGGCCGAGTGACGGCTGGAGAGAGCCTGGCGATCTGACGGTCGCTAGGCTCTCTCTTTGTCTTTGGTGTCGGGTCCGTGCCCGCCATCGCTTTGTCGCCGACGTTCTCCCGGGAGTCCCGTTGTCCACAGAAGCCGAGCCCGCAGCCGCCGCCGAGCGGGGAGCACGCGAGGACGAAGAGGCACCCAAGGAGACCGCGGAGAGCCAGGAGGACCCGGCCGGGCAGCCGTTCGGGCTCCCCGGCAAGCCGCTGGCGCGCGGCCCGTTCCTGTTCGGGCTGGTCGGCGGGCTTGGAGTGCTGACGGCGATCGCGATCGGGCAGATGGTCGTCAACTCGCTGAGCACGATCATCCTCGTCGTGGTGGCGATGTTCCTGGCCGTCGGACTCAACCCGGCGGTCGAGGCATTACAGCGCAAGGGCCTGGCCAGGCGGGGCGCGATCTCGATCGTGTTCGCCGGCGTCATCGTGGCGTTCGCGCTGTTCGGGCTGGCAGTGGTGCCGCCGGTGAGTCAGGAGCTGACGGAGTTCGTCGCGGCGGTGCCCGGATACCTCAACGAGCTGCAGAACCATCCGACACTGCGGCAGCTCGACGCCGAGTACAAGATCATCTCGCAGCTCACGACGTTCGTGACGGGTACGCTCGGGCCGTCGCTGGCCAGCGGAATCATGGGCGCGGGGCTCGTGGTGCTGGACAGCGTGTTCACCACCGTGACGCTGCTGGTCCTCATGCTCTACTTCCTGGGCTCGCTGCACACGATCAAGGACTACCTGCTCAAGCTCATACCGTCCTCGCGCCGGGTGCGCACCAGCGCGATCAGCGAGCAGATCCTCACCGGCATCGGTGGTTACGTCGCGGGCAACGTGCTGATCTCGGTCATCGCGGGCGTGCTGACGTGGATCTTCCTGTCCGTCGCGGGGGTCAAGTATGCGCTCGCGCTCGCCCTGGTCGTCGCGCTGACGGACCTGATCCCGCTGGTGGGCGCCACGATCGGCGCGGTGCTCGTGACCGCCGTGGCGTTGCTGCAGTCGGTGCCCGCGGGCATCGCGTGCGCGATCTTCTTCGTGATCTACCAGCAGGTCGAGAACTACCTCATCTACCCCAGGGTGATGAAGCGCTCGGTGGACGTGACGCCTGCCGTGACGGTGATCGCCGCGTTGTTCGGCGGAGCGTTGCTGGGCATCGTCGGCGCCCTTCTGGCCATCCCGGTGGCCGCGGCGATCGCTCTGATCATCCGCGAGGTCGTCATCCCCCGCCAGTCACAGGCCTGACTCCGGCGCGGACCCGGGCGCCCGTCAGAGGCGGGCCCGATGGTCACTGCCGTACGCCACCCAGCTCTGTCCTGAGGAACTCGGCCACCGCCGCGTTGAACGCCTCCGGCTGCTCCACCGCGCTCAGATGACCGGCCTTCGGGATGACCTCCAACCGGCCGTTGCCGGGCACGGCCCGCGCCATCGCCTCGGCGTCGGCGGGCGGCGCCAGCTCGTCCTCCTCGCCCACGAGGATCAGCAGGGGCACCTTGAGCGCGCCGAGCGTGTCGAACGAGTCGGGCCGCGCGGCCATCGCCCGCTGCGCCCAGGCGACGGCACCCGGCGGCGCGGACTGCACCAGCCCTTTGACGCGCCCGAACACCATCGCGCGCCGCTCCTTGGTCGTGGGCCCGATGAGCGCCGGCAGCACCTCGCTGACCAGCACGTCGCTCCCTTCGGACAACACTGCCTGCGCGATGCGCTCCCTGTTCTCCCTCGCCGGAGCCGGGTCGGGGCCGGCCTTGGTGTCGGCCAGGATGGCGCCGAGCAACCGGTCGGGGTGCCGACGGCAGAACGCCATGGTCACGTAGCCGCCCATGGACAGCCCGCCGACCACCGCCCTGTCGATGCCCTCCTCGTCCAGCAGCCTGGCGACGTCGTCGGCCATGAGGTCGAGCGACGGCTCGTCCTCGCCCAGCCGCGATCCGCCGAATCCGCGCAGGTCGGGGGTGATGACCCGGCACACCTTGGCCAGCCCTTCCCGCTGGGCCAGCCACATGGCCGAGGACAGCGGGAACGCGTGAAGCAGCACAACCGGGAGCCCGGTCCCGGCCGATCTCGTGTAGAGCTGCACGGATCACACGGTAACGCGGTTCACGGCGACAATCACTCAATGTCGTATGCCGATATCTCCCATAACGCCGCCCCTTTCCCTGGGATCCGGATGATTCACCCCACCCAGTAGACGTCCCGCGATCTCGGTTGCCCACTCAAGGGCATCTCGCCGGGTGTGAAGGCAAGAACCGAGCCCTGACCAAGGGACTCGAAGTAGCGGTGGCCCAAAGCGCGGAGATGTGGAAGAAGTAGTCTTGATGGCCCGACGTCATGAAGCCGAATCCCTTGTGGTGGACCACGTTGGTGACAATGCCGATCCTGCGGGCGAGATGCTCCGGATCGACGCGACGCCGGCGTTCGGTCAGTCTCGACACGACCTCGCGACATTTCCTGGCGATGTAGTCATCGGTGTCCTCCCGAGCGGCCGAGTCCGTGAAATAGGCGGCCATCATGCACAGATCCAGGGCCTCACCCGTGAAGTCGGCGGGTGCGAGACTCTCGGCGACCTCGACCCCGAACTCGACCTCCTCGGCCGGCCGGATCCATTCACGGCTGTCCGCGGCCTGTTTCGCGATTTCCGAGCAGGCGCGCATCAGGTGGAAGACGGCGTTCCGCCGGGAATCGGTGGCTTCCCGCGATGACCGGATGGCATACGAGGCCGCTTCCATCGCCTCCCTGTGCGCCCCCAGGCGAAGGTGGGCGTCGCTGATGGCCTTGTGCAAGCTGGGGCTGTGCGGTCGAACGACGCGGCGCAGCGGCTGACCGCTCCTCGAATCGGTTCTGCGTCGTCAGTTCAAGTGCTTCGCGAAGGTTCCGTGCCGCGTTGTAGTCCCCCACACCGCGTACGTTGATCGTGAACGGCGAGTACGGGTCCCTCGTGTGTGCGGCCTGAATGTCGCCGCCGACCGCATACAGCTCGCGCTGCCTGTTCATCAGACGGTTGCGCTCACTCATGGTGATACTGGGCTGAGGGTCTTCTGCAAATAGCGTCGCGCGAAGTCGCTGAGTTCCAATGCGGTGCTGGAAGCCCCTCGGGAAACCTGGGAGACGAAGTTGATGGTGGTGAGCGCCAGGACGACGGCCTGCGTCCGCGCGGCGTCGTATTCGTTGAGAAAGGCGAGCTCGGCCAGCGTGTGCGCGCCCGGCACCACGATCATGGACCGGAGGGCGGCCTTGGCGTCCTCCGACAAGTACTGGAAGACGTTTGTCATGCAGAAGTCCAGCAGCAGTCCGTCGTCACTCAGCAGCTGCTCCGGGAGCTCACCGGCTTGAATCCCCGAAACGAACCACTTGATGTGGGCCGGATGACCGCGCATCATGTTCGCCCACGCGATCAGGTCCGCGTCTGACGCCCTGGTCAGCAAGTTGATCCCCCGGCGCCGGCCCAGGATGCGCATGAGTTTCCGGGCGTCGTCGATGCCTATGCCGGTGAGCGTGATGGGATATTCCGTGCGTACTCCGATACGGTTGGTGATCAGGACCTTGCTGCCACGGGTGGTCTCCCCGTCCGCCGCCCACGGCCGCCGTGGCGGAGGCGAACAGGCCCAGCGAATCCTGGCGGCGCCTTCGATTCTCACGATCTCCTGCGACGTGAGCTGCGCGTTCTTGGCCGTCACCCAGACGAGGGCCTCGAAGGGGCAATCGGCCTGCTCGATCAGGTCGTAGCAGACCTGCAGCGCCAGTGCGGTCTTCCCGACGCCGCCGTCGCCGAGGATCGAGATCACGGGCCATGCGCCGTCGATGGCCTGCATGACCCTCTGCCGTTCTTGCCGCCGGCCCAGCAGCGAGGTCTCGTCGAAGTCGGGGGCGGGCAGGTTGTGCGCCACGTCGGGTGCGGGATCCACGATGAGCGAAGCAGTGGCGTTGAGCACGTTGCCCGGATTGCTCTTCACATCTGCGCGGGCCTGCTTGGTGTTGTCCCATTCATAGCCGGGAACCCGCACGAGCATTTCCGCGAACTCGACCACCTTGGGTAAGTCGTCCAGCTCGAGCAGCCGCGAATGCGCCACCCTGTTGCGGACCTTGACGAGACCGACCGCGTGTTTGTACACGTCGTCCGCACGTGCCGCCAGCACATCGGGAAGGAACCGCTTGATCCGCATGAAAACGCGTCGAACGCGTCCTGGAACTCCATATAGGGCGCAAGCCCCGAGATGTGTTCGGCAGCCGTCGGGGCTCCGCCACGCTTGCGTCGCTCGAGAGCGCGGTCCAGCACGTCTAGCGCGGCAGAACGTGCCTTATCCGTAACAATGGAGGGACGGCACAAATCGCCATAATTTACCTATTGAGCGATATCTCGCAAATCCCGTATACATAACAGGCGACTATCCGATGGCGGTGGCGCCTCCGTCGATGAACATGACCTGGCCGGTCATGTACGCCGACGCCGCGCTGGCCAGGAAGACCGCCGGCTGGGCCATCTCCTCCACGGTGCCCCAGCGCCGCATCGGCACGGAGCCGACCATGGCGGCGCTGGAGGCCTCGTCCTCCCAGAGGTTCCGGTTGAGTTCGGTGGCCGTCCAGCCGGGGCACAGGGCGTTCACGCGTACGCCGGCCTGCGCCCACTCCACGGCGAGCGTCTTGGTGAGCGCCACCAGGCCGGCCTTGGCGGCGGCGTACGGGGCGAGGAAGGGGGCGCCGAGCGCGGCCACCGACGCCACGTTGATGACCGACGCCCCGCGCCGCTCCAGCAGGTGCGGGGCGGCCGCGTGGCAGACGACCATGGCGGAGTCGAGGTTGAGCCGCATGAGCTTGTCCCAGCCGGACAGCCGCAGGTCCTTGAACTCGACCATGAAGTTGGACCCGCCGGCGTTGTTGACCAGGATGTCGAGGTGGCCGAGGCCGTCGACGGCCGCCGCCACGGCGCCGGCGGCGGCGTCGCGGTCGGTGAGGTCGGCGGGGATGACGACGGCCCGCCGGCCCAGCGCCTCGATCTCCTTGCCGACCTCGGCGAGGCTCTCGGCGGACCGGGACACGAGCGCGACGTCGGCACCCGCCTCGGCGTAGGCGAGCGCGATGGCCCGCCCGATGCCCTTCGACGCCCCGGTGACCAAGGCCTGCTTACCACTCAGATCGAACGCGCCCACGCCGCCTCCTCCGCTAGAACCGAACAAAATTCTAACCCGGACCGGGGACGAGCGGGGCCGCGATCGTGCGGACAGGGCAGCGGCGGTGCGAGGGCCCCCACGCCCCCGCACCGCCACGCACTCAGAAGAAGAAGCCGAAGAAGTCGTCCAGGCCGCTCTGGTCGATCCAGCGGGTGACACGAGCGCCGGTCTCGGCGATCGTGCCCGTCCGCGTGTTCTCCGGTTCGATCTTCTCCGGCCGGAAGATCTGCTTCTCACCCTGGCCGGAGCCGCCGGGCCGCATCTGCGGCGGCGGACCGTCCGGGTACATCCGGCCGTCCCGGTAGACGGTGTAGGACTGGGTCGGCTGGACGCTGCCGTCGTTGCGGTAGACCTGCCCCGGCCGCGGCTGCATCGGCTGCCGGCTGTCCCTGGGCGGGGTCTGCCGCTGGGTGGCCCTGTGGCTGGTCGGCCGCTGCGCCGGACGCTGCCGCGCCCGCTGGATCCCGCTGGGGAGCCGGCCGGCCCGCCTGTTGCGCGCCCTGGCCGCCTGCGCGGCCCGCCTGGCCGCCCGCGCGTCGGCGGCCTTCCTCTTCGCCTCTCGTCTCGCCGCCGCCGCGGCCCGCCGCTGGGCTCTGGCCGTGGCCGCCTTCCTGACCCTCTGTTCCGCCTTTCTCCTGGCCTCCGCTTGGAGGCGCTTCCTGGCCGCCGCGGCGGCACGCTTGCGAGCCGCTTCCGCGGCCCGCTTCCTGGCCGCCTCCGCCGCACGCCTCCTGGCCTCGGCGGCAGCGCGCCGCCGGGCCGCCGCGATCGCGGCCCGCCTGGCCGCCGCCCGTGCCGCCGCGATGGCCGCCCGCCTGGCGGCGGCCATCGCCAGCCTCCTGGCGATGATCTGGGCCGCGATCCGCGCCGCGATGGCGGCCGCGAACCAGAACAGCTGCCCGTCGGGGTCGGTCATGGTGACGGGGCTGTTGTTGGCGTAGGCGTAGGCGTTGAGCTGCTGCGGCTCCGACTCCTCGATCACGGGGTCGACCGACAGGAATCGGCCGTGCTTGGGGTCGTACTCGCGGGCGCCCAGGTGGACGAGCCCGGTCGTCGGATCCTGCGTGCCCCCGACGAACGCGCGTTGCCCCGGCCAGAACGCCGGTGGCGAGCCCCGGTTCTCACCGAACGGGGTCATCCTCCGTACGGCCAGCTCGCCGGTCCCGGCGTTCACCGCCGCCTGGGCCGTGCCCTGATGGTCGCCGGCCAGGAAGTACACCTGGTTGTCCGGCGTGCGCACCGCGATGGCCTCGCCGTTGATGGTGTAGTAGCGGGTCTGCTCGACGGCGTCCTTGGCGAAGTCGAAGCGCAGCTCCATGTCGTCGATGTAGAGCGTGGCATCGGCCGCTGTCTTGCGGATCAGCCGGTCGCCGTCCGCGCTGTAGACGAACGACGTCGTCTTGCCCGCCTCCGTCACCGACTCCAGGTTGCCCTCGGCGTCCCAGACCAGGCTCTGGTCCGAGGTGCCGACCTTGCGCCTGGTGGTGTTGCCCGCCGCGTCGTACTCGAACAGGTCCGCCCCGACGCTCTGCAGGGCATGCGGCTGCTTGGCGCCCGGCGCGGGGTAGGTGTAGTCGCGGACGGTCTCGCCCGCGCCGCCCCAGGCGTGCCTGGTCTCCTTGATCCGGTTGCCGGTGGAGTCGTAGGCGTAGCTGACCGCGTACGGGGCCACGCCGCCGATCTTGCCGGACTGCGGTGTCCCGCCGGCGCAGTCGTCGGTGGCCGTCCAGGCCGAGGTCAGGCGGCGCAGGTGGTCGTAGGTGAAACACTGCGTGTCCTGGCCGCCGGCCCTGTCGGCGATCTTGGTGATGTTGCCGACGGCGTCGTAGGTGTAGCTGAGGTCGAGATCGGTCGCGGTGGCGCCCTCCCTGTCCAGCCGCATGCTGGTCAGCCTGCGGGTGGCCTCGTCGTGGGTGTAGGTGAGCCAGGTCTTCTTGCCCCCGGTGCCCAGCTCGTACTGCAGGGTCTCGCCGAGCTTGGAGTAGCGGGTCGCGGTCACGTACGTCGACAGGCCGGTGACCTTGGAAGGCTGGCTCAGCCCGTCGTAGGTGTAGACGACCGATTCATCCGCCAGCCCGCCACCGGCCGGGAAACTGACCGACTGGACCTGATCGTCGAGCGTGTAGCGGGTGTTGAGCACGTACGAGCCGGCCAGCTTGCCCTCCCGCTCGGGGATGGTGACCGTCTGGCGCAGCGTGCGGTAGTCGGCGTCGATGGCGTTGATCTCCGCCTTGTACGCCTGCCCGCCCACGTAGCGGATGCTGGCGTTCATGTGGCCCTTGGCCAGCCCGTCGTACCTCCACTCGGCCAGCAGCGGGCCGGTCGCGGAGCCGTCACGCAGCTCCTTCTTACGGCCCAGCTCGTCGTAGACGTACCAAAGGGTCCTGCCGCGGGCGTCGGTGGTGCTGACCAGCTCGTCGGCGTCGTTGTAGGTCATGGTGGTGACGCCCTTGTCGGGGTCCTCCGCCTTGATCTGCCGGCCGCGCAGGTCGTAGTGGTAACGCCATACGTTCCCGGCCGAGTCGGTCACCGTGGACAGGCGTCCGGCGTGGTCGTAGGTGTACTTGGTGGACTCGTACGCGCCCGTGGGGGTGGCGCCCTTGTACTGGCGCAGCTCGACGAGCCGGTCCTGGGAGTCTCCGATGCGGGTGGTGGCGGTGCCGCCGGGCGGCGGCGTCACGTGGATCCGGTCGCCCTCCTGCACGGTGCTGACCCGGTACTTCTCCACGCCCTTCGTCTTGAGGATCTGGGCGTTGACATCACCCGTCCCGTCGAAGGCCGACACGACCTGCGTGGGGACGTCGGCGTCGGCGACGCCGAGCAGGTCGGTGGACGGGGTGCCGGTGGCGAAGAAGCCGGTGTTGGCCTTGCTCCGCTGGCCCAGCGAGTTGTAGAGGGTGTCGGTGATCGTGCGCCCGTCGCGCAGCGCCGGGTCCTGCGTCTGCTCGTCCCTGGGCGCGGGCTCCTGGGTCTGGCGCTCGCGCATCAGGCCGTCGTACAGCTCGTGGCTGGCGGAGTACGTGCCGTCCGCGTTCAGCGTCTTGGTGGTGACGACGCTGGGGCCGTCGGTGCGGATCACGTAGGAGTACTCGGTGCTGGGCGACTGCCCGGCGGCCTTGCTGCGGTCCGCCTGCCAGACCTTGACCAGGCGGCCGAGCGCGTCGTACTCCATGTCGATGCGGCGGTTGTTCGCGTCGACCTCGGCGACCGGCTCGCCCCAGGCCGGGTTGACCTGGGTGCGCTCGGTGTGGCCGAGCTGGTTGGTCTGCGTGATCTCGGTCGGCGGGGCGCCCGCGGCGGGGGTGTAGGTGGTGGTGGACTTGGTGCCGACCGCGTCGGTCTCGCTGGTCTCGCGGCCGTAGGCGTCGTAGGTGTGGGTGCTGTCGGTGATCGTCGTTCCGTCCCCGGAGACGAGCTGCTGGACCGAGGTCACGTCGCCCTTGCTCGGGGCCTGGCCGAACGCCTGGCCGTCGTACCCGACCTTCTCGTCGGAGATCACCTCACCGGCGGCCAGCGTGGACACGGCGGTGCCGCAGCTCGCGGCCACCTTCTGGACGCGGCTGGTGTAGTCGAGCATCCAGCTCGCGTCATTGCGGGCGTAGGTGTAGCGGATGCACTGGTCGTCCTCGGACGTGGCCAGGTCACCCTTCTCCTCCACCTGAGTGAGCAGGCCCTTGGCGTCGTATGCGCGCTCCTCGCCGGTACGCCGCCACGTGCCGCCGGCCAGCGCGGTACGGGTCACCATGGACTTCGGCTCGACCATGTGCGCGACCTTGGTCACGCCCCCTTGCGTGGACTCGGCGGTCTTCAGCGACCACGGCTGCTCGACGGTCGCGGACAGGATGGCGCCGCCGTCCCCGTCGTAGGTGATCTCCTCGCGCTCGAACCCGGAGTACTGGTCGAGGTCGTCCACCTTGACGCCCTCGGAGTCCTCCACCTGCGCGGTGCGCCTGGAGCCGTCGGCCTGCTTGTCGCCGTGCATGCCGCGGAAGTAACGGACCTCGGTGAGCGTGCGCTTGGTGTCCTGCCCGTCGCCTTCGCGGACCCGCACCCGGCCGAAGCCGCGGAAGTCCGACCACGTGCGGTGCTCGGGCTTGACGAGGATGTTGTCGGCGTAGTGCCAGGCGGCGCCGTCCAGGTACTCGTAGCTGGTGACCACGCCCGGCGAGCCCGCGACGCGGTCCACCTCGATCGTCTGCGCGACCACGTACTTGTGGAACCAGTCGGTCACCTCCGACTCGGCCGGCGGTGACCAGCGCTGCGGGAAGCACAGCCGGTTGTTCTTGTCCGCCACCGGCACGTCGCCCGGCTTGCAGTCGGCGGGGGCGTAGTTCACGCGCAGCTCGCCGCCGGACTCGTTGTTGATGGCCTGTACGCGCCACTTGACCAGCGGGGCGCGGCCCTCGTTGGCGTCCACCCGGTTGGGGAGCTGGACGCCGACGAACGTGACCTTGGGCAGCGTGATCGTGCCGCCCACGTGGCCGGTCTGCTGGACCGAGGCCAGCCACAGCGAGGGGCTGAGGCCGTCACCCGTCGCCGGGAACTGATGGGTGAGCGACCAAGAGTCCACCGGGTTGTACTGGCCGGAGCCGTTGTTGATCTGGGTGGTGACCTTGGTGAGCCGCTTGCGCGTGAAGAACGTCGGCGCCAGGCGGTCGATGCACTTCACGCCCGCGTCGCAGATCTGGTCGAACGGCACATCCGGCCAGTGGCTCGCGGTCTCCTTCTTGAGCTGGTCGGGGGCGCAGGTGACGGTGCCGCTGGGCAGGCAGCGCTCGGCCACCTCGAACACCACGCGGGCCGCCGGGGCCTTGGTGAACAGCTCGTTCTGGAGGTAGCCGTAGTCGATGCGGGTGAGGTAGGCGCCGCGTACGTACTGGGTGCCCAGCTCCGGCTTCATGTTGCGGCCGTAGTAGTTGGTCTCGCGCTCGTACCAGTAGGTGGTCGCGTTGCCGTGGGTGTCCACGGAGTAGTCGAGGTTCCACCGGTACGCCTGCTGGCACCAGGCGTTGGCCGGGGTGCTGTTGTAGCAGGGTTCGCCGCTGTTGTTGCCGAACACCGGCACCGTCTGGACGGACTTGGTCTCCGGCTTGCCGCTCGCCCACCCGGGCAGGCGGTTCAGGCCGAAGGTGTACTGGGTGCCGTCGGCGGTGGTGACGCGCCAGTACTCGCCGTTGTTGTCGCCGTTGGCGGCCCCGGTGAGGTACTCGACGCGGGTGCCGTCGTCGCGCTTGGGCCGCCACTGCTTGGTCGTGGCGTCCTTGACGAGCTCGACGGCCGAGTTGCCGAGCGACAGGGTGGCGTTGTCCTGGTCCCAGCACAGGTCGCCGGTCTTCTTGCCGTCGATCATGCACGACTTGTGGCGGCGCTCGACGTAGCCGCTGGGGTTGAGCTCGAAGCCCTCACCGGCCCAGGACGCCTGGTTGTTGGTGGAGACGGTGCGGCCGTCCACACTCTGGGAGGAGTAGCCGAGGGAGATCTCCGGCTCGTCGCCGCCCAGCGCGGGTGGCGTACGCATGTCGTAGCCCCAGGTGAAGTCGCCGGTCTGGGTGCCGACGCTCCAGTCGGCGGAGGGGGCCAGTGAGGTGGCCGAGTGGTCGCCGGAGGGGCCCGAGGCGGCGGCTGTCACCGCGTAGAGGCCGCTCGTCTCGACCTCGGCGGTCAGCGTGCCGTTTCTCGGGTTGTTGTCGCTCTTGACCGGCTGGGGCGCAGGACAGCCGGCGGCGTCGGTGAGCGCGCACTCCTCCAGCTTGACCATCCGGAGGCGGGCGCCGTAGTCGCCGCCGTAGGCGTAGCGGAAGCCCGAATAGTCGATCTCCAGGCGGGTCTTCTTCGCCGCCTTGGCCACCGCGACGCCCTGACCCGGCGACACGCGCATCGCCAGGCCGAGCCGGTCGGTGTCGAGCAGTTCCACGCTCACCGGGTCGGCCCCGGCCGCTGTTTCCCGCGCTGTTGTCCGCGCGGCGAGTCGCACGGGGAAGTCCGCGGCCAGAGTCGTGGCGGCGGCCCCGCCCAGCTCCGCCTTCCGTGTCTTGGGCCAGGTGATGCCTGGTGGCGCCTGCCACGCCTGTTTCTGCACGGGATCGGCCAACGGGGGCAGGACCGGCACCTTGGTGCCCTTGACCGGTGCCTCCTTCTGCGGCGTGGGGGCCGGGCGGGAGGCGGCAGACGCGGGCATGGCGTACGTCAGGGGCACGACCAGGACGATCGAGAGGACGGCCGCCAGCCGGCGCGGCCAAGGGGATTCGGGCTTGGCCTCCAGGAAACGGTTCCAGGAGGAGTCGGGAATGTCCGGTTCGTCGGGTTGCTGATGTCGGTTCCAGCGGGATTCGGGCAGCTCTAACTCACTCGGCAGGTCCATGAACCTCTCCCAGTCGGGGGTGCTGGTCGGGAACTACTGGGCTGCTAGCTGGGCGATCTGCTCGGCGCTCAACACGCCGTCGTACGTGCGGACGTCGTCGACGCTCCCCGGCCAGTAGCCGGTGAAGACGCCCGCGGCCTTGGTCCGGCCCAGTTGCAGCGGGCCGGTGGCGTTCCATGCGCTCAGGTGAGCGGTGACGGTGGTGGTGGCCAGGCGGCCGTTGACGTAGATCCGGAGCTCACCGGCGAGCGCGTCGTACACGCCGGCGAGGTGGGTCCACTCCAGCGGGTTGGGGATGGCGTCGGAGGGAGTGCGTACGAGGGCGGCGGTATCGGTGTCGGCGGCGGCCATGCCGAGCACCCACCGGCCCTGTGCCTTGTCGAAGCCGAGCTGGAAGCCCGCGGCCCGGCTGCCCGGCTGCGAGACGGCCGCCGTGTCGGCGGCGGGCAGGTAGTCGAGCTGGGTCCAGGCGGTGACGGTGAAGCTCGTCCTGGTGCCGATCGCGGGGGTGGTCGTCTGTGCGTGGCCGTTGACGCCGTCGAGCGCGAGAGCGCCGTCCAGCCATCCTGACGTCCACGAGGCGGCTCCGGACAGCGTCGCAGCTGTCGCCCGGCCCGAGGAGTCGGCCGCCGACGAGCCGGACTCCTCGTCCAGCTTCCAGTGGCCGACCAGCGTGGCAGCGCTGTTGACCAGATCGGCGACCTCGTCGGCGAACATGGCGCGGCCGTAGACCCGCACCTCGTCGACGTCCCCGGGCCAGTAGTCCGAAGCCGCCCCGTTGACCTTTCCGCGGCCGATCGTCAGGGGGCCTGTGGCATTCCACGGTTGCGTGACGGCGGCCGTGCCCTCGAGCCTGCCGTTCACGTAGAGCGAGATCTGGCCCGCCGCCGAGTCGTAGACGCCGGCCAGGTGGGTCCATTCGTTCAGCCTCGGCGCGGCCGCGGACAGCGCGCGCACCGTGGCGGCGTTGTCGGCGTCGGTCCCCGCCCGGGTGAGCGCCCAGCGGTCGTCGGCCTTGGCGTACTGCAGGGCGAAACCGCCCGTCCGCGTGCCTTCCTGGGTGACGAGCGTGGACGTGGCGGCCGTGCCGGTCAGGCGGGCCCAGGCGGTGACGGTGAAGTTGCGTGAGGTGTCCGTGACAGGGCCGGAGGTCTGGGCGTAGGCGTTGGCGAGTCTCAGCCCCGATCCGGTCCTGCCTGTCGTCCACGTGGCGCCGTACAGGGTGGCGGGATGGGTGTTCGCGGCGTCCCCGGCCACTGGGCCCCCGCCCTCGTCCAGGGCCCAGTGGCCGCTCGGGGCCTTGCCGGAGTTGACGTTGAACACGTACGTGCGGATCGGGCCGAGCTGGCCCGCGCGGTCCTTGCTGCGTACCGACAGGACGTTGGGGCCGTCGTGGCGGGGCGTGAGCTGGATCGTGGCCGTGCCGTCGGCGCCGGGCGCGACCTGCGTGCCGGGCGTGGTGTCGAGCCCGTAGACGTAGGCGGCCACGTCGGTGACGCCGTTGGGCGCGAACGTGAACGCACCCGCCAGGCCCACGCCGTCGTTCCAGGTGTTCTCCGCGTACTGGGACGAGGTGACCTGCGGTTCCTTGCCGGGCGCCGTGGAGTCCACGGTCGCCTCGCACCACGGGCTCCACGCGCTGTCGGCCTTGCCGTCCTGGGCCCGCACGCGCCAGCGGATCTGCGCGCCGTCGGCGTACGCGCCCTGCGGGACGGTGGCGTAGAAGGCGGTGCCGCTCGATCCCAGGGCCGTGACGTGCTCGCCCAGCTTCACCCCGGCCGCCGACCACCACTCGAAGTGGCCCTTGACCGAGTTGTCGGCGTCCTTCAGCCTGGCCCAGAGCTTCGGCGTGGCGGCGCTGATGACCGGCCGCGTGTCGCCCGAGCCGCACGCGCCACCCGGATCGGACCACACGTCGGCGGCGACCGGGGCGGTGGGGATGGAGTTGTACTCGATGACCAGGCTCGGGTTGTTCCTGAACTTCTTCCAGGCCCAGACGTCGGTCTCGCTGGTGGCATAGAGACCGATGGTCATCGTGGCCCATTTCTTGGCGGCGGCGTCGACGGCCCACGACGTGACGTCGAACTCCACACCGCCGGGCAGGCAGGACGAGCTGTAGCCCTTGGCCACGTTGACGGTGGAGAGCAACCTGGTCTTGGCCGGCGGGTTGTTCCAGGTGGTGCTCTTGCTGATCGCGCCGGTCCCCCAGGCCTCCACCTTGCGGGCGCTGCACGAGTACGACCACGTCTCGTACGTGCGCAGCGTCGCCTTGATGATCTGCTTGCCGTGGATGGTCGTGCCGGTGTTCATCTGGAAGAACGAGCGGTTCGCCTGGGAAGAGCTGATGCGGCCGACGCGGGCGACGTCGCTGGAGTTGAGGTAGTTGGAGTTGGGCCAGTTGCTCCAGATCGCCGTCCACGAGCCGCGGGCGGCCGAGAAGTACGGGTCCAGATAGACCGGGAACTTGGTCTTCGGGTCCGCCAGCATCTTCTGGTCAGGCTTGAGCCGCAGTTGCCTGCCCGTGAGCTCCACGCCCATCCTGGCTTCCCGCGCCTCCGGGGAGCGGCCTTCCTTGAGCGCCTGCGGGCTCGTGATGCCCTCGGAGTCCCACATCTTGGGGGTGGGGGCAATGAAGATCGTGCCGCCGTTCGTGTCCGCGGCCTCGATGTTGCCCGCCTTGTCCGCCTTCACCGACAGGCCATGAGAGGCGAGCGGGAACGTCAGCTCGGTCAGGGTCGCCGCGGCGGCCCGTGACTTGACCACCAGGACGTGGGAGAAGCCGTCCACGTCCGCGGTGACCTGGAGGTCCACGCCCGGCATCACCTCGGGATAGGTGGCGGTGTCGCCGCTCAGCGTCGGCTGGGGCAACGTGCCCGGCCAGCCGAGCTCCAGGGACTTGGCACCCCGCGACAAACGGGCGAGCCGGGCGTCACCGCCGCCGGAGAACGTCAGCCCGACCGCCGCGGCGACCGGCTCCACCGCGCCGTCCGGGCGCAGGCGGAGCGTGGTGTCGACGGGGACCCAGCGGCCGTCCTTGCGGACGCGTACCGGGCGGACGTGCTGCTCCAGGGTGTAGGTGCCGTCGGGCTTGACGACGACCCGGCGGGTCTCGTTCGTCAGCGCGGCCACCTCGACGGGCTTGTTGTCCCGCCGGGCCTGGGCGGCCGCGTCCCGCTCAGGAGAGGCCGCCGCGTCCCGCTCAGAAGAGACCGTCGCCGGTGTCTCCGCGACGGCGACCGGGCCCCAGGGGATCATGACGATCGGTAACGCCAACGCCGCCGCACCTAGAACACGCACAACCCGCATCTGTCCTCGCCCATGGTGAGCTGGGGTTACGCGCGGAACGGAGGACCGCCCGGCGTCTCCTCGATCTTCGGTTGACGATCGGATTCTCACCCCGGCCATGGCAGCGGTCCAGACTTCTGCGCATTCTGCTCAAAAAATCCTTCAACGCACCGCTTTAGGTGGAAATATCCGTCATATCTCCGTCGGGAGCGGCCACGCCGCCGGGTTGACGCGCTTGACGATCTCGTTCAGCGCGATGCGCACGTACGGCTCCCCCACCCAGAGGTGCTTGGCACCGTCCACCCCGACGACCTCCGCCTGCGGCACCCGCGCGAACCGCGTGCGGGCCTCCTCCGGCCGCAGATAGTCGTCGAACTCCGGCACCAGCGCCGTCAGCGGCCGCCCGAACCGCGCCCACGCGTCCAGATCGTCGTCGGTGGCCCGGTGCAGCGGCGGCGACAGCAGGATCGCACCCTCGACCAGCGGGTCGTGGGCCCACTTGAGCGTCAGCTCGGTCCCGAACGACCAGCCGATCACCCAGACGTGCGGCAGGTCGTGGTATTCGGCGTACTCCAGCGCCGCCGCCACGTCGAACCGCTCCCCCTCGCCCCCGTCGAACGTGCCCTCCGAGGCGCCGCGCTCCGACGACGTGCCGCGGGTGTTGAAGCGCAGCACGGCCAGGTCGGCGAGTGCCGGCAGGCGGTTGGCCGCCTTCTTGTAGACGTGGCTGTCCATGAAGCCGCCGTGGGTGGGCAGCGGGTGCAGGGTCACCAGCGTCGCCACGGGCGGCCGGTCCTGCGGCAGGGCCAGCTCACCGACCAGGGTCAGGCCGTCACCCGTGTGCAGCTCGATCGGCTCGCGCCTGGCCGGCAGCACGGTCGCCGCACGAATCTCCAACCTTGGGGGTCCTTTCAATAGCGGCTGCGGCCGGGGCCGCGGTCCAGTCTCTTACGCCAGCAGGCCGGGTGCCAGTGGCGGCGCTCCTCGTCGCCTCCCGCCCAGTTGGGCCAGGCCACGAGGTGCGGCTGGCCGCGGCGGATCTCCTGGTCACAGCCTGGACAGCGGTAGTCCTTGGCCGACGAGGCGCCGGTGAGCATACGTACCTTCCACTCGCCGTCCGCCCATTCCTCCACCTTGTCCAGGCCGGTCGGGAAGCCGAAAGGGCGGGAGGACTCCCTTCGGCGGGCGCGGCGGGGACTCATGCCGCGCTGGGTGCAGACCGTTCGAACGCCATGCGTCCAGTTTTCCAGAGCCGCTAAGGTGGGTCGTCATGCGGCTGGTCATCGCGCGATGCAGCGTGGATTACGTTGGACGGCTCACGGCGCACTTGCCGATGGCGCCGAGGCTCGTTCTCATCAAGGCGGACGGCAGCGTGAGCATTCACGCGGACGATCGCGCCTTCAAGCCGCTCAACTGGATGAATCCGCCGTGCAAGCTCAAGGAGGACGGCGAAACCTGGACGGTCACCCACGGCAAGACCGGCGAGAAACTGGTCCTGACCATGGCCGAGATCCTCCACGACTCCAGCCACGAGCTGGGCGTCGACCCCGGGCTGATCAAGGACGGCGTGGAGGCTCACCTGCAGGAGTTGCTCGCCGAGCACATCACGACCCTGGGTGAGGGATATTCGCTGATCCGCCGGGAGTACATGACGGCGATCGGTCCGGTGGACATCCTCTGCCGCGACGCCCTGGGCGCGACCGTGGCGGTCGAGATCAAGCGCCGGGGGGAGATCGACGGCGTGGAGCAGCTCACCCGGTATCTGGAGCTGTTGAATCGTGACCCCCTGATCTCCCCCGTCCGCGGCATCTTCGCCGCCCAGGAGATCAAGCCCCAGGCGAGAGTGCTGGCGACCGACAGAGGGATCGACTGCGTCACCCTGGACTACGACACCCTCCGCGGCATCGAACCCGAAAACCCCACCCTCTTCTGACCTTTTACGCGTTGCCGTGGTCGGCCACCCGCCGTACTTCGGCTGCCGGAGCGGCGAGCCTGGGGCGGAGAGCGGCAGCTTGCGTGACCAGCGGAGCCCCGTGCGAGCGCGACCATAAGCAGGCGCGGCGAGCCTGGGGCGGAGAGCGGCAGCTTGCGTGACCAGCGGAGCCCCGTGCGAGCGCGACCATGGGCAGGGCCCTCCAGGGGAACGGCCTCTGACAGCGGTGGCCCGCCGTTACGCGCGCCCGTCTTGCCCTTCGCCAGGTTCTGCGGACCGTGGATGGGGGAGAGGTGACCTCATGGAGATTCGGGGCGCGGATGTGACCCGCGAGGCCGAGGCGGTCGGTGTCGCGTTGGCCAGGGCGTTCCGCGACGACCCGGTGATCAACTGGCTGCTGGGCGAAGGCAAGGACGCGGCGCTGATGTTCACCACGCTCGCCCGGTACACGCATGAGCTCACCGAGGTGGCCGTGGACGAGGACGGCTCGCTGGCGGGGGTCGCGCTGTGGGACCCGCCACGGCACCAGCCCGACTATCCGGAGGGCGCGATCGCGGGCTTCATGGCGGCCATGGGGAATCGTGTCTCGTACGGGATGCTGCTGGACGAGGAGCTCGGCAAACGGCGGCCCGAGCAGCCGTTCTGGTATCTGGCCCAGCTGGGCACCGTGCCGGAACGGCAGGGCGCGGGCGTGGGCGGCGCCCTGCTGCGGACCGGCCTGGCCCGGTGCGACGCCGAGCGGATGCCGACGTACCTGGAGAGCAGCAAAGAGTCCAACGTGCCGTTCTACGAAAAACACGGCTTCGCGGTCACGTCGCGCTTCGAGCTGCCCGGCGGCCCGCCCATCTGGACCATGTGGCGGCCGGTCCCTTGACCAGGGGCCGGATCTAGTAAGCATTGCCTTACCGGTCTATCGTGACGCCATGACCACGCTCTCGTTCGACTCACTCAACCCGGCGACCGGCGGGATCGTCGGCAGCCACCCCAACCAGGGCCCCGACGCCGTGCACGAGGCCGTCGGCCGAGCCGACGAGGCGGCTGTCTGGTGGGCGGGGCTGGGGCACGGCGAGCGGCGACGCCGCCTGCTCGACTACAAGGCCGTCGTCACCCGGCACCTGCGTGAGCTCGCCGCCCTGGTCCACGAGGAGACCGGCAAGCCGGTGGGCGACGCCACGCTGGAGATCGTGCTGGCGATCACGCACATCGACTGGGCGGCCCGCAACGCCCAGAAAGTGCTCGGCCGCCGCCGGGTCAACACCGGCATGATCGGCCTCAACCTGGCCGCCACGCTCGAATACCTCCCACTCGGCGTCGTAGCCGTGATCGGCCCATGGAACTACCCGGTCTTCACCCCCATGGGCTCCATCGCGTACGCGCTCGCGGCCGGCAACGCGGTCGTGTTCAAGCCGAGCGAACTGACCCCAGGCGTGGGCGTGCGACTGGCGGAGTTGTTCACCGAGGCGGTGCCCGAGCACCCGGTGTTCCAGACCGTGACCGGGCTGGGCGAGACGGGCGCGGCGCTGGCGGGCGATCCACGCGTACGAAAGGTCGCCTTCACCGGCTCGACCGCCACGGCCAAGCGGGTCATGGCGGCCTGCGCCGAGAACCTCACCCCGATCGTGGCCGAGTGCGGCGGCAAGGACGCGTTCATCGTGGACGCCGACGCCGACGTGGCCAGGGCCGCGGACGCCTGCCTGTGGGGAGCGATGTCCAACGCCGGGCAGACGTGCGTGGGCGTCGAGCGGGTCTATGTCGTGGACGCGGTCTATGAAAGTTTCATGCGCGAGCTGTCCGACCGGGTGGCGAAGGTGCGGGCCGGCGAGGACTACGGGCCGATCACCATGCCAGGTCAGGTGGACATAATCAAGCGGCACATAGACGATGCCGCCAAGTCGGGCAAGGTCGTGACGGGCGGCCCCGGATCCGTGCGCGCGCCGTACGTGGACCCGGTGATCGTCGAGGACGTGCCCGAGGACTCCCCCGCGGTGCGCGAGGAGACGTTCGGGCCGACGATCACCGTCCGCCGCACCCGTGACGCCCAGGAGGCGCTGCAGCTGGCCAACGCCTCCGCGTATGGCCTGGGTGGGACGGTGTTCTCGAAGAACGTCCGCCGGGCCATGGAGCTGGCCCGCATGATGCGGAGCGGAATGACGGCCATCAACTCGGTCATCTCGTTCGCCGGCGTCCCGGCGCTGCCGTTCGGCGGCGTGGGCGATTCGGGCTTCGGGCGCATCCACGGAGCCGACGGACTACGCGAGTTCGCCAGGCCCAAAGCGATCTCCCGGCAGCGGTTCGCGATGCCCGGGATGAACCTGACATCGTTCACGAGAGGACCCGCCGATCTTGAGCGACTGATCAGACTTGTCACGTTCTTGCACGGTCGACGTAAAAGATAATCTTCTTACCCTTTCCCAAAACGGATCATCCGTCCATAATTGTGTGCTCTGGGGGCCACGATCATGTTGGACGGGTGGAATGTGAACCGGTCTTACCGGGGGATGTCGGCTGAGCAAAGGCTGGCGGACAGACGCGAGCGGCTGATGACAGCCGCGTACACGCTATACGCGAAGCCGGGTTTCGCGGCGACGACCATCGAAAGGCTCTGCTCGGAGGCGCGGATCTCCAACCGCGCCTTCTACGAATGTTTCGGTGGCCGCGAGGAGCTCCTTCAGGCGCTGCACGAGCGCTGTGTGGAGGAAAGCCTGGCCGTCGTGACCAAAGCGGTGCAGGAAGCGCCGAACACTCTGGAGGGAAGGGTCAAGGCCGGGATTCGCGCCTATATCGAGTTCACAACGGCCGACTGGCGCCGGGCCCGCATCATGCACGTGGAGGTGCGCAGGTCAGGAGATGTCCTGACGACGTCCCGCCAGCGGGCCATAGAGGACTTTGCCCGGCTCGTGGAGGAGGCCTCCTCCGATTTCCCGCAGGCCGCGCCGAATCGGCGGCTCGTAGCGCTCGGCGTCGTTGGCGCGTTACAAGAGTTGCTCATCGAATGGCTGCTCACCGACGACCAGCCGCACATCGACGAACTCGTGGACACGGCCGTGCACATCTTCATCCAGAGCTTGGGGGCCCCCGACACAGCCGGTTGACGTGCTGGGCGTTACGTGTCATGCACACATCGGATAAATCCGCATTCGGCGCAGTTTTCGGTGCCATAGGTCGCCGATGCGCACCATCCGTAATCTACATTTTGTCTAAGTCAAGAAAGAGCGGGCAACGGCTGATCGTCGCCCGCTCGGATATGTCACCTCAGGCCACCGCAGCAGCCGGAACCTCCACATGCAGCACCCGATTCAGCCGGGTCACCGCCAGGATCCGCATGATCCGCGGTGGCACCCCCCGAAGAACAAGGCGGCGTTGCACGCTCAGCGCGCGCCGATGCGCCCCCACGAGCACCCCGAGACCGGTGGCGTCGATCATCTCCAGCTTGGAGAGGTCCAGGATCAGGTCGCCTTCACCGGAGTCGAGAGCTTTGTGCAGCCGCTCGCGCACCCCGGCCGACGTGCCGGCGTCGAGCCTGGCCCCGATCCGCACCACCTGAGCCCGCGGATTGCCCCGGACGCGCATGCCACCTCCTCATTCACGCACACAGCGTAGTCACACCCCCACGCGAAGCACCCGCCGAGGTGAACCCCCTGCATGAGTCCTCTACCCACGTAGCGGCAATGACACGACTGCGGTGAGCAGGAACTCTCCGTCGCCCGTCGGATGGGCGGCCAGCTTGCCGCCCACGGCGCTCACCCGCTCCCCCATGCCCGTCAGGCCGCTCCCCAGGTCATCGGTGTGCCGCCGGGCCACGCCGTCGTTGCGTACGCGTAGCTCCGCCTCCTCCTCGGTGAAGCGGATGGTGATGTCACAGAACGTCGCGGTGCTGTGCTTGAGCACGTTGGTGATCGCCTCGCGCACCGCGTACGCGAAGACGGGGGCCACCCCGGCGGGCAGGTCGCGGTAGGGCAGGTGCACCTCGCAGCGCACGCCCGCCGCTTCGAGCACACTCTTCACACTGTCCAGCTCGGCGGCCAGGTCGAGCTCGCGGTAGCCGCGCACGGCCTCGCGCAGCTCCCGCAGCGCCTTCCTGGTCAGCGTGTTGATCTCGGCCATCTCGGCCTTGGCCGCCGCCGGATCGCCGTCCGACAGGCGCACGGCGAGCTCCGTCTTGACCGCGATGGCCGACAGCTGGTGCCCCACGAGGTCATGGAGATCCCTGGCGAAGCGCAGCCGCTCCTCGGCCAGCGCCAGCCGCGTGTGCGCCTCACGGCCCTCGTGAGCTTGTACGGCCAGCGTCCAGATCCAGACCCACATCCGCCCGGACGGCGGCAGTATCACGCACCAGAGCCCGTTCAGCAAAACGTAGTAGACCAGCAGCTCGGCAGGAGACACGTCGATGGCCATGACGCTCGCCCCGGTCGCCACGCCGAGCATGCCCAGCCCGACGGTCGCCACGAAAACCCCGAGCGACTGGAGAACGGCCGTACGCCTGGAGACGCCGAGCGTCGCGAGGTACAGCCAGCACATGGGCACGAAACCGAACCCGAACGGATCGGCCCCGCCCAGGCCGGCCGCGATCAGCGCGAGGACCGCCGCCCACACCATCCGCTTGGTGGGGTAACGGCGGTCCAGGATGGCGTCGATGATGCGCCGGCTGAGCCACGTGAAGCACACCGTGGCGATCAGCGCGGGCACGAGGCGCCACCATAAGAGCCGTCCTTCGGCGACTCCCGCGAGGATCCCGACCCCGATGAGGAACCACGTGATGGCGAGGCCGAAGATCAGCGTCACCCAGGTGAGGCGCCGTGCCCGCGCGATCTCGTCCATCTACCGGGCGCGCAGCACGTCGCCGAGCTTCACGCGGGCGCCCGTCCGCAGCACGGCCCGTTCGTACACCTTGGCGCCGAAGGCCAGCACCGCCAGCAGAGCCAGCGCCATGGCGGCCATGGACAGCCCCGTCTGCCACATCGGCACTTCGCTCGCGGCCATCCGGACCGGCATGATCATCGAGGAGAACGGCGGCACGTACGACAGGACCGTGGCCAGCGTGCCCGTGGGATCGTTGACGGCGTAGATGGCGACGAAGTACGTGGCCATCATGACCATGGTCAGCGGGGTCAGCACGCTGTTGACCTCCTCCTGGCGCGAGACCAGCGAGGCGAACGCCGCCGACAGGGTGGCGAAGAAGGCGTACCCGAGCACGAACCACACCAGCACCCCGGCCACCAGCCCCGGCATGCCGGGCGGGAAGTCGGCCGCGATGCCGGAGGCCGTGGCCCCGGCGAAGCCCGCGACGATGACAGTGGCCAGGTTGATGAGGCCGAGCACGCCCAACCCGACGATCTTGCCGCCGAGCAGCTGCCACGGCCGCAGCGAGGAGAGCAGGATCTCCACGATCCTGCTGCCCTTCTCCTCCACCACTCCCATGGCGACCACGACGGCCTGTCCGAAGAGCAGCATGAAGAGCACGACGGTGAGCACCCAGGCGATCCCGGTACGCGCGGATTCGTAGCGCGTGTCGGCGCCCACGGACTCCATCTGCAGCGCCGGGATCGACACGCCGACGGCGCCGAGCCGCACCTCCCGGTTGACGCTCTGCATGAGTACGCCGAGCTGGGCGTCGATCTCGCCGTCCGTGAGCACCTTCGTGCCGTTGACCAGGACGGCGTCCACGTCACCTGCCAGCACCGCCTGCTTGGCCGCGGCCTCGTCGGGGAAGGAGCGCCATTCGAACGTGGCCTGGGGCGCGGCGGCCTGCAGCGGCAGTTGCTGGGAGTTGACGGTGCCCAGAGTGTAGGAGTCCGGGCCGCTCATGAACCTGGGGGCGAAGGAGATCACCGCCGTCAGCAGGGCGGTGATGATCAGGCCGATCACGAACGCCTTCGTGCGGAGCTGGGTGACGATCTCCCTGCGGGCGACCAGCATCAACCCGTTCACGCCACGGCCTCCTTGAAGATCTCGGTGAGGGTCGACTGCTCGACGCCGAAGTGCTCCACGTGTCCCGCCTTCATGGCGCGGCGCAGGACCTCCTGGTCGTCGCCGCCGGCCGTACGCAGGACGTGCCGGTCACCGCTCACGGTGACCGTACCGGGCAAGCCGTCCGCCCAGCCCGGAGCGGGATCGCGGACGACCACCCGCAGCGTGTTGCCCTCTTCCGCCCGCAGATCGGCCACCGTGCCCGTGGCCACCATCCGGCCGGCCGCGACGATGCCGACCGAGTCGCACAGCCGCTCGACCAGCTCCAGCTGGTGGCTGGAGAAGATCACCGGCACCCCGCCCCTGCACCGCTCCTGCAGCGCCGTGGCCAGCGCGTCCACCGCGATCGGGTCGAGCCCGGAGAACGGCTCGTCCAGCACCAGCACCTCGGGGTCGTGCACCAGCGCCACGGCCAGCTGCACACGCTGCTGATTGCCCAGCGACAGCGCCTGCACCGCGTCGTTCCTGCGCTCGGCCACGCCCAGCCGCTCCAGCAGGTCGTCGGTGGCCTTCTTGGCGGCCGCCGGGCTGAGCCCGTGCAGGCGCCCGAAGTACTCGATCTGCTCGGCGACCCGCATCTTCTGGTACAGGCCGCGCTCCTCCGGCATGTAGCCGAAGCGGCGCCGCACGTCGTAGTCGAGCCGCTTGCCCTGCCAGCTCACGGACCCGGAGTCCGCCTGGAGCACGCCCATGACGATGCGCATCGTCGTCGTCTTACCGGCGCCGTTCGCGCCGACGAACCCGAACATCTCCCCCGGCCGCACGGCGAAGCTGATCCCATCAAGGGCGACCTTGCCGCCAGGGGCGTCGGGGCCGCCCGCGAAGCGCTTGCGCAGCTCGCTGATCTCGAGCATCAGGTCCTCTCCTTCATCATGGGTCAATAGTGGCCTTCCTGCGGTTCGCGCTGGTAGTCGCGGAAATCACCGGGCCCATGTGGATACCGCGTCCGATCCGGATGACATTTGTCATGAGTACGCTGAGCCCATGACGCGCGCCGACAAGGACAAGCCGGTCGTCCTCTCCCGCATCTACACCCGCACCGGCGACGACGGCACCACCGCGCTGAGCGACATGAGCCGCGCTTCGAAGACCGATCCGCGGCTGGCCGCCTACGCCGACGTCGAGGAGGCCAACGCCCACCTGGGCGTGGCGCTCTCGCACGGAACGCTGCCGGCCGATCTGGTGGAGGTCCTGGTCCGGGTCCAGAACGAGTTGTTCGATCTGGGGGCCGACCTGGCCACGCCGGTCGTCGACGACCCGGAGTTCCCGCCCCTGCGGGTGGAGCAGTCGTACATCGACTGGCTGGAAGAGCAGTGCGACCGCTTCAACGCCGGGCTCAAGCCGCTGCGGAGTTTCATCCTGCCCGGCGGCGATCCGGCCACCGCGGCGCTGCACGTGGCGCGGGTCACCGTCCGCAGAGCGGAGCGCTCGGCCTGGACGGCGCTGCAGGCGCACGACGACATGAACGTGCTGACGGCGAAATACCTCAACCGCCTCTCGGACCTGCTGTTCATCGCGTGCCGGGTCGCCCATGCGGGCAACGAGATCCTCTGGAAGCCGGGCGGGACGCGCGAATGAGAAACCTGCTTCATCGGGCTGCCGCCCTACCCGTCAGGCCACATCCAGGTACGCGCTGGGCGGCGCGGACTCCAGCCAGGCCAGGAAGCCCGTGAGCGCGTCCGCGCTCATCGCGAGCGAGACGTCTTGCGTGCTCCCACCGCAGTCGACGGCGTAGAGCCCGTCGCCGATCTCGCGACGGGCGGAAACAACAAGGCCGCGCCTCGCAATCGCGTGGCGCGGCCTCAGCCGGATGCCCAGGAGGGGAATCCAGTGGAGCTCCCCGTCGGCGTAGCGGGCCACCCCGCTGCGCCAGGCGGCGCTTCCCACCCTCAGGCGACAGGGTACGCTCCCGCGCGAACGGACCAGCATGACAGCGCGCAACACCACGAGGGCGGCCAGCAGCACCAGGACTGTCACAACCGTAGCTACCATGCCGCCCCCTGAACGTGTTCTGCTATACCTCTTCGCCGGCCGCGCGCAGCCGGGCCCTGGCACGCTTGGCCTCGATCGCCGCGTCGGCGTCTTCCTGGTTGGCCTCGATCGAGGCCTGGGCCCGGTCGAGAGCGTCGCGGGCAGCCGCGACGTCGACCTCGGAACCGAGCTCGGCCACCTCGGCGAGCACGGACACCTCATTGTCGGCCACGGAGATGAACCCACCATGAACGGCCGCCACGAGGTCCCCCTCGCCCTCCCGCTTCACGCGCAGCACGCCGCCCTCGACGAGGACGCCGAGAACAGGTGCGTGTTGCGGCATAATACCGATCTCGCCGTCCACGGTCTTGGCAATCACCATGTCGGCCTCGCCCGACCAGATCTCACGCTCGGGTGAGACAACCCCTACGCGTAGCTTCGCCACTTTGTGTAGGTCCTTTCCGATCAGGTGATGGCCCGGTGGGGGCCATCACCTTGGGGCGATTAGCGACGCTCGAGTTCCTTGGCCTTGGCGATGGCCTGGTCGATGCCGCCCACCATGAAGAACGCCTGCTCGGGCAGGTGGTCGTACTCACCCGCGCAGAGGCCCTTGAAGGAGGCGATGGTCTCGTCCAGCGGCACGGTCTCGCCCGGCTGGCCGGTGAAGGCCTCGGCCGCGTACATCGGGTGCGACAGGAAGCGCTCGATGCGGCGGGCCCGCTGGACGGTGACCTTGTCCTCCTCGGAGAGCTCGTCGATACCGAGGATCGCGATGATGTCCTGGAGCTCGCGGTACTTCTGCAGGATCCGCTTGGTCTCCTGGGCCACCCGGTAGTGCTCCTCGCCCACGATCTGCGGGTCGAGGATCCGGGAGGAGGAGTCGAGCGGGTCCACCGCCGGGTAGATGCCCTTCTCCGAGATCGGCCGCGACAGAACGGTCTGCGCGTCGAGGTGCGCGAACGCGTTGTGCGGGGCCGGGTCGGTGATGTCGTCCGCGGGCACGTAGATCGCCTGCATGGAGGTGATCGAGTGACCGCGCGTCGAGGTGATGCGCTCCTGGAGCACACCCATCTCGTCGGCCAGCGTGGGCTGGTAACCCACGGCGGACGGCATACGGCCGAGCAGCGTGGAGACCTCGGAACCGGCCTGCGTGAAGCGGAAGATGTTGTCGATGAAGAGCAGCACGTCCTGCTTCTGCACGTCGCGGAAGTACTCCGCCATCGTCAGCGCCGACAGCGCGACCCGCAGACGGGTGCCCGGCGGCTCGTCCATCTGACCGAAGACGAGGGCGGTGTCCTTGAGGACGTTCGCCTCCTCCATCTCCAGCCAGAGGTCGTTGCCCTCACGGGTGCGCTCGCCCACGCCGGCGAAGCACGAGGTGCCACCGAAGTTGCGGGCGACCCGGCGGATCATCTCCTGGATGAGGACGGTCTTGCCGACGCCGGCGCCGCCGAACAGGCCGATCTTCCCGCCCTGCACGTACGGGGTGAGCAGGTCGATGACCTTGATGCCGGTGACCAGCAGCTCGGTGCGCGACTCGAGCTGGTCGAACGCCGGGGACGGCCGGTGGATGCCCCACCGCTCCTCGATCTTGAGCGACGAGGTCGGCACGTCGAGCGTCTCGCCCAGCGCGTTCCACACGTGGCCCTTGACGACGTCGCCGACCGGCACCGAGATGGGGCCGCCCGTGTCGGTCACGGCCTGGCCGCGGACCAGGCCGTCGGTGGGCTGCATGGAGATGGCCCGGACGAGGTTGTCACCCAGGTGCTGGGCGACCTCGAGCGTCAGGGTCTTGGTCTCGCCGCCGAGGGTCACCTCGACCTTGAGCGCGTTATAGATCTCGGGCATCGCGTCGACGGGGAACTCCGCGTCGACGACGGCGCCGGTGACACGTGCCACGCGGCCGGTGCCGGCCGCCGCGGCTTCTACAGTTTCAACAGCCTCTGCAGTCATTTCACTCTTTCCCCGCTGCGGCGTCAGCGAGCGCGTTGGCGCCACCGACGATCTCGCTGATTTCCTGGGTGATCTCGGCCTGGCGAGCCTGGTTCATCTGCTGGGTGAGCACCCGCATCAGCTCGTTGGCGTTGTCGGTCGCGGACTTCATCGCGCGCCGACGCGCGGCCTCCTCCGAGGCCGCCGACTGGAGCAGCGCCGTGAAGATGCGCGACTCCACGTAGCGCGGCAGCAGCGACTCGAGGACGTCGCCCGCGGTCGGCTCGAACTCGAAGTACGGCGGGATCGCGGTGGCCTCCGTCGCCTCGGTCTCCTCGACCTCCAGCGGCAGAACGCGCTTGACCACGACGTTCTGCGTGAGCATCGAGACGAACTCGGTCGAGACGATGTGGATCTCGTCGATCCCGTTCTCTTCCTTGAACGAGTCGATCAGCGTGGTGGCGATCTCCTTGGCGTCGGCGTAGGCCGGCTTGCGCGAGAACCCGACCCAGCTGCCGCCCATCTCCCGCTGGCGGAAGGTGTGCCAGGTGACACCCTTGCGCCCCGTGACGAACGGCAGCACGGTCAGCCCTCGGCTCTCCAGCAGCCCCCGCAGAGCCTCGGCCTCGCGCAGCACGTTGGCGTTGAAGCCGCCGCAGAACCCGCTGTCGCTGGTGACGATGAGGACGCCCGCCTGGGCGGGGTTCTCCTTCGCCACGGTCAGCGGATGGTCGACGCTGGCCGCGTTGCTGACGACGCCGGTGACGGCGCGAGTGATCTCACGCTCGTACGGCAGCGCCGCCTGCATCCGCTGCTGCGCCCTCACGATCCGTGAAGAGGCGATGAGCTCCTGGGCGCGCGTGATCTTCGCGGTCGACTTGACCGAGTTGATCCGCCGCCGCAGCAGCCTTAGCTGGGCACCCATGTCCTACTTCTCCGCCCGACGGACGACCTTCTTGATCTTTTCCTGACCGACCTCGCCGGCCTCGAGCGGCGCCACCGGCTCGTCCTTGACCAGCAGCTCGCCCGAGGAGGTGGTGAAGCCCTTCTTGAACTCCGTGATGGCGTCCTTCAGAGCGGTCACCGCGTCGTCGGGCAGCTCCTTGGTCTCCCGGATGCCGTCGAGGATGCCCTTGTGCGAGGACTGCAGGTAGTCGAGGAACTCCGTCTCGAACCTGCGGACGTCCTCGACCGGCACCTCGTCGAGCTCGCCGGTGGTGCCGGACCACACCGACACGACCTGCTTCTCAACCGCGAACGGTGAGTACTGCGGCTGCTTGAGCAGCTCGACCAGGCGCTGGCCGCGGTCGAGCTGGGCGCGGGAGGCCGCGTCGAGGTCGGAGGCGAACGCGGCGAACGCCTCCAGGTCGCGGTACTGCGACAGCGACAGCTTCAGCGTGCCCGCGACCTTGCGCATGGCCTTGACCTGCGCCGAGCCGCCGACTCGGGAGACCGAGATACCGACGTTGATGGCCGGGCGCACACCGGCGTTGAACAGGTCGGTCTCGAGGAAGCACTGACCGTCGGTGATGGAGATGACGTTGGTCGGGATGAACGCCGACACGTCGTTGCCCTTGGTCTCGATGACCGGCAGGCCTGTCATCGAACCGCCGCCCATGTCGTTCGACAGCTTGGCGCAGCGCTCCAGCAGCCTGGAGTGGAGGTAGAAGACGTCGCCAGGGAAGGCCTCGCGACCCGGCGGGCGACGCAGCAGCAGGGACACGGCGCGGTAGGCGTCGGCCTGCTTGGTCAGGTCGTCGAAGATGATCAGAACGTGCTTGCCCTGGTACATCCAGTGCTGACCGATGGCCGAACCGGTGTACGGGGCGAGGTACTTGTAGCCGGCCGGGTCGGAGGCGGGGGCGGCGACGATGGTGGTGTACTCCAGCGCGCCTGCCTCCTCGAGGCGGGCCTTGACCTGCGCGATCGTGGAGCCCTTCTGGCCGATGGCGACGTAGACGCAGCGGACCTGCGCCTCGGGGTCGCCGGAGGCCCAGGCCTCGCGCTGGTTGAGGATGGTGTCCACGGCGATCGCGGTCTTGCCCGTGCCACGGTCACCGATGATCAGCTGGCGCTGGCCGCGGCCGATCGGCGTCATGGCGTCGATCGCCTTGATGCCGGTCTGCAGCGGCTGCTTCACCGGCTGCCGCTGGACGACCGAGGGGGCCTGGAGCTCGAGGGCACGCGTGCCCTCGGACTCGATGGCGCCCTTGCCGTCGAGCGGGTTGCCGAGGGGGTCGACCACGCGGCCGAGGAAGTTGTCGCCGACGGGCACGGACAGGACCTCGCCCGTCCTGCGGACCGTCTGGCCCTCCTCGATGCCGCTGAACTCGCCCAGGATCACGACACCGATCTCGCGGGTGTCGAGGTTGAGTGCCAGGCCGCGCGTGCCATTCTCGAACTCGAGCAGCTCGTTCGCCATCGCCGAGGGAAGGCCGGAGACATGGGCAATGCCGTCGCCGGCGTCGACGACGGTCCCGATCTCCTCGCGCGCGGCGCCTTCCGGTTCGTACGCCTGGACGAAGCGCTCAAGCGCGTCCCGGATCTCGTCCGGCCGGATCGTAAGCTCCGCCATCTCTACTCTGTCTCCCTATTCGCCCTAGCCGGCCAACCGGCGGCGGACTTCTTCAATTCGTCCGACAATGGTGGTGTCGATGATCTCGTCGCCGATGCGGACCGAGAACCCACCGAGCACTCGCTTGTCCACCTCGACATTCAGGTGCACGTCGCGGCCATACGCGGTGCGCAGCCACGCCGCCAGGCGGCGCTTCTGCTCCTCGGTCAGCTCGACGGCGCTGCGCACCACCGCCACGAGGCGCTGGCGCTGCTGGGCCACGATGTGACCGGCCTCTTCCAGACCTGTCTCCAGGCTACGCCCCCGCGGGTGCACGACGAGCTGCGCGATCAGGCGCAGGCTGGTCGGCCCGACCTTGTCGCCGAGCAGGTCGCTCAGCAGCTGCCGCTTGCCCGCCTCGGGCGCGGCCTGATCCGTGAGCGCGCGGCGCAGATCGGGGTTTGCGGCGACGATGCGGCCGAAGCGGAAGAGCTCGTCCTCCACGTCGTCGAGCCTGGACTGACTCTCGGCCTCCGCGGACGCGGCGACGACGCCGAGCCGTTCGAGCACGTCGGCCAGGTCACCGGCGCGCGACCACCTGGCCGAGACCGCGGCCTCGACGGTGTCCAACGCGGCCCGGCCCACCTTGCCTTCGAGCAGCGCGCGCACGGTCCGTGCCTTCTGCTCGCCGGCCCTGGACGGGTCGGACAGGGCACGACGCAGGCCGTGCTCGCGGTCGAGCAGATCCGTGACCGCGAACAACTCGTCGGAGAGGGCCCCGAGGTCGGCGCTGCCGGCGACCGCGTTGAACCGCTCCTCGACCTCGGCCAGCGACGTCCTGCTCAGACCGCGCATCAGCGCACCGCCTGCGCGTTGCTGGTCTCAAGCTCGTCGAGGAACCGGTCCACGATGCGGGTCTGCCGGGCCTCGTCCTCCAGGGACTCACCGACGATGCGGCCGGCCAGCTCGGTCGACAGGCGGCCGATCTCCGTGCGGAGCTGCGCGAACGCAGCCTGGCGGTCGGCCTCGATCTGTGCGTGGGCGGCCTCGACGAGACGGCGGGCCTCGGCCTGCGCCTCCTCGCGGAGTTCGGCCTTGATCTGCGCGGCCTGCTCGCGAGCCTCCTCGCGCAGCCGGGCCGCCTCACGACGGCCCTCTTCGAGCTTGGCCTGGAACTGCCGCTGCAGGTCCTGCGCCTGGGCCTGGGCCTCTTCCGCCCTCTTGATGCCGCCCTCGATCGCGTCGGTCCGCTCGGCCAGCGTCTTCTGAATACGCGGGACGAGGATCCTGCCCACGACGAAGAAGACGGCGGCGAACGCGAAGATGCCGACGACGAGCTCGTAGTCGTGCGGGAAGAGCGGATTGGCGTGCTCCTCCGGCGCGGCGAGAAGCGTAGCTGCCATGTGCCTCATGAGTGCAGCCTTTCGTCAGAAGGGCGGTCTATCAGATGCCCTGGAAGATGAACGGCGCGACCAGACCGATCAGGGCAAGGGCCTCGGTAAGAACGAAGCCGAGGAGCATGTTCTGGCGGATCAGGCCGTACGCCTCCGGCTGGCGCGCGATGGCCTGCACGCCCTGACCGAAGATGATGCCGACGCCGATGCCGGGGCCGATGGCGGCGAGACCGTAACCGATGGCGGTGACGTTGCCGGAGACCTCAGCGAGAACGCTCATTGCTGTTATTCCTTTACTGGACGGCCGGCGACTCGGGTGTCACCGGTCATGGATATTCCGGTATGTGGATCTCAGTGCTCTGCGTGCAGCGAGCCGCCGATGTACATCGCGGCCAGCATCGCGAACAGGAACGCCTGCAGGAACTGGATGAACATCTCGAAGCCCGTGAGGATGATGGTCATCACCACGCCGAGGACACCGATGGGAGCGCCCAGCGGCGAGAGCTTTTCGAAGAGGAACCAGAAGCCGACCATGCTGAAGAAGGCCAGCAGCATGTGGCCGGCGAACATGTTGGCGAACAGTCGGACCGCGTGCGTGAACGGCGCGATGATCAGGTTCGACAGGAACTCGATCGGCGACAGCAGCACGTAGATCGGCTTCGGCAGCCCGGGCGGGAACATCATGTTCTTGAAGTAGCCCCACGGGCCCTGATGCTTCATGCCGAGGTAGACCTTGAGCACGTAGATCGAGAGCGCGAGCACGGCCGGGAAGGCGATGTGCGAGGCCACGGGGAACTGCAACACCGGGATGACGCCCATGAGGTTCCAGACGAGGACCAAGAAGAAGAGCGTCAGCAGCAGGCCCATCCACCGGTCGGCGTCCTTGCCCAAGAAGGGGCGGGCGACCTGGTCGCGGACGAACATGTAGCCGTACTCGACGACGTTCTGCACACCCCTCGGAACGACCTTGGGGTTGGCGAACGCCGCCCAGCACAGGCCGATCACGAACACCGCGCTGAGCAGCGCGAGCAGGACCGGCTTGGTGAACCATTCGACCCCGGGAATGATGGGCGGCAGATTGAACAGTTCCTCAGGCGTAGGCGCCCCGAACTGGTCGGCTGGTGGAGCGAGGGCCGTCAGCGCACTCACGCGGCGTTCCCTTCAACGTCGTAGTAGTTCACAAGGGTTTCCTCAGCGAAGCGATCGCTGCGTCGCGCTAGCGACCGAACTTCCGGTAGACCAGGTAGCCACCGAGCACGACCCCCAGGACGACGCCTATGGGGAAGAACGCGGACATGTCCAACCAGCGGTCCAGCAACCAGCCGATACCGCCGTAGATGGCCATCCCGGCGAGCAGATAGCTGGGGACTGACCACATGGCGTCGGCGAAGTCGCGACCGTCTTCTTCCGGTCGGCGTTCCTGTGCGCTCATCGCGGCCCCGACGATAGCAGGCGAGTAGAGGACTAGTCATATCGGACCCTGTCCGTGCACCAGCCTCATGAGTCGCCCTTTCCGGGGACTCGGGCCTCAGGGTCGACGTAAAGCATCTTGGTCTTCATGAAGGCGCGCACTTCGAAGCCGGTCCACACGAGCGTGCAGATCACGACCGACCAGGCGAACGCCTGCGTGTTCCAGACCGTGGTGTCGCGGAACGCGGACAGCACGATCATGATGACGACGACCTTGACGAGGTAGCTCAGCATCGCCGCGATCGCCATCATCTGGGGAGACACCCGTGCGGCATACGACACCGCTACTACACTGATGCTGAAGAAAACCCCGACCAGCAAGGTGCCGAGCGCGGCGCCCAGAGCCCCCTTGCCGCCTGCCATCAGGAGCGAGACGACCACGGCGACCACCCCGACCGCCAGGGTCGGAATCGCGGCGCTCTTGAGTACGCGCACGTCGTTGGCCTGCATCGGTGCTCCATCAGCGTGTTATCAAGCGAGCGTTTGCTACCCCCAGAGCGTTGCTTCTGGAGGTTCCCTGCTCGTGAAAGATATCACAAGCTCACGGAAGACCGCTTTTACCTGCCGTTTCTAGTTCGTGATCAAGAATGGCTAGGAAAGGCGGGAATGACCGGATTGCCCTCTGCTGTCGCACGTTCGTGCGAGGGGCCGTCCGCCGGCGGCATCCGCCGCCTGACCTCGGGCTCCGGCGGAATCGGCGGCATGGGCCCGGTGGGCGGGCCGTCGTCGTCAGGCTGCTTGCCGCGCGACGCGGAGTGCGCCCCGCCCCTGCCCCGCCAGCGCGGCAGGGCCATCAGCACGAGGACGGCCAGGGCGAGCACGATGACCACGGGGAACAGCAGCACCGGCACACCGATCGTGGACATGCCCACGATGCCGAAGGCGAACAGGAACGCCCACGCGTACATGATCAGCACCGATCTGCGGTGCGAGTGACCGATGTCCATGAGCCGGTGGTGCAGGTGGCCGCGGTCGGGCGCGAACGGCGACAGGCCTCGCGAGGTGCGCCGCACCACGGCGGTGATCAGGTCGACCAGCGGCAGGACCAGCACGGCGGCCGGCAGGAGCAGCGGCAGCAGCACCGGGACCTTGTTCATGCCCTCGATGATCCCGGGGTCGACCGGCGTCACGGTGACGATGGACGAGGCGAGCACCAGCCCGATGAGCATCGCTCCGGTGTCGCCCATGAAGATCTTCGCCGGATGGAAGTTGTGCGGCAGGAACCCCAGGCAGGTGCCGATGAGGATGGCCGCGATGGCCGCGGTGGTGGTGATGCGGCCGCCGCTGATGTTCTCGGCCAGGAAGATCGAGTAGGCCCAGGTGGCCATGCCCGCGATGCAGACGATTCCGGCCGCCAGGCCGTCGAGCCCGTCGACGAAGTTGACCGCGTTGATGGTCACGACCACGACCATGATGGTGATCACGGTGCTGAGCGTTTCGTCGAGGCTGGTGGAGCCGCCCCAGTCCTGCGGCAGCGGGATGTAGAGCAGCCGCAGGTCGAAGAAGACCAGCACGCCCGCCGCCGCGATCTGCCCGGCCAGCTTGATGAAGGCGTCCATGCCCCACCAGTCGTCCAGGAACCCGGTGATCGTGATCAGCCCGCCGGCCACGATGAGCGCCGTCACCGCGTCGGCGTCGGTCTCCATCAGCGCCTTGCCCGTGTGCGTGAGCTGGCTGGCCACCAGCAGGCCCACGACCAGGCCGCCGTACATCGCCAGGCCGCCCAGCCTGGGCGTCGGCGTGGTGTGCACGTCACGCGCGCGAACCTCGGGCATGGCGCCGATGCGGATGGCGAAGCGGCGCACCAGCGGGACCAGCAGATAGGTCACCGCTGCCGAGATGAGCGCCATGAACAGGTATTCGCGCACGGACCTAGTTTCCCGGATGCTCCGGCCGACTGTGACCGGAAAACGACACAGACCAGCTTAATATTCGCTGAGATATGGCCGATGGATGGCCAGAAGCGCCGCAACTCTTTCCCTGACCTCGGCCGCACCGCCTGGATGACGTACGGCTCTGGTCACCAACGTCCCCACCTCTTTGAGCTCCTGGGGCCCCATCCCCTGAGTGGTGACACACGGCGTGCCCACGCGGATACCCGACGTGATGGACGCCGGCTCCGGATCGTACGGGATCACGTTGCGGTTCAGCGTGATCCCGGCCGCCGCGCACCGCCGCTCCGCCTCGGCGCCCGATACCCCCACATCGCGCAGGTCGATCAGCGCCAGGTGCGTGTCCGTGCCGCCGGAGACCGCCCGCATCCCCTCCCCGGACAGTGCTTCGGCGAGGGCGCGGGCGTTCACGATCACCCTGTTGGCGTAGTCGGCGAACTCCGGCCGCATCGCCTCCCCGAACGCGACCGCTTTGGCCGCCACCGCGTGCATCAGCGGCCCGCCCTGCACGAACGGGAACACCGCCCGGTCGATCTTCTTGGCCAGCTCCTCCGTGCACAGAATCGCCCCGCCGCGCGGCCCGCGCAGCGCCTTGTGGGTGGTGAACGTCACGACGTCCGCGTACGGCACCGCCGAGGGGATCGCCCCGCCCGCCATCAGCCCGATCGGGTGGGCCACGTCGGCGAGCAGCCACGCCCCCACCTCGTCGGCGATGCCGCGGAAGACGGAGAAGTCGATCAGTCTCGGGTACGAGGTCGCGCCGCACACGATGAGCTTCGGCTGGTGCCGCAACGCCAGGTCCCTGACCTCGTCGTAGTCGATGAGCTCGGTGTCACGACGCACTCCGTATGACACGACGTCGAACCATTTTCCCGAGAAGTTCACCTTTGAGCCATGAGTGAGATGGCCGCCGTGCGGCAGCGCCATGGCCAGCATCGTGTCGCCGGGCTGCAGGAGCGCCGCGTAGGCGGCCAGGTTCGCGGAGGCGCCCGAGTGCGGCTGGACGTTGGCGTGCTCGGCCTTGAACAACTTCTTGGCACGATCGATCGCCAGCCGTTCGGCGCGGTCGACGACCTCACAACCGCCGTAGTACCGGCGGCCGGGGTAGCCTTCGGCGTACTTGTTGGTGAGCGTGGAACCCAGGGCGGCCAGAACGGCGGGCGACGTGAAGTTCTCGCTCGCGATCAGTTGGATCTCGCCGCGCACGCGGTCGAGTTCGTCGAGCAGCACCTGCGCGAGCTCGGGATCCTGCTGCTGCAGCAGCCCGAAGTCCGGACCGTAATAGGGTGGCGTGCCCATTTCCCCAATGTACGCCCTAATGTCCGTTTCGCCCACAAGGCGGGCCGTTAGTTGGCGCGGGGGATGCTGGCCGTGGTCGGCAGCCAGCGGGGCGTGTCCGCCGCCCGGTCACTGATGGCCGTCAGCACCGCGTGACGGTAGACGGCCAGCTTGGTGCGCCATTCGCGGATCTCCTGGACGTAGCGCTCACCGACCGGGGCGTCCCACGTCTGGGGGCTCCTCGCCCGGTTGTAGGCCTTGTCGAGGGCCGTTCTGAGCTGCTCCAACTGGGGCATGACGGTGTTCCACGCTTCGACCAGGCGGTCGTAGTCGGGATTGAACCGCCAGGTGGCGGTCGTGTCGTCCAGGGCTCCGGCGGTGGCGGACGGTGGTCGGTCTTTGGGGTCATAGGGGTTGAAGGCTTTGGGAGCCGGTGGGTCGACGTACATCAGGCGCTCCTTTCCGGCGTGCCGGGATCGACCGCACCCGGTGGGCCGTCCGGGCGGATGTCCTCGGGGGCCCACTCGCCCTGGCCGTACTCGCCGGGCGGGACCTGCACGGAGGGCATCTCCTGCGGCTGGATGTCGCGGTGGTTCTCGACCACCGTCCTCAGGGCTTCCAGGTCTGGTGGCGGGACGTCTACGGAGACGACGTCGCTGCCGTCGCTCGCCCACGCCTCGCGCCCCGTCCGGCCCTCACCGTCGCCGGCCGCCCCGTCGTACGCGCCCGTCGACGTGACGCCGTCGGCATCACTCGGCGCCCCACCGTAAGTGCCACTCGGCGTGGCGCCGTAGTCATCACTCGGCGTGGTGCCGTAAGCGCCCGCTCGCGTGTCCGGTGCCGTGAGGCCGGCGTTGTCGGCCGTCCCCGTGCCGGGTGCCTCGGCGGCTGCTCCCGTGCCCGTGCCCGCTTCGCCTGCGGGTGGCGTGGGCGGGATCCGGACGCCGGTGTCGCCGTCCGGCGGGGTGCCGCCCGGTGCCGCGCCCGTGCCACCGGGCGTTGATCCGGTGCCCCCCGGAGTGCCATCCGCCTCCGGCGGCCGCGTGTCCGTGTCCCGGGGCGTGGTCTCCGTCCCATCGGGCGTGGTGCCCTTGCCGTCCGGCGTGGTCTCCTTGCCGTCCGGAGTCGGGTCCGTACCACCCGGGGTCGGGTCCGTGCCGCCCGGCGTCGGATTTGTACCGCCAGGGGTCGGGTCCGTACCGCCGGGGGTCGGGTCCGTGCCGCCCGGCGTCGGATTTGTGCCGCCAGGGGTCGGGTCCGTGCCCCCCGGCGTCGGATTTGTACCGCCCGGCGTCGGGTCCGTGCCGCCCGGCGTCGGATTTGTGCCGGAGTCGCAGCCGTCGTCGGCTCGCGTGGCCGAAGAAGGATCATCGATCGGCGTGACGCCCACCGAGCCATAGCCGTCCGTGCCTGGCCCGCTGTAACCGCCACCGCCGGATGTGGCCGCCGGGCCGGTGCCGTCCGAGGCCGATGACGTCGGCGGGGGGGTCACCTGGTCGCCGCCCGTGGTCGGGCTGCCCGGGGCGATGGAGCCCGGGTCGCCGTCCGGGCGGATGTCGCGTTCGACCCACTGGCCCTTGCCGTACTCGCCCGCCGGGACCTCCACCCCTGGCATCTCCTGGGGCGGGATGTCGCGGTGGTTCTCGATCACCGTCTTCAGCGCGTCCAGGTTGGGCGGGTTGGCTTCGGCCGAGACAACGTCGCTGCCGTCGTTGGCCCAGGTGTTGACGTTCGAGGCGGCGGTGGTGTCGGCGGGCATCTTCGGCATCTCCGCCGGCTGGACCTTGTCGGTGTTCTCGAGCAGGTCCTCCAGTTGCTCGGCCGTGGGCGGGTCGAGGGGTATCTGCAGGACCTTGACCCCGTCGACGACCACGACCTGCGGCTTGGTGACATCGGTGTCGTCAGGATGGTCCTTGGCCGACGTGTCCGTCCCACCGCCGGTGTCCGTCCCGCCCGTGCCTGTGCCGCCGCTGTCCGCCTCGGCCCCGCGTTCGCGCCGGCTGTCGAGATCGTCATCCTTGGGCTGGTCCGCAGGTTGATCACCGGTGCTCCCGCCGGTACCTGAGTCCGCATCCGCCCCGGTGTCCTTGCCCGTGCCGGTGTCCTTGCCGGGGTCGTCGGCGCCGTCGCACGTCTTGCCGTCGGAGCCGGTCTTGCCGTCCGAGCCCGTCCCACCATCAGCGCCGGTCTTGCCGTCCGAACCCGTCCCACCATCAGCGCCGGTCTTGCCGTCCGAACCCGTCCCACCATCAGCGCCGGTCTTGCCGTCCGAACCCGTCCCACCATCAGCGCCGGTCTTCCCGTCGGAGCCCGTCCTGACGTCGTCGTCCTTTGGGGTCACCTCGTCGGGCTTTTCGCCGGCGCGTGGGTTGTCGTACTTGCCGTCCTCCCCACGCACTTCCTTGGGTTCGTCCCCGGCCGCAGCCCCGGAGCGGGGTGGGTCGACCCGCTTCTCCAGGACCTCGAGCCGTACGTTGACGTCCCTGACCATCTCGTCGGCCGCGTCCGCGACCTGGGCGGGACGGTGGGTGGTCTGCGTGGACAGCCCGGCCCGGCCCATCACGAGCCTGACCCGATCCTCGACCGCGCGCATCTGCGTGGCCGCGTGTTTCACCTCGGTCAGCAGATCACGGACCAGCTTGGGATCCATGCCGTCGAACTTGCCCATGACCCACTCCCGGACGTATCGCCGCTCCGGGCCTCACCGTAATCTCGGCCGGAGCCCCGTCGCAGCCGGGATAAGCAGACGGTATACGTCGGCCGGCCAGGTCAACCGATCAGTCGTCGGTGGCGACGTAGCCGATGATGCCGCGCAGCTTCTCCACCGGGATCGCGCCGCGACGCAACATCCTGGGCACGGCCGTGGTCAGGTCGAGGATGGTGGACGGCGTGTTGTCCGTGGTCTTGCCACCGTCGAGGTAGACCGCGACCGCGTCGCCCAGTTGCTCCTCGGCCTCCGCCGCCGTGGTGGCGGCCGGGGCGCCGGAGCGGTTGGCGCTGGAGACCGCCATGGGCCCGGTCTCCTTCAGCAGCTCGAGCGCCACCGAGTCGAGCGGCATGCGTACGGCCACCGTGCCCTTGGTGTCCCCCAAGTCCCAGGAAAGGGCCCTGTTGGCCTTGCAGACGAGCGTGAGCGGCCCGGGCCAGAAGGCGTCTATCAAGTCCTGCCCGTACGCTCCCATGTCGTCTATGAGCGCTGTGGCGGCTCTGACGGTGCCGACCAGAACGGGCGGCGGCATGTCGCGGCCGCGCCCCTTCGCGTCCAGCAGCGCGGTGACCGCCGCCGGAGTGAAGGCATCGGCGCCGATGCCATAGACGGTGTCGGTCGGCAGCACCACGAGCTCGCCCCTGCGCACCGCCGCAGCGGCCTCCTGCAGGCCATCGGCCCGCTGTTCGGGATCTGAGCAGTCAAAGCGTTTTCCCACGATCCTTTGGCCTCGCTCCGCTCGGCAGCGAGCGGCGCTATCGAGGCCTCCTCCTTCCTCCACCTTCGGTCGCTTCGTTCCCTCTCGTCGTCAGGAGAAGGCCGCGGCGCTCGCGAAAATCCTATTCCTGGCCCAGCCTGGCCGTGACGAAGCGATCTCTTCTCGTGAGGTCCTGGCGCAGCCGCACGTCGCGCCAGCCGTTGTCCTCGGGGAACGTCAGGTAGACGGCCCTGCCCTGCTCGTCGGCGTGCTCGACGGCCACCCAGCCGCCAGGACGCAGCAGGCGGCGGGCCGTGCGCTCCACCGCGCGCACCTCCCCGAGTCCGTCGTCGCCGGAGCCGTAGAGCGCCCGCGAGGGGTCGTAGTCGCGGACCTCCGGGTCACGCGGGATCCCGCCGGGCGGGATGTAGGGCGGGTTGGAGATGACCAGGTCCACCTTGCCGTTGAGCTCGGGCAACGCCTCGGCGAGGTCTTCAGGGTGCAGGTGCGTACGGCCCTGACCGTGCTCGGAGATGTTGCGCTTGGCCCACGTGTACGCCGCGGGGTCGACCTCCACGGCGTGGACCTCGGCCAATGCCACCTCCTGCGCGATCGAGAGCGCGATCGCGCCGGACCCGGTGCCGAGGTCGACCACGAGCGGGGCGGTCACGTCCATCTCGCGCAGCGTCTCGATCGCCCAGCCGGCCATCACCTCGGTCTCCGGCCGCGGCACGAACACGCCGGGCCCGACCGCCAGCTCCAGGTAGCGGAAGTACGCGTGCCCGGTGATGTGCTGCAGCGGCTCCCTGGCCTCGCGCCGGGCGACGCCCTCCCAGAACAGCGCGTCGAAGTCGCCGTCCTTGACCGTGTGGAGCTCGCTCCTGCGCACGCCGTGGACGAATGCCGCGATCTCCTCCGCGTCGGTGCGCGGTGAGGGCACGCCGGCCTCCGCCAGCCGCGCGGTGGCGAGGGCGATCTCGTCCAGCAGAAATGTCATGAGTGTTGTGCGAGCTTCTCCGCCATCTCGGCGTCGATGAGGGCCTGGGTGACGGCGGTGAGCTCGCCGTCGAGAACCTGGTCTAGGTTGTACGCCTTGAAGCCGACGCGGTGGTCGGAAATGCGGTTTTCCGGGAAGTTGTACGTGCGGATGCGCTCGGACCTGTCGACCGTGCGCACCTGGGACCTGCGCTCCGCCTGCGCGGCGGCCTCGGCCTCCTCCTGCGCGATGGCCAGCAGCCGGGCACGCAGGATGCGCAGCGCCGACTCCTTGTTCTGCAGCTGGCTCTTCTCGTTCTGGCAGGAGACGACCACGCCGGTGGGCAGGTGGGTGATGCGGACCGCGGAGTCGGTGGTGTTGACGCTCTGACCGCCGGGGCCGCTGGAGCGGTAGACGTCGATGCGCAGGTCGTTGGCGTCGATCTGGACGTCGACGTCCTCCGCCTCCGGGTAGACGAGCACGCCCGCGGCGCTGGTGTGGATGCGACCCTGCGACTCGGTGACGGGCACCCGCTGCACGCGGTGCACGCCGCCTTCGAACTTGAGCCTGGACCACACGCCCTCGTCGCCCTTGGCCTTGATGCCGACCGTGACGTCCTTGTATCCGCCCAGGTCGGACGGCTGGGAGTCGATGACCTCGGTCTTCCAGCCGAGCCGCTCGGCGTACCGCAGGTACATCCGCAGCAGGTCGCCGGCGAACAGCGCGGACTCCTCGCCGCCCTCGCCCGCCTTGATCTCCATGATGATGTCCTTGTCATCGTTGGGATCACGCGGGATGAGCAGGTGTTTGAGCCGCTCCTCCAGCTGGGGGATGCGCGCTTCGAGCTCGGCGGCCTCGGTCGCGAACGCCTCGTCCTCGGCGCCCAGCTCCTTGGCGGCGGTCATGTCCTCGCGGACGGACTCCAGCTCGCGGTAGGTGCCGACGATCGGCGTGAGCTGGGAGTAGCGCCTGCCCAGAGTGCGGGCCTTGCTCTGGTCGGCGTGCACGGCGGGGTCGGCGAGCTGCACCTCCAGCTCGGAATACTCCTTGAGCAACTCGTCGAGGTTCACCGTGGGTCCTTCAGTCGTGGGTTCTTCACCAACAACGCCGACCCGGCGCACCTGCGTGCGTCCGGGCCGGCGTGGGTGAAGCTACTTGCCCGTGGCCTTCTTGCCGAAGCGCTTCTCGAAGCGTGCCACCCGGCCGCCGGTGTCGAGGATCTTCTGCTTGCCGGTGTAGAACGGGTGGCAGGCAGAGCACACGTCGGCGTGGATCACGCCGTTCTTGGCGGTGCTGCGGGTGGTGAACGTGTTGCCGCAGGAGCAGGACACCTGCGTCACGTTGTAGTCAGGGTGGATGTCGCGCTTCATCGCTGTCCTTTCGGGGCGCGGCCGCCGGGTCGCCTTCACGCGTGGCGTGAACCGGAACCGCAAAATGGTCAGCTACCAGTGTGCCAGATCGTGTAACCATCCCAGGCCATCCGGCATTCCCGCGATCTTCACAGCGAAGGAACGAATGTCACATTAGGCTCCCTGGCACCATCCCTCACTTTGGTAAGGATCACCAGGCATGAAGAGAAGGGTGCGGTCGCTGCTCGCGATCGCCATGGGGGCCGCCGTTCTCCTCGCGGGCACCGGTGTGAGCGCCGCCGCCGCGATGGCCGACGACTTCACGGGTGACGCCTCCGCCAGCGCGTCCATCCCGCTCCAGAACGACGTCGACGGCGTTGTGACGCTCACTCTCAAGGAGCCGTCCAAGGTCAGCAGCGTCACCGGCTCCATCGAACCGCCGGGCAAGGCGGCGAAGACGGTGACGTTCGACTTCAAGACAGGCGACACCGCCGCGACGCAGAAGATCACCGGCAAGTGGCCGATCACCAAGGACGACCCGGCCGGTGAGTGGAAGCTGAGCGTCGTCGTCGCCCGCGACACCGGCACCAACACCACCCCGTTCGCGGTCAAGGTCTCCGGCAAGCAGGGGATCACCGGCGCGAAGGTCAGCCCGAACCCCGTCCAGCTCGTCAAGGGCAAGGACGTCCAGGTCTCGGTCGAGGTCTCGGCGAAGGACGCGACCACGGTGTCGGCCAAGCTCGTCAGCGACGCCGGCGGCGAGTTCTACGACCTGGGCGACCTGGCCAAGGAATCCGACGGCCGCTACCGCGGGAGCACGTACTTCGCCGACGACAGCACCCCCGGCGACTGGACCCTCGAGGTGTACGCGCACAAGGGCGGCGAGACGCTCAAGGGCGTGGCGGCGTTCACGGTCGTGGCGCCGGAGGGCGGCGCGTCCAAGAAGGCCAAGAGCCGGGTCACGATCGCCGCGCCGAACAAGGTGACCAAGGGCAAGACGTTCAAGGTGTACGGCAAGGTCTACCGCGGCACCAAGGCGTACAAGGGCAAGACGGTGGAGGTGTACTTCAAGGCCAAGGGGACCAAGACGTACAAGCTCCTGGGCTTCGCCAAGGCCTCCTCGACCGGCAAGTACGCCAAGACGTACAAGGCCAAGAAGGACGGCTACTTCCGGGTCAAGGTGCCCGGCACGACGACGACGCGGAGCTCGCTGTCGCCGCAGGAGTTCGTGGACGTCAGGTAGCTAGCGGCCCAGGTAGGTCAGCACGGCCAGCACACGCCGATGGTCCTCGGGCGCCGGTCCGAGGGCCAGCTTGGCGAAGATGCCGGAAATGTGCTTCTCGACCGCACCTTCGGTGACGACGAGGCGGGCGGCGATGGCGGTGTTCGAGCGGCCCTCGGCCATGAGGGCGAGGACCTCGCGCTCGCGGGGGGAGAGCGTGTCGAGCGGGGCGCCGCGGCGCTGGCGGCTGAGCAGCTGCACGACCACCTCGGGGTCGATGACCGTGCCGCCCGCCGCCACCTGCCGCACCGCCTCCAGGAACTCGGCCACGTCGGCCACCCGCTCCTTCAGCAGGTAGCCGACGGCCTTGCCGATGAGGTCGCCCGCGTAGCGCTCCTCGACGTACTGCGACAGGACCAGGATCGGGAAGTCCGGCCGGGCCTCGCGGACCCGCAGCGCCGCCCGCAGCCCCTCGTCGGTGTGCGTGGGCGGCATGCGTACGTCGACGATCGCCAGGTCGGGGTCGTGCTCCCGCACCGCCGCCTCCAGCGCGGACCCGTCGGAGACGGCCGCCACGGTCTCGATGCCGCCGTCGGCGAGCAGCCGGGCCAGCCCTTCCCGCAGGAGTACGGAGTCCTCGGCGATGACGACGCGCATGGCCACATGACTACCATTCGCAGGACAGCTCCGCGCGCACGATGGTGGGGCCGCCTATGGGGCTGTGCACAACGAGCACGCCGTCGATGGTGGCCGCCCGGTCGGCCAGGCCCGACAGCCCACCGCCGGGGATGACGACGGCGCCGCCGACCCCGTTGTCCCACACGTCGACGATCACGCCGCGACGGTCCCTGAACACCGACACCGACGCCTCCGTCGCGCACGCGTGCTTGGCCATGTTGGCCAGCGACTCCGCGACGATGAAGTACGCGATGCTCTCCACCGCGGCCGGCGGCCGCTCCTCCAGCTCGACCGACACGTCCACGCGGATGGGCGCCCGCGCGGCCAGCCCCGACAGCGCCGCGTCCAGCCCGCGGTCGCTCAGGATCGCTGGATGGATGCCTCTGGCCAGGTTGCGCAGCTCGGCGATGGCGGCCTTGGTGCCCGCGTGCGCCTGCTTGATGAGCGACCTGGCCTCCTCGGGCTCGGCGTCGAACTTGGCCTGAGCCCGCCCCAGGTCCACCGCGACGGACAGCAGCCGCTGCTGCGCGCCGTCGTGCAGGTCTCGCTCGATCCTGCGCCGCTCCGTCTCGGCCGCGTCGATGCCCCGGGCGCGGCTGGCCCGCAGCCGCTCCTCCTCGCTGCCGCCGAGCAGCACCACGGCGAGCGTCCCGTGCAGCCAGGCCATCCCCCGCACGAGGTACGCGGTCAGCACGAGCAGCACGACGCCGAAGACGGAGGCCACCCAGGCGGCCGTCCAGTCCTCGAAGACGTACTCGCCTCCCCCCACCACCTCGTCCATGGCCAGGATGAAGGGGGCGAACATCAACCCGCCCGTGGCGATCCACAGCCCGGCCGACGCCACCGCCTCCACGAGCCCGAGCGGCAGCAGCATCAGCAGGTAGCCCAGGTCCTTCCAGGTGGCCGGATCCGTCACCAGCCAGTGGATGTGCGCGCCCAGCCCTCGCTCGGGCCGGCTCCGGTACGGGTCGGGGATCCTGACCCCGAACGCCGCCCCCAGCATCCTGCGCTCCAGCATCGCGCCGCCGCGCCACATGAACATGGTCGCCATCGCCAGGGGCACACCGACCCAGACGACCGTGAGCGCGAGCGAGGTCGGCACCGCGAACGCCAAAACGACGAACCAGCCGAACCCGAACGCGACGCTGACCAGCAAGTACGGTGCCGCACGCCATGTCATCGGATCGACCAGGACGCCCAGCGGTCCCTTCGGCCCGAGCGGCACGCGGTCTTTCAACGCCACCGATCGCATGCCCCAAGCGTGCCCTGAGGAGCGGCGCGCGGGAATGCGGCTGCCGTCCGGCCCGGGGTAGGGCTAGCCCCACTGCCCCCACACC
>NZ_VCKY01000390.1 GCF_005889735.1 Nonomuraea turkmeniaca
CGCGCAGGCGGTAAGCCACACCTCGCGGCCGTCGGCCGTGAGCGTCATCGTGGCCGGCCCGGTGGTTAGCCCCGAGCCGACCCAGATGATGCGCGAGTCCAGCCCGCGGGGCGGCCGTCGCCGCTGGTCCAGGTACGCATCCTCGGGCCGGACGACGCGGAGGTGCCGCCGGGCGAGGTGGGCGAGATCTGCGCCCGCGGCAAGACCCTCTTTTCCGGATATTTCGCCCGACCCGACTTAAATGCGGCCAAGTCGCGGAGCGGCTGGCATCACACCGGCGACCTCGGCCGTCGCGAGCCCGACGGCACGATCACGTTCATCGGCCCCAAGCTTCGCATGATCAAGTCCGGGGCCGAGAACATCTACCCGGCCGAGGTCGAACGCGCGCTCAAGTCACACCCCGCCGTGGCCGACGCCGCGGTGATCGGAGTCCCGGACGGGACGTGGCACCAGGCGGTCAAGGCCGTGGTGGCGCTCGAACCGCAGGCGACCGCCACGGCCGACGACCTGATCGAGCACGTCAAGACGCAGCTGGCGTCGTACAAGAAGCCGAGGGACGTGGCCTTCGTGGACACGATTCCCAAACGCGGCTTCACGCCGGACTACGACGCGCTGGACGCCGCGCACGGCGGCGGCAACTACCCCGGCACGTAACGGCGGGCCAGGCCCTGCCCGGCCTCCAGGCCGCACTCGTCCACTCGCGTGGGACCGCTGACACGCCGCGAAAAATGCGCGAATCTCAAAGAATGGCGAGCGGAGTGACCGGGCTGCCCGTGCCTCCCTCGATCCTCAGCGGCGCCACCACGAACACGAACTCCGCCGGCCCGGCCGCCCCCAGCACCTCCAGCCACAACATCTCGATCAAGTGGATGCCGTGCCGGTGCAGCAGGATGAGGTGCAGGTCGTCGGCGAGACCCTCGTCGGCGAGCCCGCGCACGTTGAGCCCGCCGATGGCGGCGTTGTCGGCGGCCACCACGGACACGTCGTGAGCCGCCAGCCAGCGTCCCGCGTCGGCCGACAGGCCTGGCTGCCCCGACCAGTACTCCTCCCTCGACCGCTCCCACACCAGCGGCCATCCGGTACGGATCACCGCCACGTCCCCCGGCCGCGGCGTGGCGATCTCCTCCAGCAACTCGGCCGAGATGCGGAAATCGGCGGGCAGATGGTCGAGACCGAGCCGCCGCGGCACGTCGAACAGCACCCCCCTGGCCACCACGCCGCCCACCTGCTCGATCCCGCACCGGGTGGCGCCGTACGACCGGACCCGGGCCGCCGGGTGGCCGTTGTAGACCTGGCCGCCCGACCACATGTGGCACAGGGCGTCCATGTGGGTCGTGGTGCCGTGCGGGGTGACGATCAACGCGTCGTCGGCCACGCACAGTCCGTCGCCGATGGGCCGGGCGCCGGCCGCGTAGTCACCGCCGTCCACGGACATGAAGTGTTGCGGCAGCGGGCGACCGCGCAGGTGCGGCACCGTCGTGGGGGCGGGTGAGGAGGTGGCGCCCCTGATCGGCATGGCCAGGTTGAGCACCTCGCCGGTGGTGGCGGCGCTCAGGGCGGCGAGGACCACGTCCGGGGTGAGGAGGTTCAGGGTGCCGCGCTGATCGTCTGGGCCGAATCGTCCCCAGTTGTTAGGCTCGTGAACCAAGTAAGCGCTTCCTTTCTTCCGCGGAGGTCTGATGCACTGCGATCCTCGGTTCTCCCGCGTACGCGAGGTCTTCGAGCGGCATTTCGCCGACGGCGAGGAGCTGGGTGCGGCCTTCGCCGTCTACCTGGACGGCGAGCTGGTCGTGGACCTGTGGGACGGGGTGGCCGACCGGCATACAGGGCGGCGCTGGGAGCACGACACGCCTGCCTTCGCCTACTCCTGCACCAAGGCGATCACCGCCACCGTCCTGCTGGGGCTGGCGGAGCGGGGGCTGGTGGACGTGACCGCGCCGGTCGCGGACGTGTGGCCGGAGTTCGCCGCGTGCGGCAAGGAGGCGATCACGGTCGAGCACCTGCTCACGCATCAGTGCGGACTGCCGGTGCTGGAGGAGCCCGTGCCGGTGGAGGAGTTCGAGGACCAGGCGGCGATCGCGGCCAGGCTGGCCGGTCAGGCGCCGCTCTGGGAGCCGGGGGCGGCGCACGGCTACCACGCTCTGACGTACGGGTTCCTGGTGGGCGAGGTGATCAGGCGGGTGACCGGCAAGTCCGTGGGGGAACTGGTGGCCGCGGAGATCGCCGGGCCGCTTGATCTGGAGTTGTGGGTGGGGGCGCCCGACCCCGTGATCGACCGCGCGGCCCGGCTCAAGGCCGCCGACCGCCCGCAGCCCCTCACCACCACCGAAGCCACGCCCGCCGAAGCCCCGACCGGCGGAGGCCCGCAGGCCCCGGACGAGGCTCAGGCCGGTGAGCGGCCGGGTGACGCGCTGGCCGAGATGGCCAGGGCGGCGCTCGACCCCCAGAGCCTCATGAACCGAGCACTCGGCAACCCGGGCATGCACCTGCTCAAGGGCGGCGCGAACCACCCGGTGATCCTGCGTGCCGGCTGGCCCGCGGCCGGGGTGGTCACCACGGCCAGGAGCCTGGCGGGCTTCTACCGCTCGCTGATCGCCGGGGACCTGCTCGGCCGCGGCACGCTGCGGGATGCCACGCGGATCCGGGTGAACGGCCCGGACCGGGTCCTGTTCCTGGACACCGCGTTCGGGCTCGGATTCATGCGGCCGTCGCTCACGTTCCTGATGCCGTCGGAGACGGCGTTCGGCCACTCCGGCCTGGGCGGCTCCATCGGTCTCGGCGACCCGGAGCGGGGGCTGGCCGTCGCGTACGTCATGAACAAGATGGCCAACGCGGTCTCCGGCAACCTGCGCGGCATCCGCCTGGTGGAGGCGGTCTACAAGTCGCTCTGAGGGGGTCATCACTGCATCGTGACGCCGCCGCTCACCGACAGCGTCTGGCCGGTGATGTAGGCGGCGCGGTCCGTGCACAGGTAGGCCACCAGCCCCGCCACGTCGGCCGGGGTGCCGAGGCGGCGCAGCGGGATGCCCCGTGCGATCTTGTCGACCAGCCCCGGCTCGGCCGCCGCGACCCGCCGCAACATGGGGGTGTCGGTCGGGCCCGGGCAGACCACATTGGAAGTGACCTGGGCTTTGGCGGCCTCCCGGGCGAGCGTCTTGGCCAGCCCGAACAGCCCGCTCTTGGTGGCCGCGTACGCGCCCTCGCCGCCCGAGCCCGCCCTGGCGCCGTCCGAGGAGACGAACACGAGCCGCCCCCACCGCCTGGCCATCATGCCGGGCAGCAGCAGCTTGGTCAGCAACATCGGCCCGCGCAGGTTGACCTGCCACATGAGGTCCCAGCCCGCCGGGTCGCTCTCGGTGAACGGCTCCACGATCGCCACCCCGGCGTTGTGCACCAGCACGTCCACGTCCCCCACCGCGCCACCGAACGCCTCCACGGACGCCGGCGAGGTCAGGTCCAGGGCCGCCGCCCGCACGCCCGGCAGGCCCGCGGCGACCTTCTCCGCGCCCGGCAGGTTCACATCGGCGACCACCACCTGCGCGCCGAGCGCGGCCAGGTCCGTCGCGATGGCCGTGCCGATCGCGCCCGCTCCCCCGGTCACCACGGCCACCCGCCCGTCCAGGCGCAGCCCGTCCATCACTTCCACACCTCGATCAGGTCGGCGGCGGTGGCGCGGGTGGCGAGCAGGCTGATGGTGTTCCTCAGTACGGCCTGCGCGTACTCCTCGGGGATGCCGGCCACCGCGTCCGTGACCACCGTCACCCGATAGCCGAGGTTGACGGCCTCCAGCGCCAGCCCAGGGATGCCGAGGTTGAGCGAGACCCCGGCCGCGACCACGGAGGAGACGCCGAGCGAGCGCAACGTCATGTCGAGCGAGGTGCCGGTGAACGGCGAGAAGCCGTGATAGCGCGGGCTCTCCAGGTCGCCGGGATCCCGCAGCTCAGGGAGCACCTCGACCGCGGCCGTGCCCTCCAGCATGTGCTCCGGGTCCTTGAGGAGGGAGACGATGAACGGGCAGTTGGCGGTGTGCGAGCCGGCCCGGTCGGGACGGAAGGCGGCCGTGCAGTGGATCACCGGGATCCCGGCCGCCCTGGCGGTGTGGAGGAGCCGGGCGATGTTGGCCACGACGTCGTGCCGCGCGCAGGCGGCCACCAGGTCCGGAAATTTCGTGAGATCACCGACGACGCCCCGCTGCATCTCCATCACGAGCACGGCCACGCCCTCCACCGGCGCCCTCCCACCTGATTAGCCGAGCGCTTGCTTGGTATTGGCGGAGCATATCATCCACCACATAGGGTCATTCAGGGTTAACGCAGGGCGAAATATGTCCACTCGTGACAACCCGAACCCCGGGTGAGACCGTCGAATCGAAGACGGCTGCCTTTGGGGGTTGGACTTGGTCCCTGGTTACCGCGAAGTACGCCAGCTCGGCGCCGGCCACACCGGCCGCGTGTTCCTCGCCACCTACCAGTCGACCGGTGCCTATGTGGCGATCAAGTACCTGAACGCCACCCTGCGCAGGGACACCGAGTTCATGGACCGCTTCCGGTCGGACACCCACCAACTGGTCGAGATCGACGACCCGAGCGTCGTCAAGTTCTACGAGTACGTCGAGACCCCGACCCGCGCGGCCGTGGTCATGGAGCTGGTCGACGGCGTGTCGCTGCGTACCCTGCTGGCCGACCACGGCAGGACCAGCCCCGAGGCCGCCCTGGCCGTGCTGAAGAGCACGCTGATGGCCCTCGCCGCGGCCCACGAGAAAGGTGTGCCGCACCGCGACGTCAAGCCGGAGAACGTCCTGGTCCAGGCGGACGGCACCACCAAGCTCGCCGACTTCGGGATCGTGGTGCACGCCGAGGAGCCCGGCGTGCCGGCGGGAACCCCCGCGTACATGTCGCCCGAGTTGTGGACACAGGACAGGGCCGGCCCGCCCGCCGACCTGTACGCGGCGGCCTGCGTGCTCTTCGAGACCGTCAAGGGACGGCCGCCCTTCCACGCGTACAAGGAAGGCGAGGAGGGCGATCTCGACGTCCCCGCCACGCGGGACAAGCACCTCGTGGAGCCGGTGCCGCTGGAGGTCGTGCCGGACTCGCTGCGCGACCTGCTCAGGCGAGGAATGGCCAAGGACCCCGCCGTCCGGTACGCCTCCGCCCGGCAGTTCGCGGCCGAGCTGGAGGAGGACGCGGTCGCCGGGTACGGCCCCGAGTGGGAGAAACGCGGCCGGCGGCACCTGGCCGAGCTGGCCACGTTGCTGGCCCTCCGCTTCCCCTTGGCCAGAGCCGATCACGCGACCGGCGGCGCCCCGATCACCCTGCGCGAGCGGATCATGAGCTTGCCCCGGCTGCCGCCGCATCTGTGGGTGGCGGGCGCGACGGTCGTGGCCGTGGCGATCGCGCTCGTGTTGTCGGGCGGGCGGCTGCCGCCGGGGCCCGGCGCCATCCTGATGCCGCCGCCGGAGGAGCGGAGCGAGCCCGCGCCTTCCCCCGCCGACGTCACCACTTCCGGCCCTACCAGGACGACGTCCCCCGCCCCACGACGCACGACGGTCGCTCCGCCGACGTCCCAGGCGCCACCATCGCCCGCCGGCACGTCCGCCCCTCCGCCGCCGCCCACCGCAGGGCAGGGCGGGACCGGCGTGCCGGATGCCGCGCGGCCGGCCGTGCAGGCGGCCAACATCGAGCGGTGGAGCGGCACGAGCGGGTCGATCAGGGTCGCGGCGAACGGGACGGGGCCGGTGCGGCTGCGGATCACGTACACGCGGCGGGACGGGGACGACGCACCGGCGAGGACCGTCCGGCAGGAGAGCCGGACCCTGCGCGGCAGCACGGTCTACACCAGCAACGTCGCGCACGACCCTGGGGACGTCGCGTGCGGCCGTCGGGCGTATCTCGGGATCCTGGTGATGACGGAGCCCGCGTCGGGCAACGGGCCTCAGGTAAGCGAGGCGGCCGTGGACGGTCCCTCCTGTCCCACCC
>NZ_VCKY01000391.1 GCF_005889735.1 Nonomuraea turkmeniaca
GCCCTCCCCTCTCCCACCAGCTCCCCTGCCCGCGCCGCCGGAAGCTTGAGCACGACCCGGTCCCTGGAGAAGAACGCGTACGCCTTCCCCTCGACCTTGAGCCCGTCCGCGTGGAGCATGCGGCCCATGCTCACCTCTGGCCTGGCGAGGTGCTCGGCGACCAGGTCGTCGTAGAGCTCCTGGGCGGTAGCCATGCGATGCTCCCTTCTACCACACCGGCGAAGGCCATCAGGCGCGCCCCTTCGGCGGCCAGCTCCTCCATCACGCCGTCGGACAGCGGATGGAAGGGCTCGACCGTCAGCACGCCGTCCTTAAGGTCCCACATGCCACCGACAGTTCCGTCGACGAGGAAGGTGGGGTAGATGACCGCGCCCACGCACACGGCCTTGCGCTGCTCGGCGGTCATCAGCCGGCTGCGGTCGGCGTACGCGACGATGAGGTTGTCGAACCAGGGCAGGAACCGTACGGGAGCGGGCGCGTCCTCCTCGGCGAGCGGCGCATCGGGGAGGTCATAGAGGACGCGGCCCTCGGTGTCCTGATATTTCCGTAGGTGGGGCATGGCCTCCACGACCGGCCGCAGCCGCGTCAGCCCCGACCACATCTGCACGTCCATCACGCTCGCCGGCCCGTAGGCCGCCAAATACCGCTCCACGAGCTGCTCCACCGAGCCCGTGCCGTCCAGCGGCCGCCCCATCCACTCCTCGGCCAGCGTGAACGGCGTGGCCCCGCCCGTCCCCCAGATCCCGTTCGGCGGCGTGTGCACGATCGGCACCAGCGCCTGCGCCGACCAGCTCAGCGCCATCGGCTCCACCTCGGGCCACCGCTCCCGTAGCAGGTCGCGCAGCTGGGGACGGGTGAGCGTCCGCCCCGCCAGGTGCTCGCGCGCCAGCCGGGCCAGCTCGTCCAGGTCCACGTCGCGCGTCATGCGCCCGAAGGCCGCCTGCCTGGTCCTGGACAGGATCACCTGCACGATCGGCCGGATCCACACGTAGTCGTCGGCCAGCGCCAGGTGCTGGGTCCCGCGCAGCAACGACCCGCGGACCACCTGCTTGCCGTACAGCAACGAGGCCAGGTCGTCCTGGGTGAAGGCGGCCAGCCGCGTCCACAGCCCGATGTACGGCGCGTCGATCTCCTGCCCCTGCACCGCGACCAGCCGCTCGATGGCCTGCACGGGCTTGATGTCGGCCCGGGTCAACAGGAGCTGGCGGTCGAGCGTGGTGCGGTTGAGCACCCGGCGATTGAGGATCATGGACTCAGCGTAGGAGTCATTGCGGCAAGGTTGATTCCGCGTTGCGGAGCTCCTCCAGGGCGTCGCGCAGGTGCCGGGTCAGCTCCCAGGCGTCCGGGACCATCCGCCGGTCGGTGACGACGCCGATGTCGAGAGAGCCGTCGTACGAGAACGCGGTGATGTTGACGCCGCCGCTCACGTCCGTGATCACGGAGACCGGGTAGTGGGTCAGCAGCCGCCCGCCGCACACGTACAGGGGGAACTGGGGTCCGGGCACGTTCGAGACGATGACGTTGATCGGCGGGATGGTCTCCCCCACCAGCCCGAACGCCGACCTCGACGCCAGCCCCATGAGCGCGGCCGGCATCGATTCGCTGAACTCGCGCAGCCACCGCGCGGGCGCCAGCGAGAACCTGTCCTTGATCCGGTGCATGGCCTGCCGCACCTCGTGCAGCCGGGCGACGGGATCGGCGACGTGCACGGCGAGGGGTGCCGTCATGATCGCCACCTGGTTGCCGCGCTCCTCGATACCGGCTTCCCGCAGCGAGAACGGCACCCCGGCCACGAGCGGCCGGTTCGGCAGGCTGCCGTGCGCGGCCAGCCACCGGCGCAGCGCGCCCGCGCACACGGTCATGACGACGTCGTTGACCGTGACCCCGAACGCCTTGCGTACCTGCTTGATCTCCTCCAGAGGCAGCGACACGAACGCGAAGCGCCGGTGCTGGGACACGGGCCCGCTGAACGGCGTCCTGGGCGCGGGCAGCGTCGGCAGCTCCGGCGCCTGGCCGGCGCCCGCGAGCTTGCGGGCGAGCCCGGAGACGAGATGGCTGCCGGGGACGCGGGACACGACGGGGATCTCGTCCAGGTGCGGCACCGCCCGTGCCGCGAACCGCACCGCCTGCGCGGGATTGAGCGCCAGCCTGGCCAGCCCGCGCGCCACCATCTCCGCCCGCCCCGGCGGTGGCTCGTCCGGCTCGGGCGCGACCGCGGGCGGTGGCGGGGGCTCGGGACTGGTGTCGAGCAGCGCGGCCAGCACGTCGGCGCCGCCGATCCCGTCCACGGCCGCGTGGTGGATCTTGGTGTAGAGGCCCATGCGGCCGGCGGACAGGCCGTGGATCAGGTAGATCTCCCACAGCGGGCGGCCGCGGTCGAGGCGGCGGGCGTGCAGGCGGGAGACCTGCTCGGCCAGTTGCCGGTCATCGCCGGGCGGCGCCAGGCCGATCTCGCGTACGTGGTAGTCGAGGTCGAGATCGTCCTCTTCCACCCAGTACGGGTGGTCGAGACCGAACGGCACCTGGGCCAGCTTGCGCCGCAGGGCCGGCACGTACGGGAGCCGCCGTTCGAGCAGGTCCTGCAGGTCGGCGCGGTTGAGGTCGCCGTCGAGGATGGCGAGGCCGGCGATGTTGGCGACGTTCGTGGCGGTCTCGAAATGGAGGAACTGCGCGTCCAGTGCGGAGAGCTGCGGCATGGGGGACACCTCCGCCCCGAACCAATCAGACTCTGTCCATCACCACAAGGGACCGGTTCAAGAGCCTTTGGGCGGATGGCTTCACGGGGCGGCGAGTCGCAGCGACAGCGCGGTGGCCTCGGGCTCGGCGAACGCCAGCAACCGCAGCCCCTCCTCTTCGAGCAGGTCCAGCGGGGTTTCGATGAAGGGGCTGACGAGCAGCGCAGCCTTCTTCCCCGAGCGCTTGATCTGCCAGGTGCCCGCCGCGAACCCGTCGACCAGGTAGACGGCCCTGACCCGCAGATTCTTGGTGGTGACCCGCCCTCGGTACGCGTCGGCGACCACGCGGGTGCGGTCGGCGTGGCCGAGGACGAGGGTGTCGAAGTCGGGCAGGAACCGTACGGGCGCGGGCACGTCCCCGCCCGGCCGGGGCGCGCCGGGCAGGTCGAACAGCTCCTTCCCGTCCGGTCCCGCGAGCCTTTCGAGGTCCATCCCGGACATGACCCGCTTGAGGCCGCCCGCCCCCGACCAGGACTGCACGTCGGCGGGGGTGGCGGGGCCGAAGGCGGCCAGGTACCGCTCGACCAGCGTCTCCAGGCCCGCCGGCTCCGGTTCGATGCCGGGCAGCCCGAAGGCCGACTCGCGCGGGTAGCTCCACCGGTCCTCGGTCGGCACCATGACCAGCGGCGTCAGCATGCGGACCGCGTACCCCAAAGCCCGGTCGTAGGCGTCGGGAAACTCCTCCTGCAGCCGTGGCCGCAGCTCGTTGAACGTCATGGGCCCCACGGCCAGTAGCCGGTCGGCGGCGGCCACGACCGCGTCGAAGTCGACCTCGTCGAAGCGGCGCGCGGCCGCGGCCAGCATGGGCGCGAGCAGCGGCCGGAACGCGGCGAAGTCCGCGGCCGTCACCAGGTGCAGCGTGGCCCGCCACATGGTGGCACGCACCACGGTCCGGGCGTGCAGCGCCGCGTGCAGCTGATCCCGCTCGAACCCCTCCAGCCGCGACCAGACCCCCAGGTAGGGTGGGCGCGGCTCCTGCGCCTGGAGGCCGCCCAGCCGGTGCACGACGTCGGTCACGGCCCCTTTGTGGCGTTCGAGGAGCTGCTGCCGGGCCAAGGTGGCACGGTTGAGGTCGCGGAGGGTGAGCATTTACCTATCATGCCTTTCCCCATTAATTCGGTACGCGCCTGCTACCCCGCTCTGACTGACGGCTACGCCTACCTCGACGGAGCGGCCGGCACCCAAACCCCGCGATCCGTGATCGACGCCATATCCGACGCCTACCGCAGCGGGATCGGCAACGTGGGCGGCGCCTTCCCGGCCAGCCACCGCTCCGACGCGATCGTGGCAGCCTGCCGCGCGGCCGTGGCCGACCTGGTCGGCGGCGACCCCGGCGGCGTGATCCTGGGCCCGAACATGACCACCCTGACCTACCGCCTGGCCAGGGCGATCGCGGGCCCGGGCGACGAGGTGGTGGTCTCCAGGCTGGACCACGACGCCAACGTCCGCCCCTGGACCCAGACCGGCGCCACCGTGCGCTGGGCGGACGTGGACCCGGTCACCGGGGAGTTGCCGGTTGAGCAGTACGCGGACCTGATCGGCGAGCGGACCCGGGTGGTGGCGGTGACGTCGGCCAGCAACATCCTCGGCACCCGCCCGGACGTGCCCGCGATCGCGGAGCTGGCGCGTCGGGCGGGCGCGCTGATGTACGTGGACGGCGTGCACGCCACCGCGCACGGCCCGGTGGACATGCGCGCGCTCGGCGCCGATTTCTACGCCACCAGCGCCTACAAGTGGTCGGGCCCGCACATCGGCGCGGTGGTGGCCGACCCGGCCCTGCTGGAGACGCTCCGGCCGGACAAGCTGGCCTCGTCGCCGGACACGGTGCCGCAGCGGTTCGAGACGGGCACGGCGGCGTTCGCCGACCTGGAGGGCGTGACGGCGGCCGTCGACCACCTGGCGTCCATGGTCCCGGGCGTCGGCTCCCGCCGCGAACGCCTGCTGGGCTCGATGACGGCGGCGGAGGAGCACGAGCTGGAGCTGTTCGCCGTGTTGCTGACCGGGCTGGAGACGATGCCGCACGTCACCGTGTACGGCAAGCCGGCCAGGCGCACCGCCACCGCGTACTTCGCCGTGGCCGGGCACACCCCGCGCCAGGTGGCCGAGCACCTGGCCGGGCTGCGGGTGAACGTCTGGAACGGTCACAACTACGCCTGGGAGCTGACCGCCGCGCTCGGCATCCGCGATTCGGGCGGGGCGGTGCGCGCTGGGCTGGTCCACTACAACGACCGCTCGGACGTGGATCGGCTGCTCGAAGGCGTCGAGGCCCTAAGATCGTCGGGGTGAGCCTGCCTGCCGTCCCCGATGTGGCCGTGCTGCCGGTCGAGCCGGCGCGCGACCCGTACCACGTCTACCTCGACTCGCTCACCAGCCCGGAGTCGCGCCGCACCATGCGCGGCTGCCTCGACCGGCTCGCCCGCCTGCTCACCGGCGACGACAGGGCCACGGGCGCGGGGCAGCCGTGGCATTTGCTGCGGTACGAGCACACGGTGCGCATCCGGACGATGCTCACCGATCAGGGGTGGTCGGCGGCGTACGTCAACAAGCACCTGGTGGCGCTGCGGCGGGTGCTGAAGGAGGCGTGGCGGCTGGGGCAGACCAGCGCGGAGGAGTTCGCCCGAGCCTCCGACCTGGCTCCGGTACGGCAGAGCCGGCTGCCGACCGGGCACCACGTGCCGCCGGAGGTGGTCGGCGCGGCCCTGTCCGCGTGCGACGACTCGCCTGCCGGGGTGCGCGACGCGGCGTTGATCGCCGTGTTGTACTCCACAGGGTGCCGGCGGGCCGAGCTGGGCGGGCTCGCGCTGGCCGACTACGATCCCGGGGCGCGGTCGCTGCGGGTGCGCGGCAAGCGGGACAAGGAGCGCCTGGTCTACCTGACGACCGACGCCATCGGGCTCGTGGAGCGGTGGCTCGCCGTCCGCGGGCCCGTGCCGGGCGCGCTGTTCAGCCCGATCAGCAAGGCCGGGCGGGTGCGGGTGCGCGACGGCCGCCCGGTGGGGCTGACCGGGCAGGGCATCGCGGACATCCTGACGCGGCGGCTGGGCGCGGCCGGGGCGGCCCGGCGTACGGCGCACGATTTCCGCCGCACCTTCATCGGCGAACTGCTGGACGCGGGCGTGGACCTGGCGACCGCCCAGGCCCTCGTGGGCCACTCCTCCCCGGCCACCACGGCCCGCTACGACCGCCGCCCCGAACGC
>NZ_VCKY01000392.1 GCF_005889735.1 Nonomuraea turkmeniaca
AGATGTGTATAAGAGGCAGTGTGGAGGCGGTTCACGCGGGCCCGTTCAGTGAGGAGCATGTGTCGCTGAAGGTGATGGAGGAGTTCATGGCCGGGCGGGGGCTGGTGGCCGGTGGGATGCATCATGAGGTGTATCTGACGGCGTTCGACGATCCGGATCCGCGGACGGTGCTGCGGCAGCCGGTGCGGGCGGCCGGCTGACGCTCGGGTGACGGGGCCGTCCTCCGGCTGGGGGGCGGCCTCTACGTACGTTCGAGATGTAGGTACCTATATGGGGATTTCTCACCTGCTTCTCGGGGTGGGTGTGGAGGCATTCTGAACGTGTGACCCGCGAAAGGCGGGGAGCGAGGGAATCAGAAAGTTTGAGGATTCGCGTCATGTGCCAGCATCTGCCTCCTTGTCCGCCCGCTGATGCCGCCGGCCGCGAGGCCGCGCGGCTGGTCGCCTACCACCCTGAGCAGGGCTGGGGCCTTCTGTGCAACGGTGTGGTGTTCTTCGACGACACCGGCGAGCTGCTGCCGGACGGGCGCAGCGTCAGGCCCGCGCCGGTCCTGGCCGCGGCATGACCACGCCTGCCTGCGGCAGCACCTTGCTGGTCGCGCGGCCGGTCGCGCGGCCGGCTGTGCTGACGGCGTCGTGGACGTTCTCCTCGGCGAACCTGTCGGTGCCGCAGGCGCGGCACGCCATCCGGGCGCAGCTGGCCGACTGGGATCTGCACCATGCCTGCGAGTTCGCGGAGCTGCTGGTCAGCGAGCTGGTCACCAACGCCGTCGCGCACGCGCGCGGGCTGGTGCGGCTGAGCGTGTCGGCCGTGGGCGGCCGGCTGCGTTGCGAGGTCGAGGACGCCAGCCCGTGCCTGCCCCGCGCGCGGCACGCCCGTGACGACGAGGAGTGCTCGCGCGGGTTGTGCCTGGTGCAGGCGCTGTCGTCCGGCTGGGGCAGCACCCCTACGGGCGGCGGCAAGGTCGTGTGGTTCGAGCTGCCGGTGCCGGCGGCCGTGGACGTGTGAGGTTCCCCTGCTCACGCGCATGTGCCCGCCCGGTGGGCTGTCCGGTGCGCCGCGGTTAGGGCGCCGGCCGGCGCGCGTGGCATGGATTCACCCTCGCGATCCGTGCCACGCGCCCCCCACCGGCCAGTCAAGGGCGGGTTGCCGCATGCCCATGGGAGGGGAAAACTTCCTGTGGGTTTTTGGCGTGAACTGCCCTGGAAAACGGCCGGGACATAACCTGGGGGTCGACGACGGGGTCGGTGCGCCATGGTGACTCGCCGGCCGTGTCGTGGAAGGCGCCATGACTACGGTGACGACGAGTGCCTCACGGGGGCAGCACAACAGTGGCGGCCTGCCGGCCGAGGTGACGAGTTTCGTGGGACGTCGGCAGGAGGTGGCCGAAGTCCGGCAGCTGCTGTCCGTCTCCCGGGCGGTCACGCTGACCGGCGCGGGCGGCGTCGGCAAGACCCGGCTGGCGCTGCGGGTGGCCCACGAGGTGCGGCGCGCCTTCCGCGACGGTGTGTGGCTGGTGGAGCTGGCGGCGCTGGAGAATCCCGGCATGCTGGCGCGCGCCGTGGCCGAGACGCTGGAGATCCGCGACCACAGCACCGACCCGCCGCTGCAGGTGCTGGCCGACCATCTGCGCGACAAGCAGACGCTGGTGATCCTCGACAACTGCGAGCACCTGGTCGACGAATGCGCGGTGCTGGCCGACACGCTGCTGCGCGCGGCGCCCGAGCTGCGCATCATGGCCACCAGCCGGCACGTGCTGGGCATCGCCAGCGAGCACGCGGTGCCGGTGACGCCGCTGCCGCTGCCCGACGGGGACGGGGCGCCGCTGGAGACGTTGACGCAGACGGACGCGGTGCAGCTGTTCACCGAGCGGGCCCGCGCGGTGCTGCCGTCGTTCGCCGTCACCGACGACAACCGCGACGTCGTCACGGGCATCATCCGCCGCCTGGACGGCCTGCCGCTGGGGATCGAGCTGGCCGCCGTGCGGTTGCGCGCCCTGTCGGCCGAGCAGCTGCTGGAACGGCTGGACGACCGGTTCCGGCTGCTGACCGGCGGGTCGCGGGCGGTGCTGCCGCGCCACCAGACGTTGCGCGCCCTGATCGACTGGAGTCACGCCCTATGTTCGGAGGAGGAACGGCTGCTATGGCATCGCGCTTCGGTGTTCGCGGGGAGCCTGGACCTGGAGGGGGCCGAGACGGTCTGCTCCGGGACGGGCATCGACCGCGAGGACGTCCTCGACCTGGTGATCGGCCTGGTGGACAAGTCCGTGCTGATTCGAGAAGACCATCCGGGCGGCGTCCGCTACCGGATGCTGGACACGCTGCGCCAGTACGGCCGCGAACGGTTGTGCGAGCGCGGCGAGGAAGCGCGGCTGCGGCGGCGGCATCGCGCTTATTATCGCGACCTGGCGGGCCGCGCCCGTGCGGAGGTGTTCGGGCCGGAGCAGGTGGCCTGGTTCAACCGGCTGCAGCTGGAGCACGCCAACCTGCGCAGCGCCCTGGACGGCTGGCTGGCGACGCCGGCGGACGCCGCGATCGGGCTGAGCGTGGCCACCGATCTGCTGTATCACTGGATCACCAGTTATTACCTAGGTGAGGGACGGGCCTGGCTGGAGCGGGGTCTGGCCGCCGTTACCTCACCTGACGACGTACGCGGCCGCGCGCTGTGGGCCGGCGGCTGGCTGGCCGTCATCCAGGCCGACCTGCCGGCCGCCCGGGCCATGCTGGAGGAGTGCCACCGCATCGGCGAGCGTCTCGGCGATGAGTCGCTGCTCGGGTACGCCGAGCTGTTCACCGGCATGGTCGCCATGTTCCAGGAGCGTCCCCGGGACGCGATCGTCTCTTACGAGCATGCCTTGGAACGCCACCGCGGCACCGGCGATCCGGTGGGGCTGGCGTTGTCGCTGATCCGGCTGTCGCTGGCCCGCTCGTTCGTGGGCGAGTCCGACGCCGCCATCGACGCGGCCGAGCAGGCGCTGAAGGTGTGCGACGCCCACGGGGATGGCTGGCACAAGGCGTACACCATGATGGCGCTGGGGGTAGAGGTGTGGCGGCAGGGGGATCTGCCGCGCGCCACGGAGCTGGAGCGCCAGAGCCTGGCGTTCAACCGGTCGCTGGGCGACCTGCTGGGTGTGGGGATCACGATCGAGGTGCTGGCGTGGATCGCCGCCACCCAGGGCCTGCACGAGCGGGCCGGGCGGCTGCTGGGCGTGCTGGAGACGGTGTGGAGCCTGGTGGGGGCGCCGCTGTCGGGGTACGGGCATCTGGCCGGCTACCACGAGGAGTGCCAGGCGCGCGTGCGAGAGGCACTGGGGGAGGCGGCCTTCGCCGCGGCGGTCCGGCGGGGCGCCCGGCTGCCTTACGAGGAGGCGGTGGCGTACGCGCTGCAGGAGGACAAGCCGGGCGGGCCGGATCCGAAGGAGGCGCCGGAGGCCAGGGGGGAGCAGGCGGCGCTGACGCGCCGCGAGCGGGAGATCGCGCAGCTGGTGGCGCAGGGGATGACGAACAAGGAGATCGCGGCGTCCCTGGTGATCGCTCAGCGCACCGCGGAGGGGCACATCGAGCACATCTTGACCAAGCTCGGGTTCAACTCCCGCTCCCAGATCGCGGTGTGGGTGGGCGAGCAGGCCCGCGCCGACGGCGACGCCCTGTCGTGAGGCGCCGGTTCCGGTCTTCGGCGGCATGGGGGCCGGAACCGGCCAAAGAGGGAATGGTGACCGCTGGTTCCGGCTGGCAGGTGGTCAGTACGGCAGTGTCCGCCCTGACGGGGTCCGCAGGTCCAGGCTTTGCGGGGTTCGGGGCTTCTTGGTGGTGCGGATCTGTATCCTGCGCACGGTGGCGGTGACTCCTGTCGTTCGTGTCGATCATGCGTGCGGCGTGAGCCGCAGTTCGAACCAGACGGTGGCGCCGGCGGCGCCCCAGCAACACGCCAGCTGCTCCAGCAGCGCGGCGACGCCGCGGGAGGGCCGCGCGCCGGTGGGCGGCGTGCCGTGCTCGCTGATCTCGCAGCGCAGCAGGCCGTCCTCGGCCGTCAGCGTCAGTCCGATCTTCTCGGCGCCCCGGGTGAGGGCGTCGTCGGTGAGCCGGCCGGCCAGCTGCTCGGCGGCGGCGGTGGCCGCCTGGTCCAGCTGCCAGGCCGACAGCCGGGCCGCGGTCAGGCGGCGTGCGGTGCGTACGGCCGAGGGCCGGGCCGCCATCGTCCAGGTGATCGTGCGCTCCTGTCCGGTCCATCCGGCGCGTAGCGCCAGTTCGTGTCCTACGGTGAGCAGGCCGTTCCAGGACGGCAGGCGCCAGCCGGGTCGCTCCCGCGATGTGTCGCCTGGCGTGAATCGCTGGCACATGGTGGTCACGTTGGTCCTTTCCCCCGGTTGCGTGAACACGTGTCCAGCCTCACATCAGCTCTAAACCTCCAATACGGGACAAATCCCCATATCTGTACCTAGAAGCTCTACGTACGTAGTCCGCCGCATCATGAGCGCCGCGCCCATGCGGCTTCCCGCGAACCGGGGGGTGTTCACCGTCGCGCGGCCCGGGTTGCCGCCCCGCCTGGTCGCCGTGCTCATGCCGAGCGCGTGCGAAGCCTCCCGGCGCCCGCCGGCCGCCCGCCGCCGGCTGTCATGACCAGCGCCCGGCGTCGCTGACTTCGGGTGGCGCGGCATCGGGTGGCGCGGCTTGCCCGCTGGTTCCATCCGGTGGCCCATCATGGATGGCGATAACAATACCGGTATTTGTATACCATGGGTGTAGAATGAGCTTCATGGTGCGACCTCCTCTCACCCCCGACGAACGCCTGCGCGGCGAGCATCTCGGCCAGCTGCTGCGCCAAGCCCGAGGCGACCGCAGCATCGTCGAGGTCGCCGCCGCGGCGGGCATGTCCGCCGAAACCCTGCGCAAGATCGAAACCGGCCGGATCGCCACTCCGGCGTTCTTCACCATCGCCGCGCTGGCCGACGTGCTGGGCGTCTCCCTCGACCACCTCGCCGTCCGCTCCACCCCGGCCCCCACCTGACCACCCGGGGGAGTGGCGCGCACCCCGGCATCCCCGGGGTGACGAGCACCCGCAGCGCGTGCGGTCCCTGGGTCAGGGGACGTCGATCGATGGATTGAGCAGCGCGCACGTGTCGAAATTCAGACACCCGCACGCCATTCACCCTCCTGCAAGATCGCGCGCCCGCCGCGCTGCTCACCACCCGCGGCGCCGTCCTGCTCACCGCATCACCTGCCGGCGCGCTCGCCTCAGGACCCCTCACGCACCTGGCCGACGCCGGGACGATCACCGCCGGCTCAGGCATGGCGATGATCCTGCTCGCCCCGGGGCGCCGCACTCACCCTGCGAACCCTCCGGCGAAGCCCGCGAGAAACGGCCATCCACGGCATGCCACGCCAGACCCGGCGGCGGCGGGCCGGACGCACCACAGCCCCCGTCCGGCGGACCCGGCCGATGACCGCACGAACCCGCCCCAGAGCGCCCCGCTACACCAGCGCCAGCTGCGCCACCCGCGGCTCGCGCCGCTGCGCCACCACCGGGCCGCACTCCATCCCGTACACCCGGCACAACTGAGCGATCTGCCCCGTGATGCGCTGCTCGTAATCGGCCGACGGCAACCCCGACCGGTCGTACAACTCCTCATAACGGGCCACCAGCTGCGGATGGGCCCGCCCCAGCCACTCCAGATACCACCCGCGCGTGCCCGGCGGCAGCCGCAGCACCACCGGCTCCACCGCCCGCGCGCCCGTCCCCGCGATCCGCCGCACCGTCGCCGCCAGCTGATCGGCCGCGTCACTGAGCAGCGGCAACACCGGCGCCATCAGCACCCGGCCCGCCACC
>NZ_VCKY01000393.1 GCF_005889735.1 Nonomuraea turkmeniaca
CGCTCAGGTCCCGAGGCCCCGCCCCGGACACGTCCTGATCCCGCAGCCCGGACACCTCCCGATCCCGCAGCCCGGACACCTCCCGATCCCGCAGCCCGGACGCGTCCCGATCCCGGAGCCCCGACCCGGGCGGGTCCTGGTCCCGGCGTGCCCGCCAGGTCCAGCCCCGGTCTCGCGCTCGCTCCACAAAGTCATTGTCACGGCCCCACGGCGTCCTGGCATCCCTCACACGAGGGACCCCCCGTAGCTGCCGCCAGCGACGACGCAGATCGCTCCGCCGCGTGACGACCGCGACGCCGCCCGCTGCCTACTCTGCCTGACGTGGAAGCAACCATCGAAGTCAGCGGGCTGCGCAAGCGGTTCGGCCGGACCCTCGCACTGGACGGGATGACCTTCACCGTGCACCCCGGCCAGGTCACCGGTTTCGTCGGCCCGAACGGCGCGGGCAAGTCCACCACGATGCGGGTCGTGCTGGGCCTGGACGCGCCCGACGCGGGCCACGCCTTGATCGGCGGCCGGCCGTACCAGAGCCTGCCCACCCCCTTGCGCCACGTCGGCGCGCTGCTGGACGCCGGCGCGCTGCAACCCAGCCGCACCGCGCGCAACCACCTGCTCTGGCTGGCCCACTCCCAAGGGCTGCCCGCCGGCCGGGTGGACGAGGTGCTGGCGCAGGTCGGCCTGGGACCGGCGGCAAGGCGCAAGGCGGGCGGGTTCTCACTCGGGATGCGCCAGCGGCTCGGGATCGCCGCGGCGCTGCTCGGCGACCCTCCGGTGCTCATGCTGGACGAGCCGTTCAACGGCCTCGACCCCGAGGGCATCGTGTGGATCCGCGGCTTCCTGCGCTCGCTGGCCGCCGAGGGACGTGCCGTGCTGGTGTCCAGCCATCTGATGAGCGAGCTCCAGGACACCGCCGGCCATCTCGTGGTGGTGGGCCGGGGCGAGGTGGTGGCGGACACCAGCGTGGCCGATCTGATCGCGGCCGCCTCCGACGGCCGGGTGACGCTGCGTACGCCGGAACGACCGGCGGCGATGCAGGCGCTGGCCCAGGCCGGCGGTACGGTCACCGTCACCGACCGCGACACGCTCACCGTGGCCGGGCTGGCGGCCGAACACATCGTGCGCCTGCTGGGCGCGCAGTCCATTCCGTTCTCCGAGGTGAGCGCCCACCGCGCGACGCTGGAGGAGGCGTACCTAGACCTCACCAGGGACGCGGTCGAGTTCCGTGGAGCGGCCCGATGAGCACCGTCACCCCCTACCGCTCGGACCTGCGGGCCGGGCGCGACGGCTTCGCGCAGCTGCTGCGCGCGGAGTGGACCAAGTTCCGCACCGTCCGCGGCTGGGTGGCCGGCATAGTGGCCGCGGCGCTGCTCATCGTGGGGCTCGGGCTGCTGTTCTCCTCGGGCAGCCACTCCTCCTGCATGAAGGGGCCGGTCGAGGTGCCCTGTCCCGCTCCCGTGCTCGGGCCGGGCGGCGAGGCGGTGTCGGACCGGTTCTACTTCGTCCACCAGCCGCTGGACGGGGACGGCAGCATCACCGTGCGCGTGAACTCCATGACCGGCCAGATCCGCAAGCCCGACGTCACCGCCGGGGTCCGCAACGTCGTCACCGGCGTCGTGCCCTGGGCGAAGGCCGGCATCATGATCAAGGAGAGCACCGAACAGGGCGCTCCCTACGCGGCCGTGATGGTCACCGGCAGCCACGGCGTGCGGATGCAGCACAACTTCACCGAGGACGTGGCGGGCCGCCCGGGCGGCGTCTCGGCGCAGTCCCCACGCTGGTTGCGGCTGACCCGCACGGGCGACACGATCACCGGCGAGGAGTCGCCCGACGGCAGGCAGTGGACGCGGGTGGGCACGGCCCGCCTGGACGGACTGCCGGCTCAGGTCCGCATCGGGCTGTTCGCCGCCTCTCCCGGCGACATCACGGTGACGGCGAACACCATCGGAGGGTACAGCGCAGCGTCCCGCTTCACCGAGGCCACCGCCGTCATGGACGAGGTCGGCCTGCGGGGCGAGGGAACCGGCGGCACGTGGAGGATCGACGACATCGGAGTCACGACGGGGCTCGACGGTGTGACGCCCCATCACCCGGGCAGGCTGGAGCGCTCCGGCGGCACATTCGCCATCACCGGAGTCGGCGACATCGCGCCACTCACCGAATTGGGCAGTATCGAACGCACGCTGACCGGCGCGATGGTCGGGCTGATCATCGTGATCGTGGTGGCGGTGCTGTTCGTGACCGCCGAATACCGGCGGCAGCTGATCCGCACCACGTTGCTCGCCAGCCCGCGACGCGGCCGGGTGCTGGTGGCCAAGGCCGTCGTGATCGGCACGGTGACCTTCGTCGCCGGGCTGGCCGCCAACGCCGTCGCGCTTCCGATCGGCCGCCAGATCCTGCGCGGCAACAACATCTACCCGCTCCCGGTCTCCACGCTCACCGAGCTGCGCGTCGTCGCCGGCGTCGCGGCCCTGCTCGCCGTGGCCGCCGTCTTCGCCGTCGCCCTGGGCTCGCTGTTCCGGCGCAGCGCGATGGCGGTCATCGTGGCCATCGCGGCGATCCTGGTCCCGTACGTGCTGGCCACCGCGTCCGTCCTGCCCGCGTCCGTGTCGGACTGGCTGCTGCGGGTCACGCCTGCCGCCGGGTTCGCGATCCAGCAGAGCATCCCCGCATATCCGCAAGTGACCTCCTACTACGCGCCCGCGTCCGGCTTCTACCCGCTCGCGCCGTGGGCCGGTTTCGCCGTGTTGTGCGGGTACGCGGCGCTGGCCCTCGCCCTGGCCGTGCACCGGCTGCGCAGGAACGACGTATGAGGCGGGAGATCCACGCCGAGTGGACGAAGCTGCGTACCGTCGCGGGACCCGGCTGGCTGCTGGCCGGGATGGTGGTGCTGACCGTGGCACTGAGCGCCGTGGCCGCCACGACCGTGACCTGCGGATCGGCCGGCTGCGGCCACGACGCCACCCGGCTCGGCCTCATGGGCGTGCAGCTGGGCCAGGCCATGGTCGCCCTGCTGGCCGTGCCGGCGGTCTGCGGCGAGTACAGCACCGGCCTGATCCACACCAGCCTCACCGCGATGCCACGCAGAACCACCCTGTTGGCCGCCAAGGCGAGCGTGCTCACCGCCATGGCGCTGGCCGCGGGGACGGTCGCCGTGCTCGGCTCCGTGCTGGCCGGGCGGCTCCTCCTGCCGGGGAGCGGTTTCACCGCCGAGCACGGATACGCGCCGCTGTCCCTGACCGACGGGCCGACGCTGCGCGCCGCCGTCGGCTCGGTGCTCTATCTCGGGCTGATCGCGCTGCTCAGCGTGGGCGTCGCCACCGCCGTACGCGACTCGGCGGCGGCCACCGGTGTGGTGCTCGGCCTGCTCTACCTGTTCCCGATCTCCATCCGCATGATCGCCGATGAGGAGACGCAGCGTTTCCTCTGGATGATCTCGCCGACCAACGCGGGACTGGCCGTCCAGGCCACCACCGACAGCGCCATCCTGCCCCTCGGCCCGTGGGCGGGGTTGGGCGTGCTCGCCGCGTGGGCGGCCGCGGCGTTGCTGACCGGCTGGGTGCTGCTGCGACAGCGTGACGCCTGACCGAAAACCACCTATCAGGACTGGACAATTCGGACGTTATGGTGATCCTCCAACAATCCAGAAGGGACCGCCGTGCGGACGACGATCCTGATCACCTCCCCTTCCCCTGGCCAGTGGCAAGCCCCGGGCCTGGACCTCTTCCAGTTCTCCCCGATCATCCCCGGCGGGCCTGAGTGGCTCACCAAGCCGGTGCTGATCGCCCTGCTCAGCGCCATTGTCGTCATGGCGCTGTGCTGGGCCTGGTTCGCCAAGCCGAAGCTCGTGCCACGGGGCTGGCAGAACCTCGGCGAGTACGTGTACGTCTTCGTACGCGAACAGATCGCCAAGCCCAACCTCGGCAAGGACTCCGACCGCTGGATGGGCTTCCTCCTCACCATTTTCCTGACCGTGCTCGTCTGGAACCTGATGGGCGTCATCCCGCTCATCCAGTTCCCCCTCGCCGCGCACATCGCCTTCCCCCTGGTGCTGGCGCTCACCGTGTACGGCGTCAAGGTGTACCTCGGGGTCCGGCACCACGGCGTGCGCGGGTACCTGCGGGGCATCGTGCACCTGGAAGGCCTGCCCGGCTGGGCGTACGGGCTCTACGCGCCGATGATCCTGGCCGAGGTGTTCATCACCTCGCTGTTCACGCACTTCATCCGGCTCTTCGCGAACATGTTCGCCGGCCACATCATCCTGGCCTTCTTCAGTTCGGTGGGCTTCTGGTTCCTCTTCGAAAGGCTCACGCCGCTCGGCGTGGGGCTCGGGGTGCTCGGCGTGCTGATGACAGTGGTGATGACCGCGTTCGAGCTACTGATCCAGTTTCTCCAGGCGTACCTGTTCGCGATGCTCGCGGGCATGTTCGTCGCCAGCGGGCTACGCGGGGCTCACTAGCCGCCGACCCGGGCGGCCAGCTTGCGGTGGTCGGCGGAGCGCAGGACGCGGGCCGCCTCCTCCGCCGACGCCCTCGGTGCCTCGGTCAGCAGTCCCTTGGCCTGTTTGAGGGTGAGCAGGCGGGTGACCGACTGGTCGAGGCGCTCCTTCGTGATCCGGCCGGACTTCACCGCCGCCAGCACCGCCTGGTAGGCCTTGGGCAGGTCGTTCGGCATGAGCAGCAGGTCCGCGCCGGCGAGCACGGCGCGGACCGCGATCTCGCCGTCGTTGTACTTCTGCCGCACGCCCGCCATGTTGAGCGCGTCGGTGGAGATCACGCCCTTGAAACCGAGCTTCTCCCGGAGCAGGCCGGTCAGGATCGGCTTGGACAACGTGGCCGGGTCGCCCGACGAGTCCAGCTTCGGGAAGACGATGTGGGCGCTCATCACGGCGTCCACCCCGGCGTCGATCGCGGCTTTGAACGGCGGCGCGTCGATGCGCTCCCACTCGGCCTTCGAGTGCTTGATCACGGGCAGACCGGTGTGGCTGTCGACAGTCGTGTCGCCGTGGCCGGGGAAATGTTTGGCGGTGGCGGCCACCTTCGCGTCGGCGAACCCCTTGACCGCCGCCGCGACCATCTTGGCCACCAGCTTCGGGTCCTTGCCGAACGCCCGCGCGCCGATGACCGGGTTGTTCGGATTGACATTCACGTCGGCGACCGGGGCGAAGTCCAGGTTGACGCCGAGCGAGCGCAGCTCCTCGCCGGTGGCCTCGGCCACGGCGCGCGACAGGTCGGTGTCCTTGGTGGCGCCGATCCGGGACGCGCCGGGGAAGTCGGTCATGATCGCGGACATCCGCGACACCAGGCCGTTTTCCTGGTCGGTGCCGATCAGCAGCGAGACCTGCTTCGACGCCCGCTGCAGGCCGTTGGTGAGATCGACGACCTGGCCGACGCTCTTCACGTTCTGTGGGAAGAGGATCACGCCTCCCAGGTGATATTTGGCGATCACCTTGGCCGGGGTCTGGGCGGTGTATCTCGCCTGGTTCTCGCCCGAGGCCGTGTCGGCGGAAGTGCCGTACAGGACGGGCATGAACAGCTGGCCGACCTTCTCCTCGACGCTCATCTTCGACAGGACGCGCGCGACCGGGTCCGGCTGGGCCTGCGACTGGGCCGGGCTCTGGGTGGTCGGCGCAGGTGGCGCGGCCTTGCCCCCGGTCGGGGTCGCGCCCGCGGCGCCGCTGCCACCGCCGCACGCCGCCAGAGCGATCACCAGGACGCTTGCTGTGCCGATCCGTCGAAGCATGCATCCAAAGGTATCCACCCGACGACCCGGCTGGGCCCGGCGCAGACCGAACCGCCCCGCTACGCCCGGCCCGCCCCGATTCCGCGCCCGGCGAAACCGCCACCCCGACTCGGGGC
>NZ_VCKY01000394.1 GCF_005889735.1 Nonomuraea turkmeniaca
GTAGACGGCCGCGGCCACGCTGCCGAGCACGGCCACGCCGAGCGCCCCGCCGATGTCGTAGCTGGTCTCCTCGATGGCCGCCGCGCTGCCCGACTTCGCGGCCGGCGTACCGGACATGATCACCGCGGAGGCGATCGCCAGCGAGCCGTTCCCGAGACCGATCAGCACCAGCGCGCCCGCCACCGGCCAGTAGCCCAGCGGCGCCGGCGCCACGAAGAGCAGCAGGAACCCCGCCGCCGTCACCGCCAGCCCGCCCGCCAGCACCGTACGGGCGCCGACCCTGGCCGCCAGCGAGGGGGCCAGTGGCGAGGCCACGAGCGCGGCCAGCGCGGCGGGCAGCAGCCGCACCCCCGTCTCCAGCGGCGAGTAGCCCTGCACGAGCTGCATCCACTGCGCGAGCAGCAACAACACCGCGCCCATCGCGATCGCCGTGGTCAGCGCCGTCGTCACCCCCGCCGAGAAGGGGCCGCTGCGGAACAGCCGGAGCTCCAGCAGCGGATCGGGCCGGCGCAGGCAGCGCACCACGAACCAGCCCAGTGTCACCGCCGCGACCGCGGCGGCCACCAGGGCGCTCGCCGACGCCGGGCCGTACTTGCCGAAGCTCTTGACCGCGTACACCAGCGCCACCATGCCGGCCATCGACAACACCGTGGCGAGCGCGTCCCAGCGGCCCGGGCCGGGGTTCCTGGACTCGGGCAGGAGCACCAATCCCGCGGCGATCGCCGCCGCCATGACCGGCACGTTCACCAGGAACGCCGCATGCCACGTGAAACGCTCCAGCAGCACCCCGGCCACGATCGGCCCTGACGCGGCGCCCACCGCGGCCATCGCCGACCACACGCCCAGCGCCTTGGCCCGCTCGCCCGGATCGGGGAAGAGGTTACGGATCATGGACAGCGTGGACGGCATGATCATGGCGCCGCCGACGCCGAGCAGCGCCCGTACCGCGATCACCTCCGCCGGGTCGTCCACGAGCAGCACCGCCAGCGAGGCCAGCCCGAACACCGCGAACCCGGTCAGCAACATCCGCTTGCGACCCCACCGATCGCCGAACGCGCTCACCGTGACCAGCAGTCCCGCCAGCACCAGCCCGTACGTGTCGACGATCCACAACAGCTCGACGGAGCTGGGCCGCAGGTCCTCGGAGATGGCCGGCAGCGCGACGTTGAGCACGGTCATGTCCATGACCACGAGCAACAAACTGGCCGACAACACGGCCAGGCCGGCCCACCGCCGCTTCGCCGAGAGCGGGGGCGTGGTGATCGTCATGATTCTCTCCGAGGTACGGCGCCGCGCGCGAACGTGTCGAGGAGCAGCCGGGGGGCGTCCCGGCGGGCGACGTCTCCGCGGCGCAGACCCTCTCGTACGGCCACCATCAGGCCGTAGACGACATCGCTGATCCAGCGGACGGGCAGTTCGGTGCTCAACAGGCCCGCGCGCTGGGCCGCGGTGTAGAAGGCGATCTCGCGTGCCTCCAGCTCCTCGGCGCGGCGCGCCAGCTCCGGGTGTACGGCCAAGGCGTGGTCGGTGAGGCCGAAGCCGTACTCGTCGGCGATCTTGATCAGGCCGATGAGCAGATCGTTCAGCGCCTTCTCCAGCGTCTTCCGATCCCCCGAGGCGGTCGCCGCGTCCAGGCCGGCGGCGAGCTGCGCCTGCTCCCACTGGTCGTGGCCGCGACGGGCCAGGGCCAGCATCAGCTCCTCGCGGTTGCTGAACTGCCGGTGCAACGTGGCCCTGCTGATCCCGACCGCCTCGGCCAGCTGGGCCACGGAGGCGGACGGGTCCTTGTTGAGGTGCTGGATCGCCGCCGTCATGATCTGCTCTCGGCTCATCGCCATCTGGACACCGCCGTATCGTTTGCGACAATCTTGTCTCAAATGCTACATGATTGACTCATCGGAAGTGCCGCGTGCGTCGGCATGGCGATGAAGCCCGCAGGCGGCGTTATGGTTCGTGCTGTGGTGACGGGTGACGCGCGCACGCGCATCCTGGACGCGGCAGAGGAGCTGTTCGCGGGCTCCGGCTACGAGGCCACTCCGACTGCGGTCATCGCCAGGCTCGCGAGAGTGCGCAAAAGGCTGATCTTCGACTACTTCCCGCACAAGATCGAGGTACTGGTCGCTCTTGTCAACGAGCGCACGCACATCGAAGAGGGGCGTGACGTCGACGCGGTCCCCGGCGACCCGGCGGGCACCCTCGCCAGGCTCGCGCGGGGACGCGGCCAGGCTGGAGGTGGCGGCGGCCACGTTCGCCGCCGTCCTGCTCTACCAGGAGAACCTCTGGCAGCTAACGGGCCACCAGATCGACCCCGACGCCGTCGCGGAACTCATCGCCCACTCGCTCGTCTAGCAGCTCCTCCAGCGCCGTGCGCAGGTGCCGGAGCAGGCTCCACACGTCGTCCACGCGCTCGGGGCAGGCGACGATGCCGAAGTCGAGCATGCCGTCGTACGAGAAGCAGGTGATGTTCAGGCCGCCGCTCACGTCGGTCAGGACCGACAGCGGATAGTACGACAGCACCCTCCCGCCGCACAGGTACAGCGGGAACTGCGGGCCCGGCACGTTGCTGATGATCAGGTTGATCGGCGGGAACGCCATCCCCGCCAGCCGGAAGATCGCCGGCGTGGCCAGGCTGGTGACCGGGGCGGGCAGCATCGAGCACAGCTCGCTCAGCCAGGTCGCCGGGGCCAGCGCGAACCGCCGCTTGGCCCGGCTCATGGTCGCGCCGACCGCCTGGAGGCGCTCGCGCGGGTCGGGAACGTTCGTCGGCATGGGGGTGACCATGGCGGAGATCTGGTTGCCGACCAGGTCTTTGGCTCCGGCCGTACGGACCGCCACAGGGACGGCGACGATCAGCGGCTCCTCCGGCAGCGCGTCGCGCTCGTGCAACCACGAGCGAAGCGCCGATGTGCACAGGGTCATGACGACGTCATTGACGCTCATGCCGTTGGACTTGGCCACCATCTTGACGTCCTTGAGCGGCAGCGAGCCGATGGAGAGATGGCGGCGGGCGCTGACGGGGCCGTTGAACGGGGTGCGGGGGACCGACAGGCTGGGCAGCTCGGGGCGGTCGGGCCGGTCGCGCACCACCGTCCGCACGGCCTTGGCGATCAGCTTCGCGCCCGGCACGCAGGCCGCCAGCGGGATGGCGTCCAGGTCCCCTGCCGCCCTGACGACGGACCGCATCGCCCGGACCGGGTGGGTGGCGGTATGAACGGCGGCGCCGGCCAGCATGCCGATCAACCCCGGAGACTCCGCCGGCTGACCGCCCTGGAGGGAGGCACGATCGTGTTCACCGGTCGCGGGCGTGGCGCCGGCCGTGCGGCGGCCGTCCGCCGTGGTGTTGCTCGGCCTGGCCGTCGTGGGGAGCCTGCGGCGGGTGAGGTGGCCGTCCGGGGTGAGGTCGAGCAGGGTCGCCAGGGTCTCCGCGCCCGAGATGCCGTCGATCGCGGCGTGATGCACCTTCGTGTAGATGGCCACCCTCCCCGCCGGCAGTCCGTTGATCAGGTGCATCTCCCAGAGCGGATGCGCCCGATCGAGCCGGCGGGCGTGGATCTCCGCCACGGCCTCGGCCAGCTGCCAGTCGTCTCCCGGCGCGGGCAACGTCAGCTCGAACAGATGGTTGCCGATGTCGAAGTCGGGATCGGGCACCCAGTACGGACGGTCCAATCCCAGAGGGACCTCGGCCAGGCGCAGGCTGAGCGCGGGGGACAGGTGCAGCCGGTCGAGCAGCAACTCCGTGAGAGCGTCCCGGTCGACCGACCCGTTCGCCGAGTCGAGTATCGCCAGCCCCGCCACGTGCGCGGCGGTGGTCGCCGTCTCGACATTGAGGAACTGGGCGTCGAGCGCGGTCAGCTGGCGCATCTGCTCTCCTTTTCCCGGCGTAGGTGCAGCATCACATGAGGGGATTTCCAGAAGGTTTCCGCGAGAGTCTTCCAGATGAATTCAGGTGCGCCGCACGGCGGAAAAGGAAAGCTCCAGCTCAGCCGCGATCGGTGACAATTACCTATCCAATGGCAACGTGAATCGGGTGTTGCACGACCGCGTCGAAGTGATAGCCGGACGGATGCCGCGGCGTGATCAGGGGTTGCGTGGCGCCGGTCTCGTCGGTCGCCCTGGCCATGAGCACGTACCGCCCCGCGCGGCGAGGCGCCCACGCAATGTGCCACGGCAGCCATGCTCCGACCAGGTGATGCCCGTGATGCTCGGCCACGCGCCAGCTGAGCCCGCCGTCGAAGCTGACCTCGACCCGGACGATCCTGCCCCGGCCCGACCAGGACCGGCCGTGCAGGATGTGCGGCCCGTTGATGGGCAGGACGGCATTCCAGGCGAGCTCGAAGGCGCTCTTCACCGGTTGCGTGGTGACCTCCGCGTAAAAGACCGTGTTCCACGGGGTGAAGAGCTCGTGCGTGGAAACTTCGATGTCGCCGAGCCATTTGATGGACGCAATTCCCGCCCATCCCGGCACCACCAGTCGCACCGGAAATCCGTGATCGGGAGGCAGCGGCTCGCCGTTCATCTCGTACGCCACCAGCACGTCGTCCATGGCCTTCTCGATCGGCAGCGGCCTGCGTACGTGACCGTAGTCCTCGAACGGCGCGTCCAGCCCCGACGGCAGCACGTCCACGGCCCCAGGGAGCACGTCCACCTGCTTGAGCAGGTATCTCAACGGCACCCCGCGCCACCGCGCGACCCCGATCGCCCCCAGGCCCCACTGCGTGCCGGGGGCGGGGTCGTGTTGTTGCGTCCCGTAGAACCGCCGCCCGTTGCCCGCGCATTCGATCGCCAGATCGTACGTCCGCGACGGCAAGGCCCGGAGCTCGTCGTAGCCGAACGCGCGCGGACGTCGGAGGCCGGCGCCGTGCAGTCGCAGCCGCCAGGTGGTGACGTCGATGAGGGGGGTGTAGGTGTGGTTCCGCACGAAGAACCGGTCGGTCGGCGTGTGGTATCCCTGCCCCGACATGGCCTCCCATCGCATCTCGGCACTCGCCCCGTGCACCCTGAACAGGTGGCCGGGCAGCGGCTTCACGATCGTCGCAGTGGCTTGCTCCATCGATCCCACCTCCGGTAACAGTTATTTCCTACCTGTAAACCATTTAATCTCCTCTCACTTGACTTCGGCACCCCTCATCGCCGACCCCGAACCTCTGTGCACCTGATCGGGAACGTTCCAGTGCCCCTCTCCCCGGCCACTACCCGGCCTCCCTGCCTTCAGAACCGCAGCCCTGCCCCATGACGTTCCCGCCTCGTCGGCCAGTGCCTCGGGCGGGTGCGGAGGGTGTGCGGCACGCCAAGGTGTGGGCAAAATGCCCCTACTTATGGTGTTAAGTCGGGATCCATGAGCAGGGTCTTGCCCACGTGTGTTCGTCGGAAGGGGCCCGATCATGAGAGCAGCGACGCGCATCTTCGCCGGCGCCGCCGCCACTGTGCTCGCCCTCGGCGGCCTCGGCCCGGCCGCCGCCAACGCCGCACGTGAGCCCTCACCCGCGACGGAGACCTGCAGGTACGTCGTCCAGGCCGACAAGGCGGTGCCGGTCAGGTCGGGGCCAGGCAAGAAGCACGAGGAGCGGGGCCGGCTGGAGCCCTCGGACGACCCGCACAAGGCCACCTGTGCCGCCAGAGGGCGTGGTCCCGAGCACTGGGTGCGGCTCAAGAGCGGGGAGTTCGAGGACCTGTGGGTCTGGCGCAATCGGCTCCAGCCCTGGAGCGGATGACCGCCCGGACCGCCCGCCCGGACCGACCACCCCCCGGAC
>NZ_VCKY01000395.1 GCF_005889735.1 Nonomuraea turkmeniaca
TTGTTCCCCGGTGAACACTGATCCCTTTGAACGGGCGACGCCGGATCAGCCGTACCGCTGACGGAGGGGGTCCCGCTCCGCCGGCATCTGGGCTCAAGAGCACGCCCCTGAGCGGTCACGCCCCACCAGGAGGCCTGGCTGGCGTGTCGCTTCCTCGCCGACCGGTTCGGTGAGGAGACGCTGGTGAGGTTCTACCGTGATGCCCAGGCGGCCGGCGTCGATCGGGCGCTCGCCTCTCTGGGGCTGTCCGTGGCCACGCTGACGGCACGGTGGCGCGCGTACGTGCGGGAGCAGCTCGCGTAGGAGGTGATGGCAGATGAGCGTACCGAGGGCGGAGGCCGGAGTATGGGTGGCGATCGGGATGCCGGCGGGACGCGAGGTGTGGCGCGGAGCGCGGACGACGTAGGGCGACGCTTGCGGCGGGAGGCGGCGATCGCGGCGGTCGGGCTGGGGATCGTGATCCTGGCGGTGGCCGCCTTCAGCACCCCCTGGCGGGTCCTGGCCGCGGGGCCGCCCGATCCGGCGCGTGACTTCACCGCGGCCCAGATCGCCAGAGCGCAGGCGTTCGACGCGGCCACCACGCTCCCGAGCTACCTGTCACTCGCTCTGACGATCATCATCGCCGGCCTCCTGGTGGCCACCCCCGCCGGGGCGAGGGCCGTGGGCTGGCTGAGGGGCCCGTGGTGGCTGCGGGTGATCCTGGGCGTTGTCGTCATCACCGCACTGACCGAGCTGATCCGCTTGCCGGTCGGCATGTGGTTCGAGACGCTGCTGCGCGACTTCGGCCTGTCCACGCAGGACTGGGCGTCCTGGGCGGGCGACCGGCTCAAGAACGTGGGCGTGGGGGCGGCCATCGTCTGCCTGATGCTCGTCGTGCTCGTGGCGCTGGCCCGCAGGGTGCGGCGCTGGTGGATCCCGGCGGCCGTCGGGGCGTTCGTGCTGACGGTGGTGGCGTCGTTCGTGTATCCGGTGGTGTTCGAGCCGCTGTTCAACGACTTCACGTCCATGCGGCAGGGCCCGCTGCGCGAGAACCTGCTGGCCATGGCCGAGCGGGACGGCGTGCCGGTGGAGGACGTGCTGGTGGCCGACGCCTCGCGCCGGACGACGGCGCTCAACGCGTACGTGTCCGGCTTCGGCGCCACGCGCCGCATCGTCGTCTACGACACGCTGCTCAAGGCCCCGCAGCGGGAGGTGGAGCTGGTCGTGGCGCACGAGCTGGGCCACGCCAAACACGACGATGTGCTCTCCGGCACGCTCATCGGCGGCCTGGGCGCCGGGCTGGGCGCGGTGCTGCTGTTCCTGGTCTTCGATCCGGTACGCCGCCGCGCCGGCGTCACCTCGATCGCCGACCCCCGCGCGGTGGGCGCGGTCATGGGCCTGATGAGCCTCAGCACGCTGCTCATGGGGCCCGCGGAGAACGTGGTCAGCCGGCACATCGAGGCTCGGGCGGACGTCCACGCCCTCGACCTCACCAGAGACCCGGCTACGTTCATACAAATGCAGAAACGCCTGGCAGTGACCAATATTTCCGACTTGTCGCCAGATGCGGTGGAATATGTGCTCTATGCCTCCCATCCCACCAGCCCCGAGCGCATCGCCATGGCCCGCGCATGGGCGAAGCTGAACGGCGTCCCGGTGCCGTGACCAAGGTGGTCATCGTCACGAACGACTTCCCGCCCAGGCCAGGCGGCATCCAGTCGTTCGTGCACGGGCTCGCGCTGCGCACGCCGGACGTGGCCGTCTACGCACCCGCCTGGCCGGGCTGCGCGGAGTTCGACCGGCGTCAGCCGTACCGGATGGTACGCCACCCGACGCGGCTCATGCTGCCGACCCCGGCCGTGGCGCGCCGGGCGGCCCGGCTGATGGCCGAGCACGAGGCGGACACGGTCGTGTTCGGGGCGGCGGCGCCGCTCGGCCTGCTCGCCCCGCACCTGCGCAGGGCGGGCGCGCGGCGCGTGGTGATGCTCACCCACGGCCACGAGGCGTCATGGGCGAGCGCGCCCGGCTTCCGGGCCGTGCTGCGCAGGATCGGCGAGCACGCCGATGTGGTCACGTATCTCGGCGAGTACACGCGGCAGCGGCTCGTCGCGGCCATCCCGCCGGACAAGCTGGTACGGCTCGCGCCCGGCGTGGACGCCGGCCTGTTCCGCCCCGGCGCGCCCAGGGCCGAGCTGGGCCTGCACGACAGGCCGGTCGTGGCATGCGTGTCGCGGCTGGTGCCGCGCAAGGGCCAGGACCAGCTCATCAGGGCCTGGCCCCGGGTGCTGCGCGCGGTGCCCGGCGCCGTCCTGCTGCTGGTGGGCGGGGGACCCTACCGGCGGACGCTGGAGCGGCTGGCGGCCGGGCACGAGTCGATCAGGTTCACCGGGACGGTCCCGGCCGCGAGCCTGCCGGGGTACTACGCGGCCGCCGACGTGTTCGCGATGCCGTGCCGTACCCGGCTGGGCGGGGTGGACGTGGAGGGACTCGGGATCGTGTTCCTGGAGGCGTCGGCCACGGGCCTGCCGGTGGTGGCCGGCGCGTCGGGCGGCGCGCCGGACGCGGTCAGGCACGGCGAGACCGGCCTCGTCGTGGACGGCACGGACCCGGAGGAGATCGCGCAGGCGATCGTCGAGCTGCTGAGCGACCCGGACAAGGCCCGCAAGATGGGCGCGGGCGGCCGCGACTGGATCGCCCGCGAATGGTCGTGGGAGCACGTCGCGGCCCGCTTCCAAAGCCTCCTCCAAGCTCCGCCAGCCCCATCTAACCCTTCGTCGACCCCAGCGTGAGCCCGGCCACGAACTGCTTGTGCAACATCTGGAACACGATCAGCGTCGGCAGCGCCACCAGCATCGACCCGGCGGCCAGCAGGTTGTAGTCGGTGAAGAACTGGCCGCGCAGGTTGTTGAGCGCCGAGGTGACGGGCAGCTTGTCGCCCGACGACATCAGCACCAGCGCCCACAGGAAGTCGTTGTACATCCAGGTGAACTGCAGCGTGGACAGCGCCGCCAGCACCGGCCGGCACAGCGGCAGCGTCAGCCGCCAGTAGCGTTTCCACACCCCGGCCCCGTCCACCAGGGCCGCCTCGTTGATCTCTTCCGGGATCGTGCGCATGAAGTTGGCCATGACGAAGACGCAGAAGCCGAACTGGAACGCCACGTGGATGAGGATCAGCCCCAGGTAGGAGTCGTAGAGCGACTGCGAGTCCGACAACCAGGCGGGCAGCGGGACGAGGGTGTAGAGCGTATAGAGCGGGGTGATGAGGACCTGCGGCGGCAGCAGGTTCCCGGCGGTGAACACGATCAGCAGCGCCTTGCGCCCCGGGATGCGCAGCCGGGCGATCGCGAACGCGGTGAACGACGCCATGAACAACGTGATCACCACGCCGGGGATCACGATGATCAACGTGTTGAGGTAGTAGCGGGGCAGCTCGGCCTGGCTCCACGCCTGCCCGTAGTAGTCGAGCGTGAGGTGCTCGGGCAGCGAGAAGTAGCCCAGCCGGGCGGTCTCCTCGTATGGACGCAGCGACGCGAACACCGCCAGCGCGAGCGGCAGCAGCCACCCCAGCGCCACCAGCGCCAGGAACGCGTGCAGCAGGATCCGCAACGGCCGCACGGGCCGCCGCGACGGCGACCGCTGCGCCTCCGCCGGCGGAGCGGCGGTCGGTGCGGTGAGCGTCATCGTTCCTCCCCCCTGAACATCTGCGACAGGTACGTGACGATGAACCCCAGTGAGATCGCCAGCAGCACCACCGCGATCGCCGAGCCGAACCCGATCCTGCTGGCCTCGCCCACGATGTTCTCGGTGACCAGCACGGAGAGCAGCTCGAGCCCGTTCCTGCCCTTGTTGATGGCGTAGACGATGTCGAACGCCCGCAGCGCCTCGATCACCGTGATCACCAGCACGATCACGTTGACCGGACGCAGCGTCGGGAACACCACCCGGAAGAACGCCTGCCGCTCGTTGGCGCCGTCGATGGCCGCGGCCTCCTTCAGCGCCGGATCGACGGCCTTCAGCCCCGCCAGGTAAATGATCATGACGTAGCCGACGTGCCGCCAGGCGGCCGCGATCATGACGACCCAGATGTTGATCGAGCTGTCGCCGAGCCAGTCCACGGTCAGCCCGGTCACCGCGTTCAGCACGCCGTAGTCGGCGGAGTAGACCAGCTGCGCGATGAAGCCGACGACGGCCAGCGACAACACGACCGGCATGTAGAGCGCGCTCTGGTAGAACCGCGACAGCCGCAGTCGCCGGTCCAGCAGCACCGCGCAGAACAGCCCGAACGGCGTCGCGATCAGCCCGAGGAAGCCCAGCCACAACACGTTGTTGCGGATGGCCGACCAGAACGGCGGATACTCGGCGGCCAGGTCGTGGTAGTTCTGCCCGCCCACCCCTTCGATGGGCCCGATGCCACCCCAGTCGGTGGCGGACAGCCCGACGGAGGCCAGCGTGGGCCCCCAGATGAAGCCCACGTTGACGATGACGGCCACCCCCAGCCCGATGACCAGAACGGTCACGTCGCGGGCGGAGTAGCGACGGGTCTTGACAGCCATCAGCGGAAGATGTTGGCCTTCTGCTTCTCGATGCTCGCCAGCAGGGAGTCGATCTCGTTGGGCTTGCTCACGAACGACTGCAGCGACGGGATCATCACAGTGGAGGCGAAGTCCGGCCGCGTGTCGCGGTCGAGGAACTGCGCGATGTGCGTGGCCTTCGACACCAGCTCGGCGCCGCGCTTCTGCAGGGCGCTGTAGCCGGAGGTGTCGGCCTTGGAGCTGGCCGCGAGCGTGCCCGGGTCCAGCTTGGTGGCGATGTTCTGCGAGGAGGCCTGGGCCAGGTGCTTGAGCAGCGCCTTGGCGCCGTCCACGTTCTTGGCCTTGGCGGAGATCATGTAGCCGTCGATGGGGGCGTCGATCGAGTCGGTGCCGTACTGCGGGTTGATCTCCGGGAACGTGAAGAAGTCGATGTCGTCGCGGTCGGCCTCGGGGAACTGCTGGGCGACGAACATGCCGAGCAGGTACATCCCGGTCTTCTTCTGCGCCAGCGACTGACCGGCCTCCTGCCAGGTGCGCCCGAGCGCCGCCGGCTGGTGGTACTCCATCAGGCCCCGCCAGGTGTCGAACACCTGCTTGACCCGCGGATCCGTCCACGACTCCTTGCCGGCCATGAGCGCGATGTGGAAGTCGTAGCCGTTCGTGCGCATGTTGAGGATGTCGAACGTGCCCATCGCCGGCCAGCCGTCCTTGTCGGCGAACGCGATCGGGATGATCCCGTCGGCCTTCATCTTCTTGGCCAGCGCGGTGAACTCGTCCAGCGTCGCGGGTGGCTCGTACCCCTTCTCCTGCCAGACGCTCTTACGGTAGAAGACCGCCCACGGATAGTACGTGGCCGGAACGAAGTACTGCTTGCCGTCGACGCCCGTCGACTGGTCCTTGAACGCCTGCGTGTAGTCGCCGCCGATCTCCCGCCACACGTCCGAGATGTCGATGGCCAGCCCCTGCTCGGCGAAGAACTGCATGCGGTAGCCCGCGAACCAGGTGAACACGTCGTCCGGCGTGCCCCTGAGGTAACGGTTGATGTTCTCCTGGAACGTGTTGTGATCGACAGTGTTGATCTTGACTGTGCCCTGGGTGAAGGCCTTGATCTGGGTGTCGAGGGACTTCTTCGGGATCTCGTCGGAGGCGTTCGAGCCGAGCGTGACCGTGCCGAGGTTCCCGGAAGTCGTACCGCCCCCCTGGCCACCGGGGGCGGGGGAGGGGGTGTCGGA
>NZ_VCKY01000396.1 GCF_005889735.1 Nonomuraea turkmeniaca
ACCCCGCACCGTCGCCGCCACCGCCACCTACGAAGCCCGCGAACACGGCATCCACTCCGGCATGCCGCTCCGCACCGCACTCAGACGCTGCCCCGACGCCGTCTTCCTGCCCAGCGACCCGCCCGCCTACGAAGCCGCCTCAGCACGCGTCATGGCCGTCCTCCGCGAATTCCCCGTCCGCCTCGAAGTCTGGGGCTGGGACGAAGCCTTCATCGGCGTCACCACCGACGACCCCGAAGCCCTCGCCGCCGACCTCCAGCAAGCCGTGCGCGCCCGCACCGACCTGTCCTGCTCCGTCGGCATCGGCGACAACAAACACCAGGCCAAACTCGCCTCCGGCTTCGCCAAACCCGCCGGCGTCCACCGCCTCACCAGCGACAACTGGGCCGAGACCATGTACGCCCGCCCCACCGACTCACTCTGGGGCATCGGCGCCAAAATCTCGAAGAAACTCGCCGCCCTCGGCCTCCACACCGTCGCCGACCTCGCCGCCGCCGACCCCGCCGAACTCGCCCGCGTTTTCGGCCCCACCAACGGCCCCTGGTACCGCTACCTCGCCCTCGGCAAGGGCGAAGCCGAAGTCGTCACCACACCCTGGATCGCCCGAGGCCACAGCCGCGAAACCACCTTCCCCCGCGACCTCACCGACCCGGCCGACATCGCCCGCCACGTCGCCGCCCTCGCCGAACACGTCGCCCACGACGCCGCCGCCGAAGGCCGCGAGGTGATCCGCGTCTCCGTCAAGGTCCGCTTCACCCCGTTCCTGACGCGCACCCGCCAGTCGAAACTCCCCGCACCCACCACCGACCCCCGCGTCCTGTCCGACACAGCAGTCGCCATCCTCGGCCGGTTCGACCTCAACCGCCCCGTCCGCCTCCTCGGCGTGGCCGTCTACTACACCATGCCGGAGAAATAACCGGACTCAGCCCACCAGGGACGCCCTGGCGTAGAAATCAGTCCGAAGCTCCTCCTCGGCCCGGACCAACTCCTCCAGCTCCGCCTCGGAGATCTCCACCTCGTCATAATCGTCGGGCGATACCGCCTTCACATAAGAAACCGCCCGCCACACCACCGCCGGATCATCCCTGAACTGCCCGATCCCGGTATTGCACGGCAAACACAACGCATACCGCACATCACCGGTCCGGTGACAATGATCCACATCGTCCGGCGGCCGATCCCAGCACACCACACACAACCCGTGCTGCGCCGCGACCATCTTCTCCACATCCTCATGCCGCAACCGATAACGCTGCGACAAGTGATAAGTCCGCGTCCGCGGCACAGCACCACCGTCACGCTGCTCCGGAAGAATCACGACATCCGGCCAGAGCACCTCCCCGTCCAGATAGAGCGCGGCCAACTCCAGCAGCACCGTGTTGTCGCCGAAGTGACCGAGCCCGTTGTTGCAGTTGAAGCAGAGAACGCCCCGGACCTGCCCGGTCGCGTGACTGTGATCGACGAACGTGCCGGGAACGACCCTGCAGATGGCGCAGAGCCCGCCCTGCTGGGCGAGCATGCGCTCCAAGTCGTCCTCGGTAATGCCGTAACGGAGCTTCAGCTTGTAGTTGCGATCGCTACCGTGATTCTTGATCCTGTTATCGAGCGTCACACGTGCGTGACAAGGCTTACAATAAGCCGTCAGCCCCGACTTCTCGGCACGATTACGCCCGAACTCGTTTTCCGGCTTAACTTCCTCACAGCGCGGGCAGTATTTATGCGCTTCCGGAACCGCGACCGGCTCCCGAACGATCTTGCCCTGCTCGGCCATACGCTTTCGGTAACTCTGAGTGGAACGCCTCCTGAAGCAGGCCTTGCAATACCGCGCAAGCCCATCAGCCATGCGCTTATTGCGCCCGAACTCAGAGACCGCCTTGGTCTCCCCACAGTCCGGGCACCGCTTCACTCCGTCCGGCGTTTCCACCCGATTTACCCCTTTCGCCTGTCCGTTTTGCCCTACTCTCCGCCCTTTTGCACGTAACTGCGCACAAACTCCTCTGCGTTCTCTTCGAGAACTTCGTCTATTTCGTCCAGAATCGCGTCGACATCGTCCGTGAGCTTCTCCTGCCGCTCCTGAACGTCCGACGCCTCCGCAGCCTGGGTCTCCTCGGCCTCGGACTCGCGCCGCCCGGTCTGCTTCTGACCGCCGGTGTCCTTGGTAGCCATGTCCTACCTCCACTTGGGGGACTGCCTCTAGACATATCTTCCCCGAACCAGCCGACATTTCGCGCCGATCGCCCAGCGATCTTGCCCACTTGACTAGATAGCACTCCTATCCAATACTGGGATGCCGTACCCACAAGGAGGTTGAGATGTCCCCTTCGTCCCTGAGCACCGCCGGTGTGCTCCTCATCACAGTCCCGGGCGTGGCCTTCGGCGGCGTGACGCTGCTGAAGTTCCTGATGCGCAACGTCCCGGGCTATCTGGACAACCCGGTCCGTCGCGGCCTGTGGCGGGCCGGGCACGCGCATGCGGGCGTCCTGGTCCTGTTCAGCCTGGTGGCGCTGTTGTACGTGGACCAGGCGAGCCTGTCGGAGGGCGTGAAGGCGCTGACGCGCACGCTGATCGTAGCGGCGCCCATTTTGATGCCGCTGGGTTTCTTCCTGTCGGTGGTGCGGCCGGGCGACACGAAGCCGAACAGGCTGATCTGGCTCACGTTCGCCGGCGGTGCGTCCCTGGCGGCGGGCACGCTGACGCTGGGGATCGGCCTGCTGCTTTAGGTGTCAGTCTCCGCCGGTGAGCGCGGCGACGAGGTCGGCGGCGGTCCGGCACCGGTCGAAGAGCTCGCCGACGTGGGCTTTGGTCCCGCGCAGGGGCTCCAGGGTCGGCACTCGCTGCAGGGATTCCCGGCCGGGGATGTCGAAGATGACGGAGTCCCAGGAGGCGGCGGCGACGGATTCGCTGTATTGGCTGAGGCATCGGCCGCGGAAGTAGGCGCGGGTGTCGGTGGGCGGGTGTTCGACGGCGCGCTGGACTTCTTCTTCGGTGACGAGGCGTTGCATGCGGCCGCGGGCGACGAGCCGGTTGTAGAGGCCGCGGTCGGGCCGGATGTCGGAGTATTGGAGGTCGACGAGCTGGAGCCGGGGGTGGGACCAGGCGAGGCCGTCGCGGCTGCGGTAGCCCTCGAGGAGCTCGAGTTTGGCGACCCAGTCGAGCTCGCGGGAGAGCTGCATGGGGTCTTCGGCGAGGCGGGTGAGGACGGATTCCCAGCGGTCGAGGATGTCCTTGTTCATCTCGTCCTGGGCAGTGCCGCGCTCTTCGACGTATTTGCGGGCCTGCTCGAGGTATTCCATCTGGAGCTGGACGGCGGTGAGCTTGCGTCCGTCGCGCATGGCGATCTCGTACTTGCAGGTCGGGTCGTGGGAGACGGCCCGGAGTGCCTGCACGGGGCTCTCGACGGCGAGGTCGCGGGTGAGGAAGCCTTCTTCGATCATCGCGAGGACGAGCGCGGTGGAGCCGAGCTTGAGGTAGGTGGAGATCTCGGACATGTTGGCGTCGCCGATGATCACGTGGAGTCGCCGGTACTTCTCCGGGTCGGCGTGGGGCTCGTCGCGGGTGTTGATGATGGGCCGCTTGAGCGTGGTCTCGAGGCCGACTTCGACTTCGAAGAAGTCGGCGCGCTGGCTGATCTGGAAGCCCTCGCCGCGGGAGTCCTGGCCGATGCCGACTTTGCCGGCGCCGACGACGACTTGCCGGGAGACGAAGAAGGGGGTGAGGTGGCGGACGATGTCGGCGAAGGGCGTGGCGCGCCGCATGAGGTAGTTCTCGTGGCAGCCGTAGGAGGCGCCCTTGGCGTCGGTGTTGTTCTTGTAGAGCTGGATGGGCGCGTTGGAGGGGATGGCGGAGGCGCGGGTGGCGGCGTCGTACATGACGCGTTCTCCGGCTTTGTCCCAGAGGACGGCTGCCCGGGGGTTGGTGCATTCCGGCGAGGAGTATTCGGGGTGGGCGTGGTCGACGTAGAGGCGGGCGCCGTTGGTGAGGATGACGTTGGCGAGCCCGAGGTCCTCGTCGGTGAGCTGGGTGGGGTCGGCGACCTCTCTGGCCAGGTCGAAGCCGCGCGCGTCGCGCAGCGGATTTTCTTCTTCGAAGTCCCATCGTGCCCTGCGCGCGCGGGCCGCCGAGGCGGCCAGGTAGGCGTTCACGACCTGTGAGGAGGTCACCATCGCGTTGGCGCCTGGCTGGCCGGGTACGGAGATGCCGTACTCGGTCTCGATGCCCATCACCCGACGCACCGTCATGCAACACCCTCTGTTCGTCCGGGTCTGTCTATCCGCCGTTTATATGCCCGAGCCTATGCCCTTCACAGTGCCCCAGGGCCACAGAGTTATGGCACCGACGCCTTTTCCACCTGTACGGCCGGAGCCGATGGGGTTTGTGTAGGTCTGCGGGGCTTGAGTAGCCGCTGGATGGGCCGTTCGGCAAAGGAGTACACCAGATACGACAGCAGGATGGCCGTCAGCGTGGTGGTCACGGCGACGGCCCAGGGGGGCAGGTCCCCGGTGAGCGCGGGGATGAGAGCGACGGCGACGACGCCATGGAACAGGTAAAGAGGGTATGTGGTGCCCCCGAGCGCGGTGAGCGTTTTGGACGGTTTGAGGCGGAGGATGCCGAGCGCGGCGAGCGCCATCACGGCGAAGATCACGGTGACGGTGATGATGACGCTGGTGTCGGTGACGGGCATGTTCTTGAACCCGGCGGCGTCGATGCGCCGGTGGACGCGGGCGAGCGCGGAGTCGATCGACATGCCGTAGGCGACGGCGACGTAGAGCCAGGGCAGCCAGGTGCTGCCGTGTTTGCGTACGAGGTACAGGCTCATGCCGGCGACGAAGTAGGGGGCGTAGTCGGGCATGACGATCTCGTCGAGCACGGGGTTGTCGAGAATCCCGGCGTGCCCGAGCAATTTGACGGCCAGCGCGGCGGCCAGCCAGATGCCGGCGAAGGCGAGCACGCGGCCGTACGTGACGCCGATGATCACGAGGATGGCCATCAGCAGGTAGAAGCGGAGCTCGGCCCAGAGCGACCAGTAGACGCCGCTGGCGTCGGTGATCTTGAACAACCGCTGGAACATGGTGGCGTTCAGCAGGTATTCGCCTGGTGAAAGTTTTGGGTCGAGTGCTTTGGCGCCGGTGAGCCCGTAGAGGGCGGCGACGGCGCCGAGGCTGAGCCAGTACGCCGGGTAGAGGCGGACGAGCCGGGACCGGGCGAACCCGCCGAGCCCGCGCCCCCAGACGGTCATGAGGATGACGAATCCGCTGATGATGAAGAACAGTTCGACGCCGAGGATGCCGAGCCCGGCGATGGGGGCCAGCACGGGGAAGAGCTCGGCGGGCCGGTCACCCCAGACGGAGGCGTACGCGACCAGGTAGTGGAACGCGACGACGGCGAGGGCGGCGATGAAGCGCAGGAGGTCGAGCTCGGCCAACCGGCCGTCCTCCCGAGCGTGTTTGGGCCGGTTGGGGGAATGCACGCCATCTTTGACGTAACTTAGATCACTTTGGTTCCACTTGTCCCTCTGTTCCCACGAGCAACACCTGTGAGGAGGCGTCTAGGCCGAGGGCGGCGCGGGACGAGGGGGTGAGGGCGAGCAGGCCTGCGGCTCCGGCGGCGCCGCAGGCGGACAGGGCCGCGCCGTGGCGGGCGAGGAGCCGGGCGGCGGCGTCGGCCTGCACGTCGGTGATGGTCAGGTACAGGTCGGCGAGGCGGGTGAGG
>NZ_VCKY01000397.1 GCF_005889735.1 Nonomuraea turkmeniaca
GAGAGCGCTACCGCGACGAGGGCAGCGAGGGATGCTCGGGATAAAACGCGCATGCCCGGCACTTTACGGGCAGTTTCGACCGCATATTTCCACGTAAAAGTGGATAGAACATTAAAACATCGAACCTTGACACGCGGCCGTCGCGGGTATGACCACAGCATGGACTGGGTCACCTGCGCGTATTCGGTTGCCTGCACCGGAATCGCTAGCCGGCCGTCCGGCTTCTGCCTCGCCCACCTGACACCGGAACAACTCACCGAAGCGCTCGACCAGATGTCCCCCGGCCGCCTGCTCGACCTGCGCGGCACGACCGTCACCGGCGACCTGCTGTCCAGGGTGCTGGAGGCCATCGGCGCCAGACCCGGCCGGGCCCGGCTGGACCGGGTCAGGTTCACCGGCGACGTCCGGCTGTCGGGCGTGACGTTCGCCGGCGACGTGTCGCTCGACGGGGCCAGGTTCGACCGGCTGGCCTCGTTCTTCGGCGCCCGGTTCGAGGGCAACGTGTCGCTGGCCGGGGCCAGGTTCGCCCGCGAGCTGTCCTTCCACGGCGTCACCGTGCGCGGGCACGTCTCGCTGGACCGGGCCGTGATGGCCCGTGACGCGCTGTTCAGCCAGGCGGTCTTCGGCCACGGGCTGTCCGGCGAGCGAGCCAGGTTCGACGGGTACGCCACGTTCGACGGCGCCCGCCTCGGCGACGGGGCCGCCTTCAGAGGGGCGCGGTTCGGCCGTACGTTGTCGTTCCGCAAGGTCAGCGGGCATGCCGGGTTCGAGGCCGTGCACTTCGCCGCGGACGCGTACCTGTCCGCCACCGGGCGGCTGTCGGCGACGCGCGCCCGGGCCGACGGCCTGCTGGACGTGCTGGTGGCGCGGTGCGGCGTGGACCTGCGCGGGGTGGAGGTGACCGGGGCGACCACGCTGCGGCTGACCGACTCGCAGGCGGACCTGGAGGGCGCGGTGCTGCGCGGCCCGGCCACGGTGAGCGGCCGGGGCGTCTCCACGGTGACCTCGCTGCGCCAGGTGGACGCGGCCGACCTGGCACTGCACGGGCTGGACCTGTCCTCATGCCGGTTCGCCGGGCTCGCCCACCCGGCCGGTGTCCGGGTCAAGGACTGCACGTTCGCGTTGACGCACCGCGGCATGCGGGTGAGCCTGCGCCGGCCGATGCTGCGCTGGTTCTCCCGGCGCAGCGCCCTGGCGGACGAGCACGGCGTGGACGGCGGGCCGGCCTCCGGGGTCACGCCCGACCGGCTGGCCGCGCTCTACGCCGGGTTACGGCCCAGCGACCAGGCCACGTCGGCGGACTTCGCGTTCGCGGCGATGGAGATGCGCCGCCGGGCCGGCCACCGGTGGTGGTCGTCGGTGCCGTGGCTGCTGTCCGGGTACGGCACGCGCGTGGGCCGGGCGGCGGCCTGGTGCACGCTGCTCGCTGCGCTGGCCGCGGCCGCCGTCCTGTGGGCCCCGATGCACCGCTAGAGCCGCCCGGGTCAGAGCGGCCGGGGTCAGAGCGGCCCGGGTCAAGCGGCCCGGGTCAGAGCGGCCCGCGTCAGAGCGGCCCGGGTCAGAGCTGCCCGGGTCAGAGCTGCGCTGCGATGTCGGCGATGCGGCGGAACTGGGACGGCCAGCCGCCGCCCATGATCCGGCGCGACAGCTGCTGCAGCTCGTCCTCGGGGTCGAAGCCCTCGTGGTCGAGGAACAACCTGGTGCCCTTGCCCTCGGGCTCCAGCCGCCAGGTGACCGTCCAGTCGGCCCGCTTGTGGTCGCTCCAACTGATCTTCAGCAGCTTCTCCGGCGCCAGCTCCAGCACCTCGCAGTAGACGATCCCGTCGAAGCCCACCTGCTTCTTGGGCTCGGTCCTGAACGTGAACCGGTGCCCGACCTCCGCCTTGAAGTCGTTCGGCATGAGCCACTTGGCGACAAGCTCCGGCTCGGTGAGCGCCCGCCACACCTTGGCCGGCGGGTGCGCGATGAACTGGTCGAGCCTGATCGCCCGGAGGTCTTCAACTGTCTTGTCCATGATCTTCCATTTCGTCGAGAAGGTCCGTCAGGTTGGCGAGCTTCTCCCGCCAGAACCGTTCGTACGGGGAGAGCCAGTCGCGGATCTCCATGAGCGGCGCCGCCTCCAGCCGGTAGTGCCGCTCTCTGCCCTGGCGGCTCTCGGACACCAGCCCGGCGTCCTTGAGCACCCTGAGATGCTCCGACACGCTGGGCCGGCTCATGTCGAACCGCTCGGCCAGCCGGCCGGCGGGCTGGCCGCCCTCTTCGAGCAGCAGGCGCAGCAACTCGCGCCTGGCCGGGCTGGCCAGCGCGGTGAACACGTGGTCGGCGGTCATATCTGGCTGACGACGAACCCGTTGCCGAAGGGGTCGTGGAACAGCAGCTGCCGTCCCCACGGCTGGTCGTCCGGCCCCTCGAACTCGACGCCGTTGCCGCGCAGCCGCTCGGCCAGCGCGTCGAGGTCGGGCGCGCCCACCACGAGACCGCCGATCGGCGCCATGCCGGGGAACCAGGAGGCGAGCAGGAGCGTGGTCTCCGCGCCCTTGGGGGCGACGGTGAGCCAGCGGCCCATCGGGAAGGGGTTGTCGGTGCGCACCTCGAAGTCGAGCACGCCGGTGTAGAACGCCAGTGCCCGCTCCTGGTCGGCGACGGGCACGGTGACGGTGAGGATGGAGGAGATTGGCATGTCAGCCACTATACGTAGGTTTTTTCCTACATAACAACCCGGCCGCCGAAAATCAGGGAATTCCCCGAGTGAACCCCTGAGGGCCCCCTTCGTAAACTGGGATCATGCGTATCGACGACTACGTGGCCGACCTCAACCGCGCGCTCTCCGGCCCGCACGGGCCCAAGCGCGACCTGGTCGTCGAGGCACGCGACAGCCTGACCGACACCGCCGACGCCCTCGAGGCCGACGGGCTCGACCGGGCGGAGGCGGAGCGGATCGCGGTGGCGGAGTTCGGTCCGGTCGCCGAGATCGCCCCCGGCTACCAGTCCGAGCTGACCTCCACGTCGGGGCGGCGGCTTGGCTTCCTGCTGTTCATCAGTGTGCCGATCACCGTGCTCATGTGGTCGGCGTTGTGGCGCATGTACCCCGCCGACGACGACGCCTGGCGGAACCAGCCCGAGTGGTTCTCTCCGGTCTCCCGGCTGCTCGACATCGTCCAGCTTGGCGTCGGCGTGTACGGCGGGCTCACGCTGTTCGCGCTGGGCCGGGGCGCCCGCTGGATCCGCCGGCCCCGCCTGATCACCAGGTCGCTGGGGCTGGTGGTGTGGATCTCGCTGCCGATCTGCATCGTGCTCGCCCAGATCCTCACGTACGGCACGGAAGGCGCCAACAGCCTGAGCACCGTGCCCTCCGTGCTGGCCAACCTCGTGACCGCGGCCCTGTGGGGGCTGCAGGTCTACTGCGCCGCGCGGTGCATGCGCATCACCCGGGCCTCGCACCCCTGCGCCGATCGGTCAGCCTGACGTCCGGACCTCCGCGCGCAGCACGCTGCCGATCACGGTGGTGAACTCCCGCCAGGCCGACCGCTCCCCTTCGAGCTGCCTCCTGCCCGCGTCCGTCAGGCGGTACGTGCGGCGCTTGCGCCCGCCCACGGTCGCCCACTCGCTGGACAGGTAGCCGATGCGTTCGAGCCTGCGCAGCGCCGGATAGACAGTGCCGGTGGGCACGCTCAGCGCTCCCCCGCTCCGTTCCTGCAACGCCTCGATGATGGCGTAGCCGTGCAGCGGCTCCCGCTCCAGCACAGAGAGCAGCAACGCGTCCATGTGCCCGCGCAGCGCGTCCGGATTCATGTCTCAGATCTTAGGCAACCGGTCAGCATGTAGCCAGTCTACATGTAGGCTGTCTATACGTAGACAGGCACAATAACGGAGTCGTGATGGATGTACTCGACCTGGCCCGCACGCAGTTCGCGGTAACCAGCGGGCTGCACTTCCTGTTCGTCGTGCTCACGCTGGGGCTGGCGCCGCTGGTGGCGATCATGCACACCCGCTGGGCGATCTCGGGCAGACCGCTGAACGAGGCGATGACCCGGTTCTGGGGGCAGATCTACGTCATCAACTACGCGCTGGGCATCGTGACCGGACTGGTGATGGAGTTCCAGTTCGGGCTGTCGTGGAGCGGGCTGTCGCACTACGCGGGCGACGTGTTCGGCGCGCCGCTGGCCATGGAGACGCTGGTGGCCTTCTTCCTGGAGTCCACGTTCCTGGGTCTGTGGATCTTCGGCTGGGGGCGGCTGCCGAAGTGGCTGCACCTGGCGTGCATCTGGCTCGTGACGCTGACCGCGTACGCGAGCGCCTTCTACATCATGGTCGCCAACTCCTACCTGCAGAACCCGGTCGGCTCCGTCGTGCGGGACGGGCGGATGGAGCTGGTCGACTTCGGCGCGCTGCTCACCAACAAGGCGCTGGTGTTCGCGTTCCCGCACGTGATCGGGGCCGGGCTGTTCACCGGAGCCATGGTGCTGGTGGGGGCGAGCGCGTACCAGCTGCGGCGCCGCACCGAGCACCTGGAGTTCTTCACCAAGTCGCTGCGCACCGGCGTGCTCGTGGCCGCGATCGGGATCTTCATCACGATGGGGTTCGGGTACGCGCAGTTCGCCGTGATCCCGGTCGAGGGCAAGTTCACCGGCAACGTGGGGGCATCGATCGGGCTCGCGGTCATGATGGAGTTCGGGCAGCTGCTGGGGCTGATCGTGCTGCTCGTGATGTTGCCGATGATCCGGGTCCTGCCGCGGCTGCGGTGGACGCACCTGGTGCTGATGGCGATGACGCCGCTGCCGTTCGTGTTGTCGATCGCGGGCTGGGTGGCCAGGGAGGTCGGGCGGCAACCGTGGATGATCTGGGAGAAGCTCACCGTGGCCGACGCCATGTCACCGGGGCTGACCTCGGGCATGGTCACGACCTCGCTGATCGGGTTCGTGGCCGTGCTGGGGCTGCTGGCGGTCGTCGACTACGTGCTCATCGCGCGGGTGGTCAAACGGGGGCCGCGCGGCATGGACCTGGGCGCCACCGCCTCCGACGATGCCCGTACGCCGGCTCTGAGCTTCTAGGGGTGCTGACATGGAAGTGATCTGGTTCGTTCTCTTCGCGGTGCTGCTGGTCGGATATTTCGCCCTCGAGGGGTTCTCCCTGGGGGTGGGGCTGCTGCTGCCCGCTCTGGGGAGGACACAAGCGGGGCGTGACCGTATGGTGGCCGCGGTGGCGCCGTACGTGCTGGCGAACGAGGTGTGGCTCGTCGCGGTCGCCGGGACGCTCTTCGGGGTCTATCCGCTGCTCGAAGGCGAAGTGTTGTTCGGGCTGTACCCGGTGGTGGTGGCGATGCTGCTGAGCTGGGTGCTGCGGGACGCCGGGTTGTGGTTCCGGCGCAGGATCGACGGCCGGCGGTGGCGCGGGTTCTGGGACGGGATGATCGCGTTCGGGTCGCTGGGGCTGTCGTTCGGGTGGGGCATGGCGCTGTACGCCGCCGCCACCGGGTTCCACGCCTCGCCGGTGCATCCGGTCGGGCTGATGCTGGGCGTGGTCGTGACGCTGCTGTTCGCCCTGCACGGGTGGACGTTCCTGGCGTGGCGGGCGCCCGGCGACTTCGGGGC
>NZ_VCKY01000398.1 GCF_005889735.1 Nonomuraea turkmeniaca
AGGTGGGCGGGCTGGGCGGCGCGGCCGAAGTCGTGGGCGAGCTGGCCGACGGGATCTCCGGGGCCGATGCGCCGTCGGCCCAGGCCGCCCTGCTGACCGCCCAGGCCGTACTGGCTCGGTCGCGCGAGGCGGCGGACGAGGCCGACCGCCTGCTGGACGCGGCCCTTTCCACGCTGAAGGACGCCGGGCTGCGTTACGAGGAGGCCCTGGCCGCGGAGCGCCTGGGCCGCTGGCGCTGCGAGCGCTCGGCGGCCGGCGGCGCACGCCTGCTGGAGGACGCGCTGCGCTCGTACGGCTCGATGCGCGCCGACCGGGACATCGCCCGCGTCACCCGGATCATGCGGCAGAACGGCGTGTCCATCCCGTACCCGTGGCGCGGCGGCCGCCCCTCCCACGGACGCACGCTCTCGTCCCGCGAACACGAGGTGGCGCTCCTGGCCGCCGGGGGAAAGACGAACCAGGAGATCGCGACCGAGCTCTTCCTGTCCAGGCGCACGGTCGAGAGCCACATCTCCAGCGTCCTGCGCAAGCTCGGCTACCTGTCGCGCAAGGAGCTGGCCGCGCTCCAGCTCGCCGCGGACGAATAGGCTGGCCACCATGTCCGACTCAGACACACGGCAGGACGTCCACGTCGAGATCACGATGACCATGTCGATCACCGACGCGCAGGCCCTGCGGGACGCGGCCATCGACGCGATCGAGAGAGACGGCGTCTGGCACATCGGACCGAACGCGACGAACGCCCAGAAGCAGGCCGAGATCAATCAGATCACCGCCGACCCCGCCCACGCGGTGAGCAACCTGGTGGCCTTCATGAACATCGATGACCTCATCGCGGCGCGCATCCCGGGCCTTGAGCCCGACAGCGCGACCGTGCGCGCAAGAGTGGAGAATGTCTAGGTGCTGACCGGAGAACGGGTACGCCTGCGAGCCCTGGAGCCGTCCGACAGCGAGGACATGTGGCGGTGGTACCACGATCCCGAGGTCGGCCGCTGGATGGACGGCTCGCCGCCCATCTCACTCGCCCAGAACATCGAGAAGGGCGAGAACCGGCCGCGCAACACCTTCGAGGAGATGGTGCTCGGCATCGAGGCGCTCGACGACCAGAAGCTGATCGGCTACGTGGCGCTCGGCGAGACCGACTTCATCCACGGCGAGGCCACGGTGCAGAGCATCGCCATCGGCGACCGCTCCCGCTGGGGCGGCGGCTACGCGACCGACGCCCTGCGGGTGATCTGCCGGTACGCGTTCGAGGAGATGGGTCTGCACCGGCTGATGTTGTGGGTGGTGGCGGACAACGTGGCGGCGGTTCGGGCGTACACGAAAGTGGGGTTCGTGGAGGAGGGCCGGCGCAGGGAGGCGTTCCGCGCGCGGGGCAAGCGGCACGACTTCCTCATGATGGGCCTGCTGAGCTCCGAGCTCAGATGATCCCGGTCACGAGCTCGTCGTGAACCGGGCGCTCAGCTGAGATCGGCCTTGGGCTCATCGTGAACCGGGCGCTCAGCCGAGATCGGCCTTGGGCTCGTCGTGAACCAGACGCTCAGCTGAGATCGGCCTTGGGCTCGTCGTGCCAGTCGGGCGGGGTGACGGTCCCGGACAGCCAGTCACGGCGCAGGATCGCGTAGCCGACCGCGTCGTACCGCGTGCCGTCCGGGGCCGGCCAGGCCTCCCGGTAGTGCGACTCCTTCGCGTACCCGCTCTTTCGGAAGATCGCCCGCATCGCGTGGTTGTCCTGGCGGGTCGTGCCCTCGATCCGCAACACATCGGGCAGCTCGGTGAACAGGTAGCCGGTCAGCCAGGCCACCGCCGCCGTGCCGAGGCCGTGTCCGCGCCACGCTCGCCGTACGCGCAGGTCGAACATGGGCGTGTCGTCGGCGAGGTCCTGCAGCTTGACGAGCCCCGCGCGCTCGCCGTCCGCGAGCACCCAGAACGTCCGCGTCTCCTCGTCGTCGTAGCGCCCGTCGGCGGCGAACCGCCGGACGGTCTCGCGGTCCTGAGTGCCCGCGTGATAGGGCCATTCCTCGCCGGTCAGGAAGTCGGCCAGTGCGTCCCCGTCATCGGCGGAGATCCTCGAGAAGTCGACGTGCATCCGTCGAGAATGATCGTCCGCCTGTGCCCCGGTCAACCGGATTTCCCGCCCGCCTGCAAGATCAGCCGTACGACCTCCCTCGGCGCCTCCAGGTGCACGTCATGGCCGGTCGGCACGTCGGCGGCAACATCTCCTCCAGATTCTCACGCATCATGATCGAAGAGGCGGGAGAGAAGCGTGCCCTGGCCTGATTGCAGCACGTGGCCGTGCTCGAGCGGTATCCAGAAGCACTCGAACCTGATCGGCTCCCCCGCTCCATCGTTCTCCTCCTGACTGGCCCAGCGGTCGGGGGTCTCCTGATGGATGGCCAACTGGAAAACGTGACAGCGGTGAATCTCCGGCCGGTACGGGGTGATGTCGTACTCGTACGTGCCGAGCTTCCTGACGACGGTGAGATCATGGAGCCCGGTCTCCTCCCGCGCCTCCCGGAGTGCGGCGCGCTCAGGCTCCTCCCCGGCCTTGACGGTGCCACCGGGCACCTGGATGCCGACCTCCTCGAAGCTGTGATCCACGTGCCGGAAGACCAGGAGACGCCCGTCCCGGACGATGTAGCAGATCACCTTGTCGCGGGTCGCCTTGCTGGTGGGCATGCTCGTCCCCTCCGAAGAAGATGCAGGAACGCGATCATAACGATCCTGGCGATCCCCGGTCCCGTGCTTCTGAGGGCACATGGTCGCCGCTGGGACCGACCCTAGAAGCGCCGGCACTGATCTTCCTTGTTGCCGTCCACGATGTTCCCGCCCCCGGTGGGCGCGGGACGGTTCTCCTTGCACTGCAGGTTGCCGTCGACCCTGTTCCGGCGGATCTCCGCGCCACCACGGTTTCCGACCACCTGGATGCTGCCGCCGACCCGGTTGCCGTTGACCTTCAGATACCGGCCGTTCGCGTCGAGCTGGATGTCGGCCTTGATCCGCGACGACTCGACCGTGGCCGCCCCGCCCTGCTTCACCTGCACGCTGCCACCGACCGCCGAGCCGCCCGCCACCGTCACTCTGGCCGCCCCCTCCGCCTGGACGTTGCCGACGACCTTCACCCCTCGGGCGATCAGGGTCGCCCGCTGCTCGACCTTCAGGGTGCCCTTGATCCGGGTGCCGTTCAGCGTGCACCTGGCGCCCTGCGGTACGCGTACGTTGTCGAGGGTCACCGCACCGATGGTCCCGCGGCAGGCGCGCTCGTCGGCGAGCGCCGGAGTGGCGAGCACCACCGAGCCCATGCCGATCCCGAGAACGGTCCCCGCCAGAGCCAAGCCGATCTTGCGCATGTCGTAACCTCCGTCATTCTCGGCCAGAACGGCTGCCCTGGCCTGATTCAGAGGATTTCGACCGGCGGTGAGGTGGCGCTGAGACCAGCGTTAGCCCTCTCTCATGAAATGAGGCGACTCGCGCTGAATGCCGGACGGCAAACATCCAGCCATCCTGCGAACGACTACGCGAACTGCCACCTGCGCGCTCTTGTCCTGGACCCCGACCTGCTGCCCTCACCCCGGCGGAAGAGGACATACCGCCGACATACCGCGCCCTGGTCTGCCGCCGTGCACAGGCCCATCGTGGGGTGGAAAGCGAGAGGTTCATGACGCGGAGACGATGTCACTGAGAGACGTCAACCAGGACGGTCACACCGACATCGCGGCCACCCGTGACGGCACGCTCTCCATGTGGAACGGCCGGGGCCGACACGTTCTCCAGCGCCATTCCCGTCGGAGCCGACTGGACTCCGTACTTCTGACACTCTCTGAATCGACCCGGGCGATTCACTCTGGCGGCCGTTTCGGCCATCCGTGTGACACGACTCTAGGATCTTCGTATGAGTGGCCGAAGCCTGGCAGAGGAAGATCTGCGGACCGCCCGGCTGTCGCTGCGACGTCCGACCGTTGCCGATGTCGATGCGATCTTTGCGATACACAGTGACCCCAGCACGTGCCTGCACAATCCGTCCGACGCGCTCGACCGGCTCGACGAGGCGCAAGACCTCTTCCAGCGCTGGAACGACCAGTGGCAGAGCTGCGGATACGGGTACTGGGTCGTCCGACGCCACGGCTCTGCCACGCAACTGGGGTTCTGCGGGATCAAGCCCATGGAACTCAACGGGATGAAGGTCCTCAACCTCTTCTACCGCTTCGCCGCATCCTCATGGGGTCAGGGCTTCGCCAGCGAGGCCGCGGCTGCAGTCACCACCTGGGCATTGCGGCATGTTCCCAGCCTCCCGCTGATCGCCCGCGTCCGGCCGGCCAATGTCGCCTCCCAACGCGTGGCGATCCGCGCCGGCCTGGCCCGGGCGGAACACCTCGACGGGGCTGGATACGACGGCTTCGATTGGATCTACGCAGCGAGACTGCCGAACTGAACAGACCCGGAGCAAGGCGGTGCGCCTCACCGATGCGCCTTCCGCGCGTGGCGAGGCCCCAGAGGGATCGGCCCTTTGCGGCCCCGCCAACGTGCACTCGGCACTCAGAAGCGCGACGTCCAGCCGGAGCTGATCGCGGTGGCCGGGCCGAACTTGTTGCCGCCCTTGCCGTTCCAGACGTACAGCGTCCCGCTCTCGCTGTGCACGGCGCCTATGTCGGTCTTGCCATCTTTGTTGACGTCGCCCAGCGACATCAGCGTGCTCCCGTACGGTTCCCAGCCGGGCCCGAGCTCGATGGCGCCGGTGAAGTTGTTGGCGCCCCTGCCGTTCCAGACGTGCAGCGTGTTGGTGTCCTTCTTGACCGCCATCAGGTCACCGATGCCGTCGCCGTTGAAGTCGCCCGCGATCGGACGGGTGAAGCCGGTCCAGCCAGAGCCGATCGCGTCGGCCGGGCCGAACTGGTTGCCGCCCTTGCCGTTCCAGACGTACAGCGTCCCGGTCTCACTGTGCACGGCGCCTATGTCGGTCTTGCCGTCCTCGTTGACGTCGCCCAGCGACATCAGCGTGCTCCCGTACGGATTCCAGCCGGGCCCGAGCTCGATGGCGCCAGTGAAGTTGTTGGCGCCCCTGCCGTTCCAGACGTGCAGCGTGTTGCTGTCCTTCTTGACCGCCATCAGGTCGCTGATGCCGTCGCCGTTGAAGTCGCCCGCGATCGGACGGGTGAAGCCGGCCCAGTCAGAGTCCACCGCGGTGGCCGGGCCGAAGGTGTTGTCGCCCTTGCCGTTCCAGATGTTCAGCGTCCCGGTGGCGGCCGAGAAGATGTCGCCCACGCCGTCGGAGTCGAAGTCCGGCGTGGCCGACCCGCCCATCCCGGCGTAGTGCGGGTTCTTTGCGTGGGTCAGGGTCTCCCAGCCCAGGAAGTGTGACACCCCGACGGGGCGGTTCTTCTCGACCCACTGCTTGGCATAGGGGAAGTCGTCGTAGCCGAGACGGTGGTGCAGCGCGTTGAAGCCGACCTCGAAGTGCTCCCCGAGGTCCTTGGTGACCTTTCCACCGCACAACCATGACGGCACCGTCCCGCCCAGTTGCAATTTGGCGTGGAGGTCCATCG
>NZ_VCKY01000399.1 GCF_005889735.1 Nonomuraea turkmeniaca
CCTGCGACACCCGCCCGCGCCCCTCATCACCCTCAAGGGACCCCCGCCCGGACGTCCGGGACGGTGCTGCGACAGGCGGTCGAGGAGCCGGCTGGTCAGGCATGGGCGACCTCCCCTGTGACGAGATCATGAGCGACGGCCCCGGCGCCCACGACGCACACACCCGCCCCGAGCCGAGCCGGCTCGATGCGCACGCTCCGAGCCGCGGGCGGCATGGCGTCCCTGGCGACGGCGGCGGCAACGGGTTCGACGAGCCGCGCACCGGACCGGGTGACCCCACCCCCGAGGACGACGAGCTCGGGCTCGAACGCGTTCACCAGATCGGTGACCGCACTTCCCAGCGCCCAGGTGGCCTCGTCCCAGATCTCGCACGCGAGCGGATCCCCGGTCTCGGCGGCCCGCGACACATCCTCGGCCGTCGGCTCATGGATGGCGGACAAGGACGACGGCCGCCCGGCGGCCAGAGCCTCGCGGGCACGTTCGGCGATGGCCGTCCCCGACGCGTACGCCTCCAGGCATCCCAGCCGCCCGCACGAGCACGGCCGGCCGCCCGGCCGCACCATGACGTGCCCGAGCTCGCCCCCGTTCCCGGCCGCGCCGCGGTGCAGCCGCCCGCCGATGACGGACCCGCCGCCGACGCCCGTCGAGATGGTCAAGTAGAGCATCGTGCTGGTGCCGCGCCCCGCGCCGTACCGGAACTCGCCGAGCGCGGCAGCGGTGGCATCGTTCTCAAGGGCCGACGGCACGCCGAACGCCTCCGCCGCCATCGCGCCCACCGGCACGTCGATCCAGCCGGGCAGGTGCGGCGGGCACTCCAGCACACCGGTCGCGGCGTCCAGCGGCCCTCCGCAGGAGATGCCGACGGCGGCCACCTCGGGCAGCCCGGCCTCGGCGATCGCCTTGCTGCCCAGATCGAACAGCCTGGCCAGGACCCGCCGCGGCCCCTCCTCCCGTCGGGTGGGGGCGACCTGCCAGCCGTGGATCCGGCCATCGCCGGTGACCACACCGACGGCGAGCTTCGTGCCGCCGATGTCCAGCGAGAGAACAGGGGGAACAACGTGCTCCATAGGGCCTCCGATGGAACGGGTGCCACGTCAAAGGGGTGTGACATCGTTCCCACACGGGATCCTAGGGCGAGCTTTCCCACGGGGTCAACGCGCGAGCTGGGGAAATGTCAGATCACGGGCGGCGATCCGGTGGATTCGCGGGGCACCAGCCGCACGTTGAGCACAGTGGTGACGGAGTCCGCCTCCGGCATCTCGATCCGCTGGTCCAGCCTCCGCACGGCGGTCGCGCCGAGGTTGAACGTGTCCTGCGAGACCGCGGTGACCGTGGGCGAGACCATGCTCATCCACGGCGCGTCGTCGAAGGCCACCAGGCTGATGTCGTCCGGCACCCTCAACCCCAGCTCGCCGATCGCCCGCCAGACGCCCTCGGCGAGCACGTTGTTGGCGGCGAACACGGCGGTCGGCCGGTCCGGAGCGCGCAACATGTCGAGCGCCCGGCGCCGCGAGTCCGCCACGTCCCAGCCCGACGAGACGACCAGGTCGGGATCCACCTTGATGTCACCGGTCCCGAGCGCTTCCAGGTAGCCCTGGTAACGCTCGTAGCCGGTGGTCCAGTCGGTCTCGTCGATGAACAGCGCGATCCTGCGGTGCCCCAGCGCGACCAGGTGCGCGGTGGCCGTCCGGGCGCCGACCCGGTTGCCCACCACGACCCCGTCCGTCGAACCGGCCGCGAACTGCCGGTCCACCTCCACCACCGGGATGTGGTGCGAGGCGAGGTAGGTGGACACGGCCGAGGAGTTGGGCGTCACGACCACGCCCGCCACCCTGAGCGCGACCAGCGCCTCGGCGGCCTCGCTCTCCGCCTCGGCCGACAGGCTCGTGTCCGCCAGCACCATCGTGTAACCGCGCTCGCGGGCCTCCCTGCTGGCCCCGGCCGCCAGCTCCGCGTAGAACGGATTGCGCAGGTCGCTCACCAGCACCCCGACCGACCTGCTGACCTGCTGCTTGAGTGTGCGGGCCATGACGTCGGGCACGTAGCCGAGCTCGGCGGCCGCGCGCAGGACCCGCTCGCGCACGTCGCTGGCGGCATAGCCCCGGCCGGTCAGCGCGCGGGAGACGGTGGAGCGGGAGACACCGGCGGCCTCCGCGACGTCTTTGATCGTGGGCCGCCGAGAACGGCTGAAGGGGGTACGCCGCTCTATGGTCATCGAATCCCTTCCCCGACCACGTCGACCAGCGCCTCGGCGTGCTGCCCGAGGCGCAGATCGCCGATGGTCACGTCGACTGCCAGGCGAACGCGGCGTCGCGGCACGACATCGGCGCCGAGACGGAGATGCACCTGATCCATACCCCCTCCGGGGAGCCTCAGCGTCAGGGATCCCTGCTCACGCTCCCATCCGGCGGGAACGACGGGCTCGATGGTGGCCACGACCTTCTCGGGGAACGGGTTGCGCACGGTGGCCGTGAGCACCAGCTCGCCGCCCGCGGGGACAGTGGCGTAGTACGGCGTCAGGCGGCACAACACGCCGTCCGCTCCCAGGTCGAGGCGGTCCAGCGGGAGCAGGTCGTGGTGCAGGGCGACCAGCTCCTCGCCGCGCTGGGTCAGCATGTGGAGGTAGTCGTCGTCCACCCAGCGCGGGCGCCAGTGGCCGCTGACCATGAGGTCGGGGCGCAGGCGCCGGTAGAGTGCGGCGCTCTTCCGGTAGTCCTCGATCCTGAACCTGTTCTTGTACTGAAAATTCAGGATCTCCTGGCGCTCTTCCGGAATGCCCATGCCGTCCTGCTGATCACCGGTGACCAGCACGCGGTGACCGTCCACCTGGAACTCGTAGGCCGCCGCGAACAACGTGTGACCCGGCAGGTCGTGCACCGTGATCTCGTACTCCCGCCACCGCACCGTCTCGCCCAGCCCGAGCACGCGGTCGGCGGGGATCGGGTCGAACCACTGACACGGCAGGTCGTGGTGGAGCGGCGCGGCCAGGATGGGGGCGATGTGGGACGGCGCCCAGATCTCGGTGCCCTCGACGTCGCGCAGCAGCGGCATGCCGGCCACGTGGTCGTCGTGGTAGTGGGTGGGGAGGGCGACCTCGATGCTGGTGACGCCGTAGTGCTCGCGGAGGGCGGGGAGCGAGGCCAGCCAGGGGCGGCGGGCCGCGCGTGAGGTGTTGTGCACCAGACCGGTGGACATGTCGTAGCCGAAGTCGAAGACCATGGCGGCACCGGACTCCGACAGCAGGACGTAGCTGTGGGACTGGGCGCTCTTGTTCATCAGCAGGTGGGAGGTCACCTCGACGAACGGGTTGTGGAGGAGTCCGCGTACGTCCCAGGGGTGGGGGCGGCGGAAGTTCACGTACCGCTGCATGGACTGGGAGAGCTGGTCGAGGGCGTCGTCCGGCTCGGTCATCGGCTCGCCGTGCGACGGCATTAAGACATCGAGCCCCTCCCGCCGGAGGAGCTCGCAGCTCAGGACGACCATGGCCGGGCCCTCGTTCTCGGTGTAGGACCACTGGGTGGCGGCCAGGGACCAGACCCTGCCGGGGGCGTAGATGAGGTCGCCGGTGAAGGCGACCTCACCGACGACGTAGGTCACGGACCCGGGGGTGTGCCCTGGGGTGGGCAACACGCGCACCTCCACACCCCCGTACGTGGCCGTCCGGTATTCGGGCACCACGCCGGCCACCGGCACCGGATCGAGCAGCGAGAACCTGTCGTCACGCAGGTCGTAGTCGTTGCTGAGCTGGCGCCCCGACCACATCTCGCCGACCTTCTCGAACAGGTCGAGCTCGACCGGCGGGACGTGGATGGGGATGCCCGCGCCCACCGCCCGGGCCAGGCCCTGCGCCTGGTCGCGGTGGTGGTGGGTCATCAGGACGTCGGTGAGGCGGTCGATCCCCATCTCGCCCAGGAGGTCGAGCACGCGGCCGGAACCGAAGTCGATCGCGATCCCGGTGCGCTCCTCCCCCGCCTGCGCGGGGGCCGCCACGACGTAGACGTGGCAGGTGTCCGCTATGCGGAACACCCCGGGCACAACTTCGGTCACATCACTGCTCACGAGGCGCGATTCTATCCGGTATCGTTCCCACACGTCCTGTACCGCCGACCACTCCCGGCGGTCTGCCTCATCGCCGCCACCACCGCGCGACCTGCTCGAGGTCCGCGCCGGTGATCTCCTCCAGGGAGTTGTCGATGCGCTCGGCGTAGTACAGCGCGGGCACGCCGAGCGAGGGCTGCGCCTCGGCGTAGGCCAGCCAGTCCGCCCTGCTCGGCATCGGCCACTGGTCGGTGTCGATCAGGTGGCCCGGCATGGCGTGGGCGGCGACCGCGTGGCGGAAGCGCAGCTGGTCGACGGCCGGCACGAGCTCGCCGTGGGCGTCGTACTCGAGCACGTCGTTGAGCCGGACCATGTCGGTGACGTCGCCGAACGCGGGATGCGGCGTGTGGGTGACCATCAGAGCGCCGGGTTTGACGCGTTTGGCGGCGTCGTACAGGGTGGCGAGCAGCTCGTGCAGGAGGGCCATGCCCCAGGTCGAGCCGTACGACTTCAGGTGCGATCCGCTGGGGAACCACTGCGTGAAGTCGATCTTGAATCCGTCCGCCCCGAGGTCGCCGAGCAGCCGGTCCATGATCGCCTGGACGCGGAGCCGGTAGGCGGGGTTCGACGGGTCGGCGGCCACCGCCCGTCCGCCGGCGTCCAGCACGCACTCCTCGGCCGGCAGCCCGTCGGCCGACCAGGCCCGCCACCACAGCAGCACCCGCTGCCCGCGCGCCTGCCTGGCGGCGATCCACTCGCGGAGCGCCGGCCACTTCGCCGGGTCGGGCTCCATCTCCCCATATGTCAGCTGCCAGCGGTCGTCGATGACGATCGTCCCCGGGACGATGCCGTGGTCCTCGAGTCGCGCCAGCCACTCGTCGTAGAGGTCCTGCCGGGACAGCTCCACCGGCGACCGGCCGTCGGCCCTGCGAGCTCCGGCGCACTGGGCGCCCCAGCCGCAGAAGATCGGCTCGCTCCACCACGCGTGCCGCTCGTGGACCGGCCCGGCGGGCGCCAGCCCGTGCGCGACCAGGTCGTCCCGGTGGTGCGCGATCGCCTCCCACGGGGAGGACGCGGTACGGAAGACGATCGCGGGCGACGTCCACGACCCGCGCACCACGGTGTGGCACTCGTAGTCGAAGCGCAGCGCCATCCCGCCGTCCAGCGGCTCGTACGCGAGCTCCGTGAAGGTCAGATCGGCGATCCCGGCGCGTACGGAGGCCCCTAGCCACGGCCCGCCCGGCACGGCGGTGGCGCCGTCCGGCTCCTCCTTGGTGAAGGCCAGGACCAGCGGCGGCGGCGAGAACACCGCGTGCAGCCGCCCCGGCGCGGCGTCGCCGATCACGGTGAGCGCGAGCGGCACGGCCACCGGCCGCACGACCTGCACGGGATGGGTG
>NZ_VCKY01000039.1 GCF_005889735.1 Nonomuraea turkmeniaca
ATCCTCGGGGGGTCTACGGGGTCGGGCAGTGGTTCCCGGGATGTGGTGGCGAGGCTGCCATCGGGGTGGGCGAGCGGGAGTTCGTCGAGGCCTACCGGGAGCGGGCCGGGACGTCGCCCGGCTATCCCGCCGTGCAGGCCGCGGCCACCGCGATCATCGCCGCGCACTGCGTCGCGGCAGCGGGGAGCACCGAGCGGGGGGCGTTGTGGACCGTCGCCGGTGCTCTGGAGACCACCACGTTGTACGGCACCTTCAAGATCGACCCGCGCACCGGCGCCCAGGCCGGCCATCGGACGACGCTCACCCGGTGGGAAACCGGCGGCCCCGCCGCCATCCGGCGGGAGTGACCCTCCGGGAATGATCTCACTGTCCGTTACGGAGCGTGATGCATCCGGGACGGCGCTACGGCCCGCGCCGCCGGAGCGGGCGCGGGCCGCGTGGAGGGTGTCAGACCCGGCTGATGCGGACGGCGTCGGCGATGACGAGGCCTGTGCCGGACGTCCATCTGCTCACGCCGACCACGTTGTACGTGCCCGCGTTGAGGGTGAACGTCCCGATGCTGCGCCAGGCTCCGCCGCCGGAGCGTTGGTCGACGTACACGGTCTGGTTGCCGCTCGACGTCGCCACGATGTACGGCGTCGAGCTGTTGTACCCGGGATCAGCCGGATGCCAGACCTCGACCCGGTACGTGCCGGCGCTGGGGATCGCCGCCGACCACCACGCCGGGTCGCTGGCGGCGACCGGGTCGGCGAAGCGGTAGTCGGCGCCGTGGCGCTGGCTGGAGTAGGCGGAGGTGCCCCAGTTGGCGCTGGCGGTGAACTGGCCGGCCGTGGTGTTGTCCACGGTCGTCGTCCACGACGGGGTGCCGCCACCGGTCACGTAGTTCATGTACGTGGTCCAGTTCCAGTGCGAGCCGGGGTCGGTGTGGGTCGCGCCGGGGACCTCGTTGTGGCCGATGATGCCGGTACGGGTCTTCGGGATGCCGTACTTGTCGCAGAGCGCCCGCGTCAAGCTGGCCGAGGCCCGGTACATCGCGTCGGTGAACCACGAGGCGTCGTTGACGAAGCCCTCGTGCTCGATGCCGATGGACCGGTTGTTGTAGGTCGAGTTGCCCGCGTGCCAGGCGACGTCCTTGTCCCGCACCATCTGGGTGATGGCGCCGTTGGACGACTTGACCACGTAGTGGGCCGAGACGTTGGCGCTGGGGTTCTGGAACCAGGAGATGGTGCCCGCGTACGAGCCCTGGGTCACGTGGATGACCACGCGGTCGATGTTGTAGTCGGTCTCGCGGTTGGCGACGCGGTAGTTGCCGGAGTTGGCCGCGACCCAGGCGGCCGGCGGGTAGTCGGGGCTGGCGACCTCGGCCTGCGCGTTCAGGTCGCGGGTCTTGGCGTACGCGCCGCGGTCGGCGGTGACCTCCTGCGGCTTGACCTGCACGCCGCGGGCGTCGATGCCGAGGCCGAGCTGCTCGTACACGGCGTCGGCGTACAGGCGGGCCAGCTCGGGGGAGGAGGCGTTGGAGTACTTGGCGACCGCCTGGTACCAGCGGCCGATGTCCTTCCTGGCGGTCTCGTCGAGGCCGAGCGCGTCGGCGTGGGAGCGCAGGACCGCGGCGCCGCCGAGGATGTTGGCCGCGTCGTCGGTCTTCAGCTGCTCGACCGGGAGCTTGGTGAGCTCGGCGGCCTTCTCGAGTGAGTGGTTGGTCGGGTTGCTGACCAGGTGCGTCATGCCGTAGCCGCCGCTGGCGCTGGGCTCGCCGTTGTGGCCGTCGAGGTGGGTCTCGGCGTAGGCGAGGGCGACGAGCAGGTCGCGTGGCACGTCGTGCTCGGCTGCCGCCTTGGCGAACGCGGCGGGCAGCGGAGCGTCCTTGGCCCCGCTGGTCGGCGCAGCCATGGCCGGCTGGCCTGCGGCGATGAGGAGGACGGCGAGAATCGAGGTGGCGAGGGCTGCTAATCGCGTGCGGGCGAGAGTCATGGGTGCTCCTCGTTCACAAGGGTGACGGGTGCAACGTATGGCATGTCCTGACTGATGTCGATAATTGACATTACTTCGGTGTTAGGTGAAACTTTCCGCCCATTCGTTTCGTGAAGACTATTGCGCTTTAGTCTCGTAGACCTGAAACTTCCCTTCGTGACCGCGCTTCTGCGTACCGTCTTAGCGGCACTCACGGCCGCACTCGTCAGCATCGTCACACCGACCTCCGCCGCAGCCGCCTGCACGACCGATCCCGCCACCCCCAAACGCCAGCTCAGGGCCATGTGGGTCTCGTCGGTCGCGAACATCGACTGGCCCAGCCGCACCGGGCTGAGCGCCTCGGCGCAGCAGGCCGAGTTCCGGGCCTGGCTGGACCTGGCCGTCGCCAAGCGCATGAACGCCGTGGTCGTGCAGGTCAGGCCGACCGCCGACGCGTTCTGGCCGTCGCCGTACGAGCCGTGGTCGCAGTGGCTGACCGGCACCCAGGGCGGCAACCCCGGGTACGATCCGCTGGCGTTCATGGTCAACGAGGCCCACGCCCGCAACCTGGAGTTCCACGCCTGGTTCAACCCGTACCGGATCGCCAACCACGACGACCCGACCAGGCTCGTCTCCACGCACCCGGCGCGGCAGAATCCGGGCTGGCGCTTCGCCTACGGCGGCAAGCTCTACTACAACCCGGGCATCCCGGCGGTACGCGACTTCATCGAGGACGCGATCATGGACGCCGTCTCCCGCTACGACATCGACGGCGTGCACCTCGACGACTACTTCTACCCCTATCCGGTCAGCGGCGCGAGCATCCCGGACGCGGCCACCTACCAGCAGTACGGCGGCTCGTTCAGCAACGTCGCCGACTGGCGGCGCGACAACGTCAACCTCCTCGTCCGGGAGCTCGACCAGCGCATCCACGCCGCCAAGCCGCACGTGTCCTTCGGGATCAGCCCGTTCGGCATCTGGCGCAACTCCGGCACCGACCCGCTCGGCTCGCGCACGTCGGGGCTGCAGTCGTACGACGCCATCTACGCCGACAGCCGGCAGTGGGTGAAGCAGGGCTGGGTCGACTACATCTCGCCGCAGATCTACTGGCACATCGGCTTCTCCACCGCCGCCTACGAGGTGCTCACCGCCTGGTGGTCCGACGTGGTGCGGGGCACCGGCGTGCAGCTCGTCGTCGGCCAGGCCGCCTACCGCGCGGGCGCCTCCGGCCAGGACGCCGCCTGGCAGGACCCGGCCGAGCTCAGCGACCACCTCACCGACAACAGGAAACATCCCGAGGTCGTCGGTGATGTCTACTTCAGCGCGAAGGACGTCAAGGCCGATCGGATCGGCGCGATCACCAGGCTCGTCAACGCCCACTACACCAAACCGGCGCTGCCGCCCGCCCGCGGCTCGGCCGCCGCTCCCGCCGCGCCGGCCATCACCTCCGCCACCCAGGTCTCCAACGGCGTCCAGCTGGCCTGGACCGGGTCGGGCACCTCGTACGCCGTCTACCGCGTGGCCGGCTCTCCCTCCGCGGCCGATCCGTGCTTCTTCGCCGATGCCCGCAACCTGATCACCACCACCAGGAAGACCACGTTCACCGACACGACCGCCAGTGGGACGCAGACCTACTACGTGACCGCGCTCAACCGGACGCACCAGGAGAGCGCGCCGAGTGCGGGCAAGCCGGCCTCCGGCGGTTCCGCGTTCAGCGTGGTGGTCGACAATGCCGGGTCCGGCTTCACGGCAAGCGCCACCTGGGGCACCTCGACGTACTCGACGCAGCTGCACGGCACCGACTACCGCTTCGCCGACCCGGTCGCGGCCAGTGATCCCGCCTGGTTTCAGGCGTCCATCCCGAGCGCGGGCAGCTATCGGGTGGAGATCTGGTATCCGGCCAGCTCCGGGTACAACAGCGCGACACCGCACATCGTGGCGGCGTCGGGCGGCAACCAGACGATCACGGTGGACCAGCGGTCCGGGGGCGGGGCGTGGCGCAACATCGGCACGTTCTCCCTCAACGCGGGCACGTACAACGTGGTCGGGGTGAGCCGCTGGACCTCCACGACGGGGTACGTCATCGCCGACGCCGTCCGCATCACCAAGGTCTGAGCCGGGGGACCTCGGAGGGTGGGCAGGCCGGGTCGGTGATCGTACGATGAGCCGGTGGACGGTGCCCGTCCGCGGCCTGCCGACGTGGTCGCGGTCCTCGTCGCGGCAGGCTTGACGCTGACGACCGGTTCCGCGGGCCCGCTCCTGCCGATCCTCCTGGCCGCCGCGTTGCCGGTGGTGTGGATGCGCCGAGCGCCGCTCACCGTGGCGTGGATCGCCGCCGGCACGGCGGTCGCGCTGCCCGCGCTCTGCGTGCTGGCCCCGTCCGCCGTGCCGCCGCTGTACGAGGTGCTGGTGTGGCCGCCGTCGTGCCCGTTCGCGGTGTACGCGGCGATGCGGTTCGCGGCCGAGCGGCAGCGCCGCACCCTGCGCTGGCTGCCGGTGATCACGATCGCCCTGGCCGTGCTGCTGCTGGCCGAGTGGCCGGCCGCCGCGCCCCTCGTCCTGCGTACCGAGGTGGCGATCGCGCTGGCGGTGCTGTACGGCCTGTACGCGGAGGTCAGGGCACGGCTGGACCGGGCGCTGGAGGAGCGGGCCGAGCGGGTCGAACGCGAGCGGCTGGCCGGCGAGATCCACGACGTCGTCACCCACCGCGTCAGCCGGATGGTGTTACAGGCCGGGGCCCTGGCCGACGCCACGGCCGACGAGCGCGGCAGGGTGGCGGCGGATGAGCTGCGCACCACGGCCTTCGAGGTGCTGGACGAGCTGCGTCACATGGTGGCGTTGTTACGGCGCGGCACCGGGGAGGGCTTCGACCTGGGACTGCCGCTGCCGGACCTGCGTTCGGTGATCTCGGAGTCCGCCCGCGCCGGTGTGCCCGTGAAGCTGGTGGTGTCCGGCACGCCGGTCCCCGTCTCCGGCGCGGTGGGGCGGACGGCGTACCGGGTGGTCCAGGACGCCCTGGCGAACGTCTGCGACTACGCGCCCGGCACGGACGCCCGGGTCGAGGTCCGCTACCTCCCTGGCGTCGTCCGGATCAGCGTCAGCCATAAGCCCCCGGACGAGGGCCTCGGGCAGGAGGACGCGGGTGGCCTGCACGACGTACGGCAGTGGGTCGAGCTGGCCGGCGGCACGCTCAAGGCCGGCCCGGTCGAGGACGGGGGCTTCCACGTCGAGGCCGTCCTGCCCACGTCACCACCTTGATCCAGACCGGTCTCTCCTCAGTCGCCGTACGGGTCGAGCAGCCGGCCCTTCTCAGTCGCCGTACGAGTCGAGCAGGCGACCGAGCTGGGCGTTCGCCTCGGCGGGGTCGAAGCCGGGCAGGGCCTCGCGCATGAGTTCGCGGGCCTGACGCTCGGACTCCTCCCGGCCCAGGCGCACGGCCGCCAGCACCTCCTCCGCCAGCGTCCTGGAGTCCAGGCGCAGCGCGCGCGGACCGAAGGTGACCTCCAGGACCCTGCCGTTCGGATCAACGGCGGCCTTGACCTGGCCGGAGGGCCCCTGCCCAACGCCGACGATCTTGTCGAGCTCCTCCTGGGCGGTCTCGAGCCAGCCCAGCATTCGCTCTCCCTGGCGCCCGATCTCGTCCAGGTCCCGGTCTCTGATGTCCGTGGGGTCCATCCCGTGGGAGTACACGCTTGCCTCCAGCCTAGAGAAGATCGCGAGCCACTTGCTCGACCCTGGCGCGGACGAACGTCTCGTCGAGCGGCGCGGGCATCTCTGGGACCTCGGACATCGCCGTGCCCGCGATCTCCTGGGCCTGCCGCGCCGCGTCCTCCTGCGCCTCTTGGAGCACCAGCGTGACCTGCCGGCCGAGCTCGGCCTCTCCCAGCCGCAGTGCCCGCGGGTCGATGCGCAGTCTGGTCAGGTCGCCTCTGCCGTCCGCGGTCGCCTCGATCAGCCCGTCCTTGGTCTCCGCCTGGCCGACCACCTCCAGGATCCTGGCCTGCGCCGCACGCAGGCCGCGCATGGTCTGCCTGGTCTTGGCGAGCACCTGCTCGAGGTACTCGAGGTCGTCTTCCGGCGCTGGTATCGGCATGTCGTACTCCGGCAGTCAGCGAGTCAAGTCCCCCAGTGTAGACATATCCGTAGTGGATCTTTAGCAAGTGTCGCTAATGGAGGGAAGAGTCCCGTGATCCCGGTATGTCACGCTATGGTCATTGGGCATGACGGGACTTGAGATGTCCATGGGGGCAGTGGGGCAACAAGCCACCCGGATCACGATCCACGGTGACGACTCCACGGCGGCAGCCCAGGCGTACGGCCAATCCGGAGACGGCGTCTCCTCCTGGGGCGACGATGGCCTGTTCGGCATGTTCACCAGTGCGTACGCCGAATGCCGGCAGATCGCCGCCGCCGCGCTCAGCGGCCTGTCCGGGGAGATCGGCGCGACCGGCGAGAGCCTGCACACCGTGGCCAGGAACATGGGCGACACCGAGCTGGCGAACACCCAGGGCCTGGGACAAATATGGGGGTGAACCTGCCGCCCGAGCTCGCCGGGATCATGTCGATGCTCGGCCCCTGGCCGAGCATCAGCGAAGACAACATGAGAGCGGAAGGCAACACCGACCGCGCCGCGCGCGCCCGTGTGTTCCCCGCGGCGGAAGGAGCGGACTCGGAGGTCCGCAACACGCAGCAGGTTTACCGCGGCGCCTCCGCGACCGCCATGGCTCGGCACTGGAACCCGGTCGCGAACGACCATATCGCCCAGGCCTCGGTCGCGATGAGGACCGGCCCGATGATCCTTGACGGCACCGCCTCGGTGGTGTCCGGGGTGAAGCTCGCCGCGGCCACCCAGGCGGCGGCAGCGCTGATCGACGTCAACAGGCTGTTGCTGGTCGGCGGCGTGGCCGGCGGCGCGGCGGCCACCGCACACATTCTCGCCCGCCGCCGGGTCGTCGGCGCGATCCTGCGCGAGGGCAGCGAGGGCACCGGGAAGGTGCTGGCTCCCATGTTGCGGCAGCGGGTCATCGAGCCGATGCGCCGCATCCTGGAGAGCCTGCGCCGCCCGGGAGGCCCGGGACTCAACCCGGCATTCGCCGGGGCGGGCCGGAGCGTGCGCTGGCGGCCGACGACCGTGGGGCCGAGAGCGACTACCGGCCCCCGCCACGTGCGCGACTACCTGGCCACCATGGGCCGCAGTAACAAGAACGCGAGGACTGGCGGCAACGGCCGCCGCGGTGGTGGCGGCCGTCGCGGTGGCGGCAGCGGCGGGCCCGCCAACAGCACCGACGGCACCACGGGTCACGCCTCCGTCCGCCAGGGCCAGCGGAACATCAGCGACGACATGATCGAGCAGACGAAGCGGAACGGGCAGAAGAAGTCTGGCAACAAGCCGGGCACCACTGTCTATGAGACCCAGAATGTCCGTGTGGTGACGAACAAGAGTGGTGGCATCATCTCTGCCATCTGGAAGGGCAAGAGGAAATAACTGCCGCTGAGAGGTTTGACGTGCGGATCGAACATGACGACGAGAACGACGTCGCCTACATCTATCTGGTGGAAGAGATAGGCCAAGGGGAGGCGGAGTCGCAGTTCCTGGTGGAGCGTGAGGGGATGCCGGGGGAAGTGGTGCTGGACTTCGACGCGGAAGGCCGTCTGCTGGGCCTCGAGGTCATCGGAGCATCGGCGATTCTCCGTCCGGAGGTTCTCGCGTGGTCCGACGAGGACGACGACGAGCCACCCTCTCCTCCCGCCCCCTACGGTCCCGTCTATCCGTGACCGTGCGCCAGGAGTTTCCTGGCCAGGAGGACGAGCCGGTCGGCCGAGCGCGACTGGGGTCGGAGGCGGTGGTCCTTCCCGGGTACGAGCGGAAACGTTCCTGGGAAGGATGTTCCGCCGCCGTCTCCGGGTGAGTGTGGAGCCATGGATCGATCGATCAGGGTGGCCGCCTTGGTGGTCGTGGCCGTCCTGCTTGTTTCGTGCGGCGGGCAGAGCACCGCCGCTCCACCCACCCAATCCACTCATTCTGGCCATTCCGGCCACATGGCCACGCCCACGACCGCCCCGCCCCGGCCCGGCGAACGGTTCGTCACGCTGACCATGGCGGAGCCGTACACGCCGGGTCCGCCCAACGGCGGCACGGACGACTCACGCCGCCACCCCCGGCCAGGGCTACACGTGCTTCGGCGACTCGGGCGTCGACGAGGCGTCCTGGGTGGCCCACTGGGCGCCCGGCACGAACGAGACGCTCCTCGACGCCGAGTACGGCTACGAGCTGCCGCCAGGCAGCCAGCTCGTCATGCAGGTCCACTACAACCTGCTGGGCGTGGAGGGCAAGCCGGGCACCGACCGCTCGGGGATCCGGCTGCGCCTCGCCGAGCGGGAGCTGACGCCGCTCGAGACCGCGTTGTTCCCGGCGCCGGTGGAGCTGCCGTGCACGCCGAAGGAGTCGGGCCCGCTGCGCGACCGGGCCGCCGCGGTGAAGGACGTCGCCGCCAGGTTCGGCAAGGACGTCGAGCAGCAGCTGACCGACCTCGCCGAGTTCTGCCGCCCCAAGCCTGGACCCACGCAGCACTGCGATCTGCCTGTCGGGGGCCCGGCCACCGTGCACGCCTTGGCCGGTCACATGCACCTGCTCGGACGTGCCATCAAGGTCGAGCTGAACCCCGGCACACCGGGGGCGCGCACATTGCTGAACGTGCCCGACTACAACTTCGACGACCAGGCGCTTCGTGTGCTCCCCGCACCCGTCCAGGTCAAGAAGGGCGACGTGGTCCGGGTGACCTGCACGCACGACGCCGGCCTGCGCGCCCTGCTGCCGCAGCTCCAGAAGACGCCGCCGCGATACGTGGTGTGGGGTGACGGCACCAGCGACGAGATGTGCCTCGGCATCGCCATCGTGTCCGCCGCCTAGGATCCGTAGATCACCGACAGGAACCGCACCAGCACCGCCTCCCTGCCGGCCGGGGGGAGCGCGTCCAGGACCGCGTTGACCATCGCCATCTCCGGCTGCCCCGACCCCGGCCGCAGGTCCACTCCCACGGACGCGGCCAGCTCGGCGAAGGTGGCGTCGTCCAGCGCCTCCAGATCCAGGCCCGCCACCAGCTCGACCAGCCCATCGGGCAGCACGACGGGACCGCGCTCCGCGGCGGCGGCGGCCGAGTCGGCGATCACCTTGAGCATGGCGTCGACCCCGGCCAGCGTCACCCCGGTCACGGTGATGTGCAGGTTGGCCGGAATGCCCGCGTACGACAGCTGGGGTTGCAGGAACCAGCCCCGGCCCCGGGCCTCGTCGGCCAGGACGAACACGTCGATGCCGTCCCCGGCGAAGGCCACCAGCGACGACTCGGGCTCGCCCAGCACCCGCAGCCCCGGGATCGCGGCGATGCCGTCGCGGAGCCGGGTCGTGGCCTCCAGCGTGACCCGGCCGAGCTCCTCGTACCCCTGCCGGCCCAGCGCCTGCAGGGTTGCCCAGGCGCCGCCGAGGGGGCCGGCCGACCTGGAGCTCTGGACGGTCGCGTTGATGATCGTGTAGCCGGGCCAGGCGGCCGACGCGAAGTACGCCTTGCGCCGCATCGCGGGGTCGGCGAAGAGCACGACCGAGGCGCCCTTGGGGGCGTACCCGTACTTGTGCAGGTCGCAGGAGATCGACGTGACGCCGGGCACGGACAGGTCGAACGGCGGGACCGCGGCGCCCGCCGCGCGCAGCCAGGGGAGCAGCCACCCGCCCACGCACGCGTCCACGTGGCAGGGGACGCCGGCCGCCGAGGCCACGGCGGCGACCTGCTCGATCGGGTCGATCACGCCTTGCGGATAGGACGGCGCCGAGGCGACGACCAGGATCGTGTCCTCGTCGACGGCCCCCTCGACGTCCTCCGCCCGCACCCGGTACGTCTCCAGGTCCACCGGCACGGCCACGACCTCGACGCCGAGATAGTGGGCGGCCTTGTGGAAGGCGGGATGGGCGGTGACGGGGACCACCAGCTTGGGCCGGGCCCGGCCGCCCATGTCCCGTGCCGCCTTCACAGCCAGCATGATCGACTCGGTGCCGCCGCTGGTGAAGATGCCGTGCCCGCCTCCGAGCACGTCGGCGACCGCGCCGACCACCTGCCGCTCCATCTCGACCACGCTCGGGAACGCGGTCGGGTCGAGGCAGTTGACCTCCAGCATCTCGAAGTACGCCCGCGCCGCGGCGTCGTTGACCTCGGCCCGCCCGGTGTCGTAGACGTAGGCGGTCACCTGGCCGCCGCGCACCGGTAAGTCGTGCTGCTTGAGCCTGGACACCTCGGCCAGCAGGTCCTCGGCGGGCCGTCCGATGAGGGGAAGGTTCACGCAGGCTCCTCCGGGAGTGCGAGTGTGCGGTGGAGGGTCAGGTGCAGGTGGGCGCGGAAGCGGCGCAGGGCCGCTCGATCGCCCGGACCCCGTCGGCGCCCCTCGGCGTCCAGCACGCCGCCCTTGGCGAACCCGTGCACCGACCAGATCACGGTCCAGATCGTGTACTCCAGATCGACGGCGCCGTCGATCACGCCCGACTCCGCAGCGGGACGCAGCGCGGCGGCGACCGAGGTGACCAGCGGCTGCACGTACGCCCGCTCCAGCTCGGTGATGTCGCTGGCGTCCGAGAGCCAGCGATGCATCCACAGCGCGGGGATCTCGGGGTTGTCCACGCAGAAGTCGAGGTAGTCGTCCACGAGCCGGTGGATGGCGACGACCGGGTCGTCGCCGGGCAGCCGGTCGAGCGCCTGGTCGAGCGCCGCCTTCTCCACCTGGTGAGCTCGCTCCATGACCGCCAGGTACAACTCCCGCTTGCCGCCCACGTGGTAGTTGACGGTGGCGATGTTCATTCCGGCGGCCTCGGCGATCTGGCGCGTCGAGGTGCCGTCGTAGCCGAGCGCCGCGAACAGCCGCGTCGCGACCTCGATGATGAGGGCGACCTGCCCGCCGTCCGCGGATGTCATGCGCCGAACATAGTTCGCCACCCCCAACCGGTCAATCACTTGATGGAGTGCGGCCTCAATCCGGCGCCCAGTACTTCTCCATGATCTGCTCCAGGTGCCGCACCACCGGCTGCCAGCCGGCGGGCAGCGTGTAGCGGCTGGCCCGGCGCCGGTCATGGGCGAGCGTGTATTTGATGAAGTCGGCTCCCGGCGGTCGCGTCTCCGACCGGCCGATCCTCAGCTTCTTCAGGTACGTCCGGAGCCTGCGCTCCTCCTTGCCGGTGAGGCACTTGTCGATGACCGGCCCCGTGCGCCGGTCCAGCCGCACGCAGCCGTCGCGGTACACGATCATGTGATCATCGAGCCCCGCGAAGCCGCCCTGCTTGCGGAGGTCGACCAGCACCCTCTTTTGGGCGTTCTGGGTGTTCTGTGTGGAGACGGGCATGGCGCCGGCTGGTGTCGCGGAGGCGCTCAGCGTCAGGGCGAGCGCCGGCAGGAGCACGATCCGCCAGATTCTCCTCATGCTCCTTGGACGGCCCCGGACGGTGCCAGGATTCATCGGAGCGCGTCCCGCGGCGTCAGGGGCCGGCCGGCGGCTCGACCGCCGTCATGGGGTGGACGGTCGCAGGACGAGGGACGCGGCTGCCTGCATCCGTCTGGCCTCGGCCTCCACCAGCGCCTGGCCCTCGTCGGTGATCCTGAAGTAGCGGCGGTTGCGGCCGTTGACGACCTCTTCGCGGTCCACGGTGATCACGCCGCGCTCGTTCAGGCGTTCCAGGATGCCGTAGAGGGTGCCGACCGACGGCTGGACCCGGCCCCCCGACAGCTCCTTGATCGACTTGCTGATCGCGTGTCCGTGCAGCGGCCCCACGCGCAGGGCGGTGAGCACGAAGTACATCGGCTCGCTGACTTCAGACGTTCCCCTCGGCATGGGCTGACATTATTCCGTTGAACGGAGCGTCGGCAATGCCCGGCGGCCAACGAGCAGGCCGCCGGGCGTGCTGGATCACCTACACCGGTCGCCGTTCAGGTGGAACACCTCGGGTGCCGGGTTGGGTCCCCAGGGGTTCGTGCCGGTGAAGCCGAAGGCCACGGACTTGCCTGGCCTGATCTTGCTCTGGCTTCTGGCGGTCACCACGGAGCCGGACTGCGACAGCTCGGCGCCCCAGTCCTGCCGGACCCGCTGGCCGCTCAGGAACGACCAGCGCAGGCTCCAGCCGTCCACGGTGTGCCTGCCGGTGTTCTCGATCACGACCTGAGCGGTGAACGAGCCCGAGCCGTGGGCCGTGTAGCGGACCCGGCAGTCCGAGCGCTCGCTCTTGTCGGCCAGGAACGCCGACACCCAGGCCAGCGGGGAGTTCCAGTTGATGGTCAGCTCGTTCGTCGACCACGACTCGATGTCGTCGATGTAGCAGAACTGCGGCTTGCAGCCCTGGAGCAGCCGCTGCGCGAGGGGGTCCTGGATGCTGGAGTTCGGGCCGCCGGACAAGGTGCCGCGCGGCGGGTTGGGCAGCGCGGGGTCGAGCTGGCGGGCGTACCAGCGGCTGTGCTGGTTCTGCGAGGCCACCTCGCCGTAACCGGTCACGTACGACTGGTTGAGCGCGTTGCGCCCGAGGATGTAGTCCATGCCCTCGCGCACGGCGGCCCGGTACTTCTCCTGCCCGGTCAGGTCGAACGCGGTCGCCATGACGACCATGTTGTTCAGCACCAGGTTGTTGGAGCCCCAGTCGAAGTCCGGCGGGTTGTACGGGAGGCCGTACGGGTGCGCCTTCTGGATCGCCAGGTACTTCTCGGCGCCCTGGACCACCGACTGCCGCACCCGCGCCCGGTCGGGCAGCCCGTTGGGCACGGTCGCCAGGTCCAGGCGGCCGAGCTGGGCGGTGTTGCCCCAGTCGAAGCCGCGGTCACGCCAGACGTCGCCGGTGTGGTGCGGCGAGGCCAGGACGAAGTCCTTGAACTCCTTCTCGCCCGTCGTGATGTACAGCTCGGCCGCCGCCCAGTAGAACTCGTCGGTCACGTCGGCGTCGCTGTAGGCGCCGCCGCCAGTGCCGTCGTTCGGGTCGGCGTACCTGGCCGGGTTGGCCTTGGCGGCCGCCCACGCCTTGCGGGCCGCCTGCAGGTTCTTGGCGGCGAACGCGGGGTCGTACGGGGCGTACAGCCTGGCCGCCTGCGCCGCGGTCGCGGCCAGGTTGAGCGTGGCGGCCGTCGAGGTCGGGTGCAGCTCGCGCAGCTGCGGGTCGAGGTGCGGCAGCAGCGGGAGCCCGGTCCAGTTCTGGTCGTGGATCTTGTGGTGCGCCATCCCGGCGAACGGCTTTCCGTCCGGCACCTGCATGCTCAGCAGGAACTCCTGCTCCCACCGGGCCTCGTCCAGGATGTCGGGCCTGCCGTTGCCGCTCTCGGGGATGTTCAGCTGGCCGTCCTTGAAGGCCGCCTTGTCCCGCTCGTACGTGGCCATGAGCTGGTAGACCGAGATGCCGCCGTTGACGACGTACTTGCCGTGGTCGCCGGCGTCGTACCAGCCGCCCTTGACGTTCAGCGAGTAGTCGCAGACGCCCGGCTGGCACGGCACGCTCACGTCGCCCTGGTTGGGTGCCACGCCGACGTGCCCGGCCGGCCTGCCGTACCCCGGCCGGAGGCTGTCCAGGATCTCGATGCCGCTGCGCTGGGTGTAGTAGAACTTCAGCGCGTCGGCGGGCAACTGGTCGTAGATGCCGGCGTCGATGTCGAACGGCCGGCTCGTCTCGCCGTCCGCCGTGATCGTGTAGCCCTTGCCGGGCTTGCGGAAGCCGCTGAAGTCCAGCGTGTGCACGTTCTGCCCCGAGCTCGCGTCCACGCCTCTGGGGGTGGTCTTGCCCTGGGCGACGGTCTCCTTGGCGGCGTTCTTGAGCTCCCAGTCCAGCGCGGTCGTCGCGGTGGTGACCACGGTCGCCTTCTTGGGGGCCTCGGGGAGGTAGCCGACCATGTTCACGCGGACCCGCGGGCCCGTGTCCGGCTCGTAGACCTCGGGCTCCGCGCCGCCCTTGAGCGACACGTCGTCCATGCAGAACCTCCAGGGCTCGGCGCTGCCGCCCAGCTGGAACACGACCTGGGAGTTCGGCAGCGACACGGGGGCGCTGAACGTGTAGGAGTAGGAGTTGCCCGAGACGCTCATCTCGGGCGCGGCCGACAGATACTGCGTCCACGGGTCCACGGGAAGCTGGATCAGCGCCCTGCCGACCTTGGCCGGGGCCGCGGAGGCGGAGAATTTGTAGGCGTACGTCTCGCCTTCCACCAGCGGGATGTCGTTCTGGCCGATGATGACGTCCCACGGGTTGGCGGTGCCGCCGGGGATGTCGGCGCAGAGCCGTCCCTCATCGACGGCGAGCGTGACGTTGGCGGTGCCCCACCAGGGGGCGGTTCCGGCGTCGAAGGTGCCGTTCACGATCTGCTCGGGCCCCTCGTCCGCGGCGTGCGCCGCCGTGGCGGGGGACAGGGCGACCATGGTGAGAAGGGCCAGTAAGGCGGCCCGGCTTCGGGTCATGGAGGTCCTCTGGAGGGTTGGGAGCGCTCCCAATGGCGCGCTCCCGATCCTCCTGTCCCGTTGCCGCCGCGTCAACGGGTGCGCACCATCGCACCCTGAAGAAGGTGAAAGTTTCACGACCGGGTGAGCTCTTCGGCCCTGCGGGCGGTCGTACGGTGCTGAGGGCCCAGCCGTAACCCGGCGAGGCCTACCAGCGTCACGGGCCGCCGGGTCGCCACATCGGCCAGAACAACGTCCCGTCCGGTAGCGCGAACGGCTCGCGGACCTGGTAGCCGTGGCGCGTGTACAGGTCCCTGCTGCCGGCGCTGCTGGCCTCCAGGTAGGCCGCCGCGCCGCCCAGCCGGTCGTGGTGGTGGCGCAGCAGCGCCGAGCCCAGCCCCTGGTTCTGCCGGTCCGGATGCACCGCCAGGAACGCCAGGTAGTGATGCGGCTCGGCCGGATGGTGCTCCTCGAACAGCCCGTCGAGCACGCGGAAGTGCTCGACCCACTCCCCGGCGCACTCGGCCAGCCGGCGGTCGTAGTCGGGCGGGGCGGGCAGCGGCGCGGTGTGCGGGAACCAGACCGCGGTCGCGTGGCCGTCGTCGATGAGGTGGATCTCGCCGTGCTCCAGCGCGTGTTCCACGAGGATCCGGAAGTCGGCGGTCAGGACCTTGTGGCGTTCCCTGCGGTCAGGCACGAGGTAGCTCACCACCTTGAGCTGGGCGAACGCGGTCGCGATCAGCTCGGCCACCTGTGCCGCGTCCTCTTCAGCCGCACGCCGGATGTCCGGCCGCATGACGAAGGTCTCTCCCATGGCCTATCCCCTCTCGTTCGATCAGGTGAGGTCCCGGGTGGTGGCCGCCTTGGCGCCCATCCCGACCTGAGAGTAGACCGCGGGTTGTCTGGACCGCAGGGTGATCGCCCACAGCAGACCCACGACGACGGCGACGCCGTAGACCGCGGGCAGGATCCAGGCCAGCGGGTCCCCCTCGGGCACGCCCAGCAACGTCCCGAAGTTGTCCAGCGCCAGCCACACCATCACGGCCAGCGCGATCGCGGCGGGCACGGGCGCGACCAGCCGCCGCGCGACGGTCTCGCCGCTCGGCTCGCGGAGGAAGAACACGATGATCGCGATGGACGTCACGAAGATCAGCAGCAGCACCCCGAACCCGCCGAACGAGCCGCCGTAGAAGAACAACTGCACCAGCGGGTCGAGCCCGAGCAGCGCATACACCGCGATGACGACCAGCCCGAACACGCTCTGCGCGATCGAGCCTGCCTTGGGCGCGCCGCTGCGGGCCCGCGTCCGGCCGAAGACGGCAGGCAGCACCCGCTCGCGACCGAGCGCGAAGAAGTAGCGGGCGGTGGTGTTGTGGAAGGAGATCATCGCCGCGAACACGCTGGTCGCGAAGAGCACCCTGGCGATGTCCACCACCGTGCCGCCCAGGTGTTGCGCGGCGAGCACGAAGATGGTGTCCGCCTGGTCACGCTGCGCCGTGGCCACGATGGCGGCCGGGCCGGTGGCGACCGTCATCGCCCAGGACGACAGCGCGTACAGGCCCGCGATGATCGCCACGGCCGAGTAGGTGGCCAGCGGCACCGTACGTCGCGGCTCGCGGCTCTCCTCCGAGAACACCACGGACGACTCGAACCCCACGAACCCGAGCGTCGCGATCACCAGCAGCGCCCCCACGCCGGGCTCGAACAGCGCGCCGGGCGACAGCGTCTCCATGGAGAAGCCGGAGGGCGCCGGGTTGATCAGGTCGGCGAGGTCGAACAGCAGGATGACCGCCACCTCGGCAGTGAGCAGGACGGCCAGCAGCCGGCCGTTGACGTCCACCCGCATCACGCCCAGCACCGCCACGAGCGCCCAGGCGATCAGCGACACCACCCACCAGGGCGGCGTGACGCCTGCCCACCGTTCGATCAGCGGGGTCGTCGCCGCGCCGAAAGCGCCGTACAACCCGACCTGCAGCGCGTTGTACGCGATCAGCGCCACCCAGGCGGCCGCGATGCCCGCCGGGCGTCCGAGCCCGCGGGTGACGTAGGTGTAGAACGCGCCGGCGTTGGCCATGTGCCGCGCCATCGCCACGTACCCGACCGCGAACACCGCCAGGACGATCCCCACCACCAGGAACGCGACCGGCAGGCCGGTGATCCCGGTGATCGCGTACGCGGTGGTGACCACCCCGGCGACGACCGTGAGCGGCGCCGCGGCGGACAGGACGAAGTAGACGACCGAGGGTGCGCCGAGCCGGTCGGCGGCGAGTGCGCCGCTGATCGGGTCGGACTCGGCGGATTTCACGGTGCGCATCGTGTTCCTCTCTGGGGGGTGCCGTTCTCGGGGGATCGGGCCGGTCAGATGCGGTACGTGAGGACCGCGTCGCCCACGGCCGCGCCGACCTGGCGGCTCAGGTCGCTGAGTGGCTGGGGCATCGCGGCCAGCAGCGTGGTCAGGTACTGCCGGGCGACGCGGCGGTCGGACGGTTCGTCGAGCACGGTGCCGGTCAGATCGCACGCGTCCACCAGCGTCGCCAGCGCCATGTCCTCCGGCGACAGCGGCTGGCGCCGAACCAGCCCCAGCCGCAGCCGCGTCACGGGCCACATGGCGCGGCTGAAATCCGTGGAGAAATAGCGGGGTTGTCTGCGCTTGAGCAGTTTTGGGGTTTCGCGTTGGAGCAGCCCGGCCGACTCCAGTCGCCCGCTCACGTCCGCCACTGATCGTTGTGCGAGATACGCGAGCCATGTGCGCACGTCGGTGTGGTGTGAGGAATTGCTGATTTCGGACAGCACATTGTCGGCCACCTTCTCGCCGACCGGTCGCGCGTCGACCATGCCGAGGCGCACGCCGCGCACGGAGATCCGCTGCGCCAGCACCAGCTCCGCGATCAGGGCGCCGGCCAGGCCGAGCGCGATTCCCTGGAGGTGCAAACGAGACCTGCCCGAGCCAGTCGTATCCCAGGCGACGAGGAAGAAATCATCGGCAAGCACCTTGAATCGGTCCGCTCACTATCGCTCTTTGGGATGACCGGCATAGGGACGCGGCAGGTAGCCGCCAGCGGAAATATCTATCAAGAAAGGTCATCGCCCGGGTAGGCCCATTTATGACAAGTCCAGATAATGACGGAATTAACGCTTAATGTGCTGTTTTATCCGGTAGTCGATACGAATGGCCCAGGTCGGCCGGGTATTGGGCGGGCCGCCGAGTGCCCGGTACGGTCGGGACCATGCGCGCGTACCTCGTGGCACTCACTGCGCTGGCCTCACTGTCCACCGCGTGCGGCGGCGCCGTGCCCACCGCGAGCGAGACGGCGCTGCCCGCGGCGACGCCTCCCACTCAGTCGCCCGTCACCCGCTCGCCTGCCGCGCGGGCGCTGGAGGGGAAGGTCGTGGTGCTCGACCCCGGGCACAACGGCGGCAACGCCGCGCACCCGGAGGAGATCAACCGCCAGGTCGACATCATCACCGGCCGCAAGGCCTGCAACACGACCGGCACGCAGACCGACGACGGCTTCCAGGAGCACGCCTTCACTTGGGACGTCGCCGGGCGGCTCAAACCGATCCTGGAGCGTATGGGCGCCAAGGTCGTGCTCACCCGGCCCAACGACAAGGGCGTCGGCCCGTGTGTCACCGAGCGGGCCGCCATCGGCAACGAGGCCAGGGCGGACGCGGTCCTGTCCATTCACGGGGACGGCGCCGCGCCGAGCGGGCACGGGTTCCACGTGATCATGCCGGGGCTGCTTCCCGGGCACAACGACGACGTCGTCAAGCCGTCCCGGCGGCTCGGCCACGCCGTCCGCGACGCGTACCGGAAGGGCACCGGCATGCCGTACGCGAACTACATCGCGCACGAGGGGCTGGAGACCCGCACCGACCTGGGCGGGCTCAACCTGTCGAAGCGGCCGGCGGTGTTCATCGAGTGCGGCAACATGCGCAACCCCGGCGACGCGGCCAAGATGTCCGATCCAGCCTTTCGCCAGCGCATGGCCACCTCCCTGGCCAACGGGATCAAACGTTTCCTGACCGAGTAGCCGCGACCGCCGCCTCGGAGAGCCGGCCGAAGCGGCGACCGCGCGCTTGGCCCTCAACCGTCTCGGCAGAGCGGCTTGCCTCCCACCACGCACGCGATGTCGCCGAGCTGACAGCTCAGCAGGGTCCCGTCCATACCGAGCACGAGGACGAGATCGCGCCGAGATGGATGAGCCAGCATGACCCTGCCGACCACGCCGTTGTCCAGGACAACGGTCGGGCGGACTGCCGCGTTCTCCATGCCCTCGTGACTCCTCTCCGATGGGGACCCTCCTCACCAGGATGCACAGGCCGATGTCCAAAGCGCATCGGCCATCCGGCTGTATTTACGGTCCTGCTAGGCAGTACAATTCCGCGCCCGCCCCCGGCCCGGGTAAACGAGAACGTGTTCTCTTCCGGCTGCTCGTCCCGGCGAGGGGGCGCAGTAGGATGGGCGCCACGGAGTACCTGGCGAAGGAGACCGCCCTCACGTGACCGAGCTAGAACGCGTTCCGCCCGGCGTCGACCCGAGTGTCCCGAGTTCAGCGCGGGTGTACGACTATCTTCTTGGCGGGAAAGACAATCTCGCCATCGACCGAGCCGTCGCCGAGAAGCTCCTCGCCGTGGCCCCGGACACGCGCCTGGTGGCCAAGGCCAACCGCGCGTTCCAGGTGGGGGCCGTACGCCACGTGGCCGAGCTGGGCGTACGCCAGTTCATCGACCTGGGGACCGGCATCCCGACCTCGCCCAGCATCCACGAGACCGTCCGCGAGGTCAACCCGGCCTGCCGGGTGATCTACGTGGACAATGACCCGGTGGTGCGCATGCACGCCCAGGTGCTGCTGGCCGATGCCCCCGGCATCGCCTCCATCCAGGCCGACCTGCGCCGCCCCGCGGACATCCTCGACGACCCGCACGTCACCGGCCTGATCGACTTCGAGCAGCCGGTCTGCGTGCTCATGGTCGGCGTGCTGCACTTCGTGATGGACGAGGAGGACCCCGCCGGGATCGTGGCGGCGTTCAGGAAGCGCATGGCGCCCGGCAGTTACCTGATCATCTCCCACGCCATGGCGGAGAGCGCCCCGGAGGCGATCAACCAGCTCCAGATGGCGACGGCCGGCACGGCGGCCCAGGGCAGGTTCCGCGCGCACGAGGACGTGCTGCGGTTGTTCGACGGGTTCGAGCTGGTCGGGCCGGGCCTCGTCCCCGTCCACGAATGGCAGGTCGACCCGGCCGAGGATCATCTCCCGCTGCTCGACAGTGTGCCGCAGCTCCTGATCAAGGGCGGGGTGGGACGGCTCATAGCCTGATCGACCTGATGATCCGGTCGAGGTGGGGGACGAGCGGCTCGGAGGCCATCACGGTCACGACGACACCCTCGCGCTCGACCCAGCCGGCGTACCTGCCGTGGCCCAGCGCGCCGTCCCCCACCTTGGTGAGCACCTTGCGGCCGCCGATCTTCGCGGTCTTCGTGGCGGCGAAGGTTCCCAGCGTGACCGGCATCTTCTTCAACTGGGCGAGCTTGCGCGCCTCTGGCCAGCACATCACCCGCACCCACAACGACCGGTGCTTCATGTCCACGTCGTCCCGGCCGTCCGACCACACGTAGCCGTACTCGGTGATGCCGTTGTCCTTGCCGACGACGACCTCGCCCTGCGTGAAACCCTTCGGGAGGTAGTGCAGCCGGACGCCCTTGAGCGCCTTGTAGCCCTTCGCCGGCTCATCGGTCCTGGACTTCGCGTTGGCGGGAATCGGGCACGAAGGGCGGCCGGCAGCCTGGGCGCCGGCGGGGGCGGCGATCATGGTCGTGGCGATGGTCGCGGCGGCGGACAGGGCTGCGAGCTGCTGAAATCTGTTCACGTCGGGGTTGGATGCGGCGGATGTGACAAAAGTTCAATACGTCTTGAGGTCGATGTCGGTCGCGAACTTGTCGCCCATCTTCATCATCAAAGCCAGCAGGAAGCGGTACTTGAAGATCCAGTTGCGCATCCGGATCCCGGCCGGGGTCCCGGGGGCGAGGAAGGGGCCGGCGTTGCCGTTTTTGGCGATCTTGGCGTATCCGCGGAGCAGGCGCTCGTACTCCGCGAAGGCCCCGTGGTGATCGCCGCCGGCCGCGGCCAGCTCGCCTGCCAGCACGTACGCGCCCACCACCGCCAGGCCGGTGCCGAAGCCGCCCAGCGTGTTGCCGTACGCCGAGTCGCCGAGCAGCACCACGCGGCCGCTGCTGTAGCGGTCGATCCTGACCTGGCTGATCGAGTCGAGGTAGACATCGCCGGCGCGGCGCACCGCGCTCATGATCGCGGGGACCCGCCAGCCCATGCCCGCGTAGGCTCGCGTCAGGAGCTCCTTCTGCTGGCCGGCTTCGTAGCGGTCGTAGTCCAGCCGGTCGGAGGCGAAGACGAAGAACGCCGGCGCCTTCGGCCCGCCGACCGCAGCCAGTCTGCCGGGCTCGTTGTACATCATCGGGACCGGGCCGAAGTCCTCGTCCAAGTCCACCAGCGCGTAGTAGTGGCCGAGATGCCGCACATAGTCGGACTCAGGGCCGAAGGCCAGGCGGCGGACGTTGGAGTGGATCCCGTCCGCGCCCACGACCAGGTCGAACGTGCGGGGGGCGGAGCGTTCGAACGTGGCGTGCACGCCGTCGGCGGTTTCGGTGAGCGAGGTGATCGAGTCGCCGAAGACGTACTCGCAGGACGGGGCCGTCTTCTCGTACAGGAGCCTGGACAGGTCGCCGCGCTTGATCTCCAGGTCGCCGCCGGTGAACTCGCCGGGCAGGACCGCCAGCGTACGGCCGTTCGCGTCGACGATCAGCTGGTCGGTGCCGCCGGTCTGGAGCTTGCGGACCTCGTCCAGGATGCCCATGCGGGTCAGGACCGTACGGTGGGTCTCGCCCTTGAAGTCCACGGTCTGGCCGCCGAGGCGCAGCTCCGGCGTCTTCTCGACGATCGTGACGTGGAAGCCGTAGCGGACGAGCCAGTGGGCCAAGGCGGGACCGGCGATGCCGGCGCCGGAGATGAGGATGTTTCCGTTGCTCATGCCAGGCAGCCTCGCCGGGCACGCTGACAACCCGGCGACCACCGGCTGACAGCCGCTCCACCCCCTGTCAGCGCCCCTCCCTCACCGCCCGCCGCTCGCACGGCCCGCGTCGCCTGCGTCGCCGGCGTCGCCTGTGCGGTCCGCGTCGCCTGTGCGGTCCGCGTCGCTCGTGCCGCCTGCTCGCAGTGTTGCCAGGGCTTCTGCTCTGTCCATGGCGGCGCCCTTGGCGTATGCCGCCGCGAAGGCCGCCGGGCCCAGGACGCGGGTGGCGGCGGTGGCGACCTCGGCGACGTCCCGGTCGCCGGCCACCGTCGTGCCCCGCAGCGCCACCGCCAGCCCGAGCAACACCGCCGCACGCTCCGCGGCACCATGCACGGCCGCCCGCTCCGCGGCACCATGCACGGCCGCCCGCTCCGCGGCACCATGCACGGCCGCCCGCTCCGCGGCACCATGCACGGCCGCCCGGTTCGCCGGTTCGGCCGCCGGATCCGAGGCCCCGGTCGTCAGCCCGCCGGCGAGGAGGGTGTGGCCGGCGAGGCCCTCGGCGGCATCGGCGGAGTCGGTGGCCAGGGGTGAGGCGAGCGCCGCGACCATCGCCTCGTGGTGCCTGCGACCCGCCTCCGCGACATCGCCGGTCGCCCCGGCGAGGCGGCCGAGCGCCGTCAGCACGTGCGACCTCGTACCCGAGGCGGTGAACACGCCGTTCCCCGAGGCGCCCTCCAGTGCGGCGGCGAGCTGATCGGCCGCGCCGGCCAGGTCACCCTGCCATCGAGCGATCTCACCCAGCCACAGCCGCACCTCGGCCGTGAGTCCGGGCCTGCCCACCACCCGCGCCAGATCCCCGGCGCGCTCGCAGTCGGCACGCGCCCTCACCACGTCCCCGGCACGCAGGCGGGCGTCGGCCCGCCTGCCCAGCACGTCCACCATCTCCTCCACCGCGCCGAGTTCCTCGAGCAGCTCGATCGCGGCCTTCCACAAGCCCATGGCACGAGCCCAGTCGCCACGCCAGCCCGCGATCAGCGCGAGCCAGTCGAGCGCCTGCGCCTTGCCCCAGCGCTCACCCACCGCGCCGAAGTCCGCCAGCACCGTCTCCAGCTCTCGCTCGGCCCGCGCGGTCTCGCCGCGCATCAGCGCTATCAAGGCATGGCCGAGCCGGCCCAGCGCCCGGCTCCACGGATCGGAGCCCAGCGCTTCGGACCCCGGCGCATTCGTTTCCAGCTCGGCCGGCGGGCCCGCGATCATCCCCCAGAGGGCCAAGCCGAACCGGGAGCGCATCGGCCGCTCCAGTGCCGCGACGATGGCCCGTGCCCGCTCCCAGTGCGGCGACCCGGAGTCGGGTACGGCATGGAGCACGGTCAGCACGTACTCCTCGCCGAGCCCGTCAGGCGGTCCCGTCCCGATCGTGTCGAGGAGGCGTACGGCGGGCCCGGTGGCCTGATCGCGCCGCCCGCTCAGCCACCAGTACATCGCCAGCCCCGCCACCAGGCGCAACGCCGTCGGCCTGTCCTGCTCCACGCTCCACCGCAGGGCCGCCCGCAGGTTGGCGTTGTCGGCCGACAGCCGGGCCAGCCAGGAGAGCTGCTCGGCCCGGTACAGGTGCTCGTCGGCGCGCCTGGCCAGCTCCAGGAACCAGGCGGCATGGGCCTGCCGGAGCCGCTCCTCCTCACCTGCCTCCGCCAGCCGTTCCGCGCAGAACAGCCGGATGGTGTCGAGCATGTGGTAACGATCGCCGTCGGTCTCGACCAGCGACTTGTCCACCAGGCCAGCGAGCGGTTCGGCGGCGTTCTCGCCGCAGACCCGCTCGACCGCCTCCAGGCTCGCGCCCCCGGCGAACACCGAGAACCGCCTGGCCAGCGCCTGCTCCTCGGCGTCCAGCAGGCTCCAGCTCCACTCGACGACCGCATGGAGGGTCTGGTGCCGGGCGGCGGCCGTACGGTCGCCGCGCGACAACAATCTGAACCTGCCGTGCTCGGCCAGGCGGGCGGCGATCTCGTCCACGCCGAACGTCCGCACCCGGGCCGCTGCCAGCTCGATGGCCAGCGGCAGACCGTCCAGCGCGGCGCAGATCCGCCGGACCGCGTCCAGATTGTCCGGCCCGACCGTGAAGCCCTGCCGCACGGTCGCCGCCCGGTCGGCGAACAACCTCACGGCCGGATAGTCGTACGGGCGCCCGGCGTCGGGGGGCGGGGTGGGCAGTGGCGGCAGCGGGACCAGGTGCTCGCCGGTGATGCCCAGGGGCTCCCGGCTGGTGGCCAGGATGGTGAGTCCGGGGCAGGCAGCGAGCAGGCGCCGGGCGAGCGTGGCGGTCTCGATGATCACGTGCTCGCAATTGTCCAGGATGAGCGTCAGCTCCTGCTCGGCCAGCGCCGTCACGAGGCGCTCGATGGTCTCGGGCGATCCGGGCCCCATGGGCGGCCGAAGCACGGACGCCCGCAACCCCAGGGCCCCGAGCACCGCCATCGCCACCTGTCCGGCGCCGTCCACCAGCGACAGGTCGGCGAAGCACACATCCTCGCCGCGCCGGCTCCCGCCTTGAGTGACGGCCTCGATCGCCAGGCGGGTTTTGCCCGTGCCGCCCGGGCCGACGATCGTCACCAGGCGGGCCTCGCGGAGCGCGTCGAGGCGGGCCAGCTCTTCCTCCCGCCCCACGAAGCCGGTCAGCTGGGTCGGCGGCGCTGTCCGGGTGACCCGCTCGCGGGGCCGCTCGCCGCGCAGGATCTCCACATGCAGGGCCGCCAGCTCAGGCGACGGGTCGGCGCCGAGTTCGTCGGCGAGGAGCCGCCGTGTCTCGTCGTACACCGCGAGCGCCTCCGCCTGCTGCCCGGCCGTCAGCAGCGCACGCATGAGCAACCCCCGCGCCCGCTCGCGCAGCGGATGGGCGGCCACCAGCTCCCGTAGCGCCCCCACCGGGCTGGACTCGGGGAGGGCCAGCTCCGCCTCCATCAGGTCCTCCGCGGCCGCCAGCCGCATCTCCTCCAGCCGCCGAGCCTGCGCGGCCACGAACGCGGCGTCGGAGACGTCCGCCAGCGCCGCCCCCCGCCACAGGTCGAGTGCGTCCCTGAGCAGGGCGGCCGCACCGGTGAAGAGCCCAGCCGCGAGCAGTCGCCGGCCCTCCCGGGCGAGCCGCTCGAACCGGTGCGCGTCCACGTCCTCCCGATCGGCCGCCAGCCGGTAGCCCGCCCCGTGGAACTCGATCAGGCCGGCGGGAAGACGGCGCCGGAGCCGGGAGATCTGCGCCTGGACGGCGTTGGCGGCACCCGCCGGTGGGTCGTCGCCGTACTGGCCCTCGATGAGGCGCTCGACGCTCACCGTCCGTCCGGCATCGAGCAGCAGCAGTGCGAGCAGAGCGCGCGGCCGGGCACCGCCCACGGCGACCGCGTCACCATCGGGTGATCGCACCACGAGGGGCCCCAGGATGCCGAACTGCACGATCCCGATTGTCCCTTATGGGGCCCACCGCACTCGCCCGGCCACCCTGGGCGTGGCGCGTTGAACGAACGCCCGTCCCGCGGTGCGTACATTTACTGAGAGGCGGCGCCGTCCAGGAAGAAGCGCCGCACGCCGGCCGCCACCCAGATCGTGCCGAGCCCGGCGTACACGCCCAGCAGCGCGACGGCCGGCGCGCCGGCGATGACCGCCGCGACGATGGCCACCACCAGCAGGCCGGTCCAGCCGTACATGACCACGCGCCCGCGGGGCGAACTGGTGTGGGTGGCCTCCTGCACGGCGGTGACCAGGGCCATGACCGCCGCTCCTGCCGTGCCCACGGCCTCCTGGCCGAGCGCGATCCCCAGGGCGAGCACCCCGGCCCCGGCGACCACCAGGGCGCAGCAGGCCATGGCCACGCGGCCCTCGACGCCCTCGAACAGCAGCCGGGTGGCCCTGGTGCGGGCCAGCCGCAGCACGGTCACCGACTCGCCGACCCACGCCACCCAGTGCAGCAGCGCGATGAGGACGAAGACGGCGATCAGCGGCGGGGCCACGGGCAGCAGGAACACCAGCCGCCAGCCGCCGCGGTAGCGGTGCCGCAGGTTCGAGAGCATCCGCTGGAGCGGGTTGCGCTGCTTGAGCGCCGTCACCAGGAGGTCCCTCGCCGGGCTGAACTCGGGATCGAGGCGGAGCACCTCGCGGAACGAGTCCGCCGCGGCCCGGGGATCCCCGAACGCCAGCGCCGCCCGCCCGGCCGCCAGGTGCGCGGTGGCGCTCTCCGGATCCAGCCGTACGGCCTGTGCGGCGGCGGCCCTGGCCGGCTCGGCCTCGCCCAGCTTGGTGTGGGCCACCGACAGCAGGCTCACCAGGTCCGGCACCTGCGGATCGACGGCCAGCCCGCGCTGGGCCGCCTCCACGATCTGACGCCACTGGCCCTTGATCATGTGGGTGCGGGCCAGCAGCTCCCAAGCCGACACCTGCTCGGTGGACTGCGCCAGGGACGCCTCGGCGGCGGCCATCGCCGGGCCGGCCAGGTTGAGCCGGTAGTACACCTGCCCGGCCACGTAGTGCGGATACCAATGGTCGGGGACCAGACGCACCGCCTCCTGCGCCATGGTCACGGCCTCGGCCGCCTTGCCCTGGTGGACGAGGGCGAGGGCCAGCAGGCAGTGCGCCATGTCCTGCTGCGGCTCGACGGCGAGCACGCCGCGCAGCTCCCGCTCGGCGTCCGCATGCCGGCGCAGCCGCATCAGCGTCCGCGCGCGCTCGAGCGACTCGTCCACCTTCACCATTTGGCCTTGATCCAGGGCATCAGCTCGTCCCACGCGCCCGACTCGTTGGCGTGCAGGACGTAGTTGCGGGCGGTGGCCAGCCATTCGCGTACGGACGTGGGCTTGGCGCCCTTGGCTGCGGCCATCAGGTCGGCGGTCGACATCGGGATGGGGCGGCCCGCGCTGATCGACTGCTGGAGCTTGACCTCCACCGCCCGGTCCACCACACCCTTCAGGTCAGCGCCGACCATGTGCTCGGTGGCCCGTGCCACCGCGTCGAAGTCCATCTCGGCCAGCGGCTTGTCCCGGCAGAGGATGCGCAGGATGGCCGCGCGGGCCGCGGCGTCCGGCGGCGGCACGAACACCAGCTGGTCGAACCGGCCGGGGCGGCGAAATGCCGCGTCGATGTACCAGGGCGCGTTCGTGGCCGCCAGGACCAGGACGCCTTCGTTGGCGTTCTGGTCCACGCCGTCGAGCTCGGCCAGGAACTGGTTGACCAGCTGCCTGGTGTGCGCCTGGCGCATGTCAGAGCGGCGGGCGGCCAGCGCGTCGACCTCGTCGAAGAAGAGCACGCACGGGCGGTTGCGGCGGGCCAGGTCGAACGTGGCGCGCAGGTTGCGCTCGCTCGAGCCGACGTACATGTCCAGGATGTCGGCCAGGCCGACGTTGACGAACGCCGCGCCGAGCTCGCCCGCCGCGGCTCTGGCCAGGTGGGTCTTGCCTGCTCCCGGAGGGCCGTACAGCAGGACGCCGCCGCCTGCGCGCTTGCCGTACGCGGCGAAGAGCTCCGGCTGTTGGATCGGCAGCAGGAGCTTGACCCGGAGGGACTCCTTGACCGCCTCCATCCCGGCCACGTCGGCGAAGGTGAGCTTCGACCGCTCCACCTCCGCCTCGTCCGGTGCGGGGCCGGCGGCCATATATGCCGGGGTGGGTGGCGGTGGCGTGCCGGGCGACGGCGCGGCCGCCGGCGCTGGGATCGTGAAGCGCGCCGCCAGCTCCGGATCCGCGAGGGACGCGTCCCTGGAGATCGCCTCGTAGTAGCGGTAGGCCGCCTTACCCGTCTCACCCTCCCCCAGCAGCGCCTTCGCGGCGATGATCCCCAGTCGCGGCGGGTAGCCGGGCGAGGCAAGGAACGGCTCCAGCGCCGCCAAGGCCGCGCCATGGGCACTCTGCCGCGCAAATGCCTCGGCCAGCCCGGCCGTGACGTCCACGTCCTTGGGCGCTAGCACGAGCGCCGCGCGGAACTCGGCCTCGGCGTCGGCCAGATACCCCTTGGCCAGGAGTTGCTCGGCGAGGTGCCGCCGAAGGGGGAGGTTGTCCGGTGACAGGCGCGCGCCTCGCGGAGCGCCTGGAGGCCGACATCGTCGAGCACGTGTCCGTCCCTTCTGTGGCAAGAGTCCCGTTGTTACCGAACTACGCAGGTTATCGAAACTAGTGCTGGGTCTACCGTGGCTCTCGCACGAGCGCCCGTGTGCCCCGGCGCGGCCGCCGCTTCAATCGGTGGCATGACGATCAATCAGATCCCCGGCCGCTGGGTCGAGGGGACCGGGCTGGTGCTCGGGCCGCTCCTGCTGCTCGCCGCGGTGCTGGTCCGGATGGGCGAGGACGACTTCTTCCCCGGCCAGCTCGCCGCCTACGCCGCCGATCCGGCGAAGATGGTCGTGTCCTACAGCCTGTTCGCCGCCGGAGTCGTGCTGCTGTGGCCCGCCGTGGCCGCGCTGACCCGCATGATCGCGGCGACGCGCCCCGGGTGGGCCGCATGGGGCGGCACGCTGGTGGTGCTCGGGCTGTTCGGACGGGTCTTCCACGCGGGGGCGAGCCATCTGGCGTTCCGGATGGTGGACGCGCTCGGGCCGGCGGCGGCGCAGCAGGCAGTGTCCTCGACGTACGGCGCCTTCCACGTCTTCAAGGCGGCCAACGTCGCGATCATGGGCGGCTGGATCGTGCTGGCGATCGGCGCTTACCGCGCCAGGGCGTTCGGCCCCGGGATCGGGGGGACGGCCAGATGCGTTGCGCTGGCGCTCGCGAGCGGGCTGCCACTGGGCGTGCTCAAGGGCAGCACCGACCCGATCTCGCTGGTCGCGCTGGCCGGCTTGGCGGTCGCCCTCGTGCCGCTCGGCGTCGCCTTGTCGCGTGAGGGCCCGGCTCCCCGCTGGTGGGCCGTCGTGCTGACGGTCGCGCTGATCCCCGCCGCCTTCGTCGCCGGCCTGTCCGGCTGAGCTACTGAACGGGCACCTGGAGGTCACGGAACGTCCCGATCTTCACCTTCATAGCCGCCACGCCCTCGGGCAGCTCGAACAGGTTCCAGAACACCTTCTCCGCCCCGGGCCCGAACTTCTCGGTGCCCAGCCGCACGCCGGACAGGTCCGAGCAGGCGCAGTACGCATCCACGTTCCCGCCCTCGGCCGGCACCTGGAGCCGGCCGGGCAGGTACTGACGCCTGGCGGCCACGTCGGTCAGCGTCACGTTGGTGGCCGCCTGGTATTTGAACGACATCCAGTCCTGCGCATGGTGCAGCTCGTTGAACCAGGTCTCGGCGCTGCCCTCGTTCTTGATCCGGTAGGTCAGCAGGCCGAGGCCGCCGGGCAGCCGCCGCAGCCCCGTCACCTCCATGGAGATCGGCTGGCCGTCCGCCCTGCCGGTGGCCGTCAGCCCGGTCGCGCCCGGGGCGGCGGAGGCGGTGGGCGCGGCCGGCTGCCTGGACGCGGTGGGCGCGGCCGGCTGCTCGGACGCGGTGGGCGCGGCCGGCTGCTCGGACGCGGTGGGCGTGGCCGGCTGCTCGGACGCGGCGGCCTGCGGCTTGGCGAAGGTCACCGAGACCCGCCGGTTGCGCCGCCTGCCCTCGTCGGTGTCGTTGCTGTAGAGCGGGCGGCGGGAACCGTACCCCTTGGCCTGGAAGCGTACGTCCTGCCTGGTGACGAGTGCGGACAGCGCCTGGCGCACGGCCTGAGCACGTGTTGTCGCCCATCTCGCCCGGCCACGACAGGTGCTTGTCCGTGCCCGTGTTGGTGAGCCTGAGCTGGGTCACCAGGTGCTTGCCTTGACCCGGTTCAGCCCGACGACCTCGACCTTGAGCTCCGGGGTCTTGGTGCTGCGTGTTTCCGCCAGCGCGGGCCGGGTGTCCTGACCGGACGCGCTCGGCGTGGCGGTCGCGGTGGTCGACGGCGGATCGCTGGAGGGGGCCGGCGCGGCGGGCCGCGCGGTCTCCAGCGCACACGCCGAGACCAGGAGCAGGGCGACGAACGGGGCGACGATCCGGGGTCTCACCCGCACGATCGTGGCGTATTTATCAGCCGAAAAGCGGTATTTCGGTCAAACTAATGGGACTTATCACACGAAGTGGGCATCGGAAGCTCGAAATGGAGCGTCTGGGGGTGCTCGGGATCGCCGTCGCGGTCGTCGAAGACCGGCTCCGCCAGCGAGCGCCAGAACACCTCGGCCCCCGGCACCCGGGTGTCGGTGTGCAGGTAGATCGCCCGGTAGTCGCCGCACTCCGCGACGAAGCGGCAGGCCTGGCGGACCATCTCGCGGGCCAGGCCGCGCCGGCGGTGGGCGGGGGCCACGTACACGCGGAAGAGCTGCGCCGTCGTGCCGTCCGGATAGAGCCTGGCCAGCCAGTCCGGGTGGGGCGGGCTCTTGGGGCCATGGGCGCGCACGGCCGTCGTGCCGACCACCTCGTCGCCGTGCAGGGCCACGAGGAGCGTGTGCCTGCAGGGCAGCAGGTACGTCCCTTCCAGGTCCACCACGTCGCCATGCCATTGAGGCCGGTAGCCGTAGCCGAAGTCGCGGTAGAAGGTGTCCAGCATGATCTGCCGCGCGCCGTCGAGGTGGCGGGGTATGGCGCGCTGGATGACGTAGGAGTTCAAGGGGTCTCCTCCACAATGAGCCGGCCGCCACCGAGTGTCGCGACGCGGTCCGCCAGTCTGGCGACCACGTGCATGTCGTGGCTGATGAGCAGCAGCGTCAGGCCGAGGTCGCGGCGCAGCTCGTCGAGCAGGTCGAGGACCGCGGCCTGGACGAGAGCGTCCAGGCCTGAGGTGATCTCGTCGCAGACGAGCACGCGCGGTCCGGCGAGCAGGGCGCGGGCCAGTGCGGCACGTTGCAGCTCGCCGCCTGACAGCGCCGACGGGCGGCGCCCGGTCGTGTGCTCGTCCAGGCCGACGCGCTCCAGCACTTTCCCGGCCTCCACCGCGGCCTCGGCGGGGGTGGCGCCGCGTAACCGCACCGCCGTCCTGGCGACCTGGGCGGACACGGCGCGGTACGGGTCGAAGGAGGCTCTGGCGTCCTGGAAGACGTACTGGACGTCGCGGGCCCGCCTGGCCAGGTGGCGGGGGAGCACGCGGCCGTCCAGGGCGATCGTGCCGGAGGCCGGCCGGTGCAGGCCCGCGACGCAGCGCGCGAGCGTGGTCTTGCCGCTGCCCGACCTGCCGACGACGGCCAGGCATTCGCCGGCCGTGACGGTCAGGCTCACCCCCGTGAGCACGGGTGCGCCGCCCCGGTGCGCCGCCACGAGATCCCGCACCTCGAGCGCCGGTACGTCTCCCGCGCCTGGCGCCGCCCTGGGCTGGGGACGAGCGGCGAGCAGGCGCCTGGTGTAGTCGTGTCGAGGGATGTCCAGGACGGAGGTGGCGGGGCCCGACTCCACGATGCGGCCCGCGTGCATCACCGCCACCTTGTCGGCCAGGGCGCGCACCATGGCGAGGTCGTGGCTGAGCAGCACCAGGGCGATGCCCTGCGCGCGCAGGCGGCGGAACTCCTCGATGACCTCGGCCCTGACGAGTCCGTCCTGGCCGGTCGTCGGCTCGTCCGCGACGATCAGGGCCGGGTCGAGCAGCAACGCCTGGGCCAGCACCACACGCTGTTGCTGGCCGCCCGAGAGCTGGTGCGGGTAGCGGCCGAGCAGCTCCACCGGCAGCCGCGCCCGCCGCGCCGCCTCCACCACCCGCTCGTCACCTGCCCGCGCCCGCTGCCGCCTCCCGTGGGCCGCCTGTCCGCTGGCGGCCGGCCCGGTCTGCAGGCGCGCCACCTCCCGCAGGACGCTGCCCACCCGCCGCACCGGGTTCAGGACGGTCGACGGGTGTTGGGGGACGTACGCAGCGGTGCCGCCGGAGAGTCGTACCTCGCCCGTGACCCGCACCCCGGGCGCGTGCTCGCTCAGCAGCGCCAGCCCCGTGGTGGTCTTCCCGCTGCCCGAGGCGCCCACCAGCGCGAGCACCTCGCCCGCGGCCAGCTCGAAGGACACGTCGTCCACCAGGACGTGCCCGTCCGTCTCGGCCCGCAGTCCGGAGACCCTCAACATCATCGCCTCCTCGCCCGGTCGAACGTCAGGTTCAGCCCCACGGACAGGGCGACGATCAGCAGCGCCGGCACCAGCACCGCCCACGGCTGCAGGAACATCCCGGTACGGTTGCGATCCACCATGACGGCCCAATCGGCGGCGTCCGGCGCGAGGCCGACGCCGAGGAAGCTCGCCGAGGCCACCAGGTACAGCGCGCCGACCAGCCGGACTCCGGCGTCGGCCAGCAGCGTGGTGAGCATGGACCGGCCGGTGTACCCGATGGCCCGGCGCCACCACGTCTCGCCCTGCAGCCGCAGCGCCTCCATCGCCGTGCTGCTCGCCGCCTCCAGCGCGGCGGCCCGGGAGATCCGCACCACTTCGGGCAGCCCGATCAGCGCCACGATCCCGACCAGCACGACAGGATCCGGCGAGAACAACCCGGCCAGCATGATGAGCAGCAACAACGACGGAACCGCGAGCAGCAGATCCAGCGGGCGCATCAGCAGCTCGTCCACCCACCGCCGCCCGGCCAGCGCCGCGGCCATCCCCAACGGCACCCCGGCCGCGTACGCGAGCGCCGTCGCCAGGGCCGCCACGAGCACCACCGAACGCCCGCCGAGCAGCACCTGCTCCCACACGTCCCGCCCGACGAAGTCCGTGCCGAGCGGCGGCCCAGTGGGGGACACGGGGGCGAAGGAGACGCCGCGCGGCTCGGGCACCCCCGCCAGCCACGGCCCGGCCAATGCCAGCACCAGCGGCAAGGCAAGCAGCACAACTCCCGCACCCCGTCTCACGTCAGAGCCCCCGGAGCCAGCCGGTACGCCGCCAGATCCGCCAGCAGATTGACCACCACGGTCGTCGTCGCGAACACCACACAGAGCGCCTGGATGACCGGAATGTCCCTGGCCGCCACCGAGTCGTTCAGCAACGTGCCGAGCCCGGGGATCACGAACACCGACTCGACCACGATCACCCCGCCGAGCAGCCAGTCCGTCGTCCTGGCCAGCTGCTGCGCGCCCGGGGCCAGGGCGTTCGGCAGCGCGTGGGTCAGCAGCACCCGCCCGCGCGGCAGGCCCAGGCGGCGGGCGTGCACCACGTACCCGGAGCCGAGCGCGTCGATCATGCCGGCACGTACCAGCCGGCTGATCGAGCAGACCGGCCTGGCCAGCAGCACCGCGATCGGCAGCACCAGCACCGCGGGCTGCTGCAGCAGGTTGGCCGGGGCGCCGACCGCCGTCGGCGGGAACCAGCCGAGCCGCACCGCGAACACCGTCACCAGCACCACGCCCAGCGCGAACTCCGGGATCGAGTACAGGCCGACGGTCACCGTCGTCAGCACCCGGTCCAGCGCCCTGCCCTGACGTACCGCCGCCGCCACGCCCGCGGCCACCGAGATCGGCACGAGCAGCAGCAGCGTGAGGCCGGCGAGGACCAGAGTCGGCGGCAGGCCGTCGGCGAGCACGCCGGCCACCGGCCGCCCGGAGACGAGTGAGACGCCGAGATCGCCCCGGGCCAGCCCGGCCAGCCAGCCCGCCCACCGCTCGGCCGCCGGGCGGTCCAGCTCCAGGGCGTGCCTGAGCTGCGCGATACGTTCCTCGTCCGGGATGTCCCCGGCCAGCACGACGGCGGCGTCGCCGGGCAGCGCCTCCGTCAGCACGAACACCAGCGTGGCCACCGCGATCACCTGCGCCACGCCGAGCAGCAGCCGCCGCAGCGTGTAACGGGCCAGGCTCAAGCCAGCCACACCTTGTCGAAGCGGGCCCAGTCCAGGGTGTTCGCGGGCGCGTTGGCGACCCCGCGCAGCCGGGGGGAGGCGCCGAGCAGCCAGTCGGCGAAGCCCCAGATGAGGAAGCCGCCCTCGGCGTGCAGCGTGCGCTGCATCTCCAGGTAGAGCTCGCCGCGCTTGGCCGCGTCAGGGCTGGCGACGGCCTGGTCGTAGAGCGCGTCGAACTCGGGGCGGGCCCATTTGGTGGCGTTCGTGGTGGAGCCGGTGAGCAGCCGCTGCGAGATGTGCGTCTCGATCGGCATCGCGCCGGAGCGGTAGCAGCAGATGACGCCCTTGTTCAGCACGTCGGCCCAGTAGGTGTCCTTGTTGCCGGGTCTGGCCGTCATGTCCAGCCCGGCCTGCCTGGCCTGGTCGGCGAAGACACTGGCGGCCTCCAGGAAGCCGCTGGCCGCCGCCGACGTGTCGAGTTGCACCTTCATGCCCTTCGCCCCGGCCTTGTCGATCAGCCACTTCGCCTGGTCGAGGTCGGGGGTGCGCTGCGCGATGCCGGCCGCGTAGTACTGGTAGTCCTTGCCGAACAGGTCGTTGCCCACCTGCCCGGCCCGCGCCAGCACACTGTCGATCATCTGCTCGCGGTCCGCGAGCAGGAACATGGCCTGCCGCAGCCGGGGGTCGTTGAAGGGCGGCCGGTCCACCTTCATCGCGAACGCCTGCATGCCGCTGTTGCTCAGCCGGGAGATCGCCATGCGGCCGCCGTCCTGGTGGGTGCGGGCCGTGGCCGGGGTCAGATCGTGCGCGTACTCGGCCTGCCCGCCGAGCACCGCGTTCACCCGGGCGGACTCCTCGTTGGCGATCAGGTATTCGAGCTCGTCCAGGTACGGTGCCCCGTCCCAGTAGTCGGGGTTCCTCTTGAGCAGCAGCGACCGGCCCGGCTGGAACGAGCCGAACACGAACGGCCCCGAACCGACCGGCCGGCTGAACTCGTCGGCCCCCTCGGGCACGATGTACGCGCCGAAGGCCGCCAGCACGTTGGGGAACTCGGCGTAGGGCCGCCGCAAGACGAACTCCACCGTGCGGTCGCCGATCGCACGGCTGTTCTTCAGATCGATCAGGGCGAGGTTGGCCTTGGCGCGGAAGGTGCGCTTCTCGTCGGCGATGCGGGCGTAGCTGTGGAGCACGTCGGCCGCGCGTACCGGCCTGCCGTCATGGAAGGACGCCTCGCGCAGCGTGACCCGCCACGTGCTCAGCTTCTTGTCCGCCTCCCATGTGCTCGCCAGGCGCGGCACGATCGACACGTCGGTCCCGTAGTCGGCGAGCTTGTCGAACATCGCCTTGGAGCGCGACGCCTCCAGGAACAGGTTGGCCAGATGCGGGTCCAGGCTCTCCTGAGCCCCGCCGCCCGCGAACGCCGCACGCAGCCGCCCACCCCTGCTGGGCTGCGACGACGCCGTCCGCGCGGTGGGTTGGGCGGCGCATCCGGCGAGGGTGATGGCGGCAGCGGACAGGAAGGCACGACGATCGAGGCGCATGGCAGACAATGGTAACGATTTTCATTTGCTACGCAAAGTCCTCCATATCATCGGGCGAGGGCGCGTTTGAGGATCTTGCCGGTGTGGCTCATCGGCAGCTCGTCCACGAGCGAGATGCGCCGCGGATACTTGTAGGCCGCCACCCTCTCGCGGACGAAGTCACGCAGCTCCTCGCAGGTCACCGGTCCGGCTCCGGGGCGTACGGCGACCACGGCCTCGATCTCCTCGCCCAGTTCCGGGTGCGGCACGCCGAGCACGGCGGCCTGCCGTACCGCCGGGTGCTCGTACAGAACCTCCTCCACCTCGCGCGGGTAGACGGTGTAGCCGCCGCGGATGATCACGTCCCGGCGGCGGTCGACCAGGAAGAAGAAGCCGTCCTCGTCGACCCGGCCGAGGTCGCCGGTGTGGAACCAGCCGTCGCGGATGGCCTCGGCGGTGCCCACCGGGTCGTTCCAGTAGCCCTTCATGACGTTGGGGCCGCGGACCACGATCTCGCCGATCTCACCGCGCGGCGCCTCGCGGCCCTCCTCGTCGACGACCTTCATCTCCACACCCCTGATCGGCCAGCCGATCGAGCCGGGCCTGCGGCCGTCGCCGCCCCGGTTCGTGGCGGCCACCGGGGAGGTCTCGCTGAGCCCGTACCCCTCGATGATCTGGCAGCCGAAGCGGGACTCGTACGCCCGCAGCACGTCCAGCGGCAACGCGGCCCCGCCCGACGTGCACACGCGGAGCATCGACATGTCGGACGCGCCCGGGTGGTCGAGCAGCGCGATGTACATGGTCGGCACGCCCTGGAACACCGTCACCCCGTCGCGCCTGATCACCTCCAGCGCCCGGCCCGCCTCGAAGCGCCGCAGCAACGTCAGCCGTGCCCCGGCGTGCACGGTGGCGTTGAGCGAGCACGTCTGGCCGAACGTGTGATACAGCGGCAGCGCGCCGAGCACCACGTCGTCCACGCCGAGCGCGTGCATGCGGGCCACCGTCTCGGCGTTGCCGCCCAGATTGGCGTGGGTCAGCTCGATGCCCTTGGGCCGCCCGGTGGTCCCGGACGTGTAGTGGATGACGGCGGTGTCGTCCGGGCTCATGGCGGCGATCTCGTGCTGGGCCGGCACGCCCCGCAGCAACCGGCGGAACTCCTCGGGCACCACGAAGAAGCAGTCCGTCTTGGTGCTCGCGGACCCCGCCTCGGCGGTCTCCGCGAACGCGTGCCAGGCGATCAGCAGCCGCGCCCCGCAGTCCCCGAGGTACGCGGCGATCTCCCGCCGCTTCAGCAGCGGGTCGAGCGGGACCACCACGGCCCCGACCCGCAGCACCCCGTAGTAGACGACGCCGAACTCCGGCACGTTCGGCAACATCATCGCGACCCGGTCGCCGGCGCCGATCCCGCGGCACCGCAGCAGCCCCGCCAGGCGGGCGCTCAGCTCGGCCAGCCCGCCGTAGGTGAGCTCCGCGTCGTCCAGCGTGAGAACCGCTCTGCCACCGAGCCGCCCCGCGGCGGTGTGGAGCCGGTCAGCGAGGTTCATGGAACGACCGTACGTCGGAGATCCCACGCCCCTCATTGGTCGCCGTGGCCAGTCTTTCCCGCCCTGCGTTTGTGGGGAGCGAGTCCTGCAGTGCGATGGCCACGAGCAGCTCGACGAGGTCGTTGATCGAGCGCAGGCTGCGCCCGGTGCGCTCCTGGATCCTGCGCAGCCGGTACTGGGCGGTGTTGGGGTGGATCTGCAAGTGCTCGGCCGCGCTGCGCAGGTTGAGGTCGGCGGCGGCGAACGCCCTGATCGTGGCGGTCAGCACGCCGCCGCGCGCCCGGTCCTCCGCCAGCAGCGAGGTGATGCGCGGGTCCACCAGATGGCGGGCGGTGTCGTCGGCCCGCAGCGCCAGATACTGGAACGGGGTGATCCTGGGCAGCGCCGCGACCCCGCCCTCCTCGGGCACGAAGTCCAGCACGGCCCTGGCCTCCTGGTACGCCTGCGGGATCTGCGCCGTCCCCGCCGCCACCGTGCTGACGCCCATCGCCAGCCTGATGCCTTCGCCGGCCAGCCCGTCCAGCACCGCCTGCAGCCGGTCGCACAACTCCTCGGGCCCCGTGCCCGGACCCAGCGCCGGGATCGCCACGATCTCCGAGCGGCGCACGACCGACAGCGTCCTGGTGCCGTTGCCGCCCGTCCTGGCGATCGCCGCGCAGGCCGCGTGCCTGGCCTCGGCGTCCCGGTCGAGCTCGGCAGCCGCGGGCGGAGCGACGAGCACCGCGATCACCACGAGCAGCGGCGTACGCGCGTCCGGCGCCAGTCCGTGCGCCTGCGCGGCGGCCAGCTCCCTGCCACGCGTCGGCGTGCCCCCGGCCAGCAATGTTTCGAGCAGGTCCCGGCTCTCCCGCAGGGCCTCGGCGGAGGCGTACTGCTGGAACTCCATGTAGGCGTTGGCCGCGTGCGTGCTGGCGAAGTCGCAGTACCGCATCTGCGACATGGCCAGCGACAGTGCCGCCTCCCGCCCGGCCGGCGTGTGGCCCGCCCGCTCGACCAGCGACTCCCAGAAGACGCGCTGGCCCACCCGGTAGGCGTTCATGTAGTCCGCCAGTGCCACCCCGGCCCGGGCCCGGCGCATCGCCGCCCGCCGGGAGAAGGCGATGTCCTCCAGCGTCACCTGACGCTCCTCCAGCAGCACGGCCAGCTTGGCGCGATAGTGCCTGACCACCTGGTCGCGTACGTCGGCGAGGAAGTCGCGGCCCTGGGCCGCGTACGCGGGAATCTCCGCGGCGACCGCCGCGACCGCGGTGTCGGCCAGCGGCGCGACGGCGCCGAGCAGCTCGGAAATGATGCGGGCGCGCTCGGCGCGGACCGCTTTGGCACCAGTGAACGTTTCCGTGCTGAAACCACCGGACATGCCGGGGATGATCCATGGCCATTGCCGGGAGGTCAACGGGTCGTAACCGGTCCGAGACCCACCCTGTGCTCAGCGGACAACTCCCCTGACACATCTTGGGTCACCGTGCCCAATGCGGCTCGTGACGAGCGGATCCTACGCTGAGCCCACATTCAGAACATTGTTCTCCAGGAGGCCGGATGCTGGAGGTACACGATCTTACCGTTCGCTTCGGCGGCATCACGGCGCTGGACGGCGTGGGCTTCGAAGTGGCGCGCGGCGAGATGGTGGGACTCATCGGGCCGAACGGCGCCGGCAAGACCACCCTGTTCAACTGCCTCACCCGGCGGCACGAGGCGGACTCGGGGACGGTCACGTACGAGGGCCGGGACCTGACGGCCGTGGCGCCGTACGCGATCGCGCGGCTCGGCATCGCGCGCACCTTCCAGAATCTCGGCCTGTTCCCGCGCCTGTCCGTACGGGACAACGTGCTGGTCGGCGCGCATCACCGGGGCCGCGCCGGCTTCCTGACGGCGGGGCTGCGGTTACCCGGCGTGCGCCGCGAGGAGCGGGCGCTGGGCGCCGAGGCCGACGCCGTTCTGGAGCGGCTCGGCCTGACCAAGGTCGCCGGGCATCCGGCGACCGGGCTGCCGTTCGGCACGCTGAAACGGGTGGAGCTGGCCCGCGCGCTGGTATCCCGTCCCCGGCTGCTGCTCCTCGACGAGCCCGTGAACGGGCTGAACGCGGCCGAAGTCGAGGAGTTCGCGGGCACGCTGCGGGCGATCAGGGACGCGTACGACCTGACCGTGATCGTGGTCGAGCACCACATGGGCTTCGTCATGGGGCTCTGCGAGCGCATCGTCTGCCTGGACTTCGGCCGCAAGATCGCCGAGGGCCCGCCCACCGAGGTGCAGCGCGATCCCGGCGTCATCGAGGCCTACCTGGGGACGGCGGTATGAGCGCGCTCATCGTGGAGAACCTGGTCGCCGGGTACGGTGACGCCCGCGTGTTGCACGGCGTCGACCTCAACGTCGGCCAGGGCGAGATCTGCGCCATCCTCGGCCCCAACGGCGCGGGCAAGACGACGTTGCTGCGTGCCCTGTCCGGCATGGTCAAAGCACGCGGCACGGTCCGGCTCGGCGGGACGAGCCTGGCCGGGCGCTCGCCCGACGCGGTCGCCCGGCTGGGCGTCGCGCACGTGCCCGAGGGGCGCGGCACGTTCATGCCCTTGACCGTCGAGGAGAACCTGCGCCTCGGCGCGTTCGTCCGGCGCGGCAAGAAGGACGTGGACGCCGACCTCGCCCGCATCCACACCTACTTCCCGGTCCTGAAGACCCGGCTCAAGCAGGCCGCGGGCAGCCTCAGCGGTGGCGAGCAGCAGATGCTGGCCATCGGTCGGGCCCTCATGTCGCGGCCAAGGGTGCTCCTGCTCGACGAGCCCTCGCTCGGCCTCGCGCCGCTGGTCACCCGGGAGTTGTTCCGCATCGTCCAGGCCGTCAACGAAGAGGAGCGCACCACCGTGGTCGTCGTCGAGCAGAACGCCCATCTCGCCCTCGGCATCGCCCAGCAGGCGCACGTCCTGGAGACCGGGCGGATCGTGTTGTCCGGCACGGCCGCGCAGATCAGGGCGGACGAGCAGGTCGCGCAGTCCTACCTCGGATACCGGGTGTAGGCATGGCCGGATTCCTGCAACAGGTCGTCGAAGGGCTCGGCGCGGGCGCCATCTACGCCAGCATGGCGCTGGCCCTGGTGCTGATCTACCAGTTCACCGGGATCGTGAACTTCGCGCAGGGCGAGCTGGCCATGTTCTCGACGTACATCGCCTGGCAGTGCGTGGCGGCGGGCCTGCCGTTCTGGGCGGCGCTGGCGCTCACGCTGGTCGTGTCGTTCGCGGGTGGCATGCTCGTCGAACGGCTGATCATCCGGCCGGTGGAGGGCGCACCCGAACTGACCATCGTGATCGTCACCGTCGGGCTGTTCATCTTCGTCAACGCCGCCGCCGGGTGGATCTGGACCTTCCTGATCAAGGACTTCCCGAACCCGTTCCCGCAAGGCGCTCTGCAGCTCGGCGGGATCAGCGTCGGCTTCTCGACGGTGGGCGTGCTCGGCGTGGTCGCGCTGGTCATGGTGCTGCTGTACCTGCTCTTCCAGCACACCAGGATCGGGCTGGGGATGCGGGCGGTGGCCACCAACCCGTCGTCCGCACGGCTGGTCGGGATCCGGGTGGGATGGACGCTGGCGCTCGGCTGGGGGCTCGCGGCCACCGTCGGCGCGGTGTCCGGGGTGCTGATCGCGCCGCTGCTGTTCCTGGAGCCCAACATGATGGGCGGCGTCCTCATCTACGCGTTCGCGGCGGCGACGCTCGGCGGGTTCGACAGCCCGGCGGGGGCGGTCGTCGGCGGGGTGATCGTGGGCGTCGCGGAGACGCTCGCCGGGGCCTACGTCGGGTTCATCGGGTCCGACCTCAAGATCGGGGTGCCGCTGATGATCATCCTGGGCGTCCTGCTGCTGCGGCCCCAAGGGTTGTTCGGGCGAGCGGTGGTGGAGCGGGCATGACCGGGCGAGCGGACGCCAACCCCGCGACCAGGGACGCCGCGCCCGCGACCGCGGCCGCGGCAACCGGCGAGGCCGGCGCCACTTCGGTGCGCCTCTTCGGGTGGGACGCGGCCCGCTGGCGCTGGGTGGCCGCCGCCGCGCTGCTGGCCGCCGCCCTCTACGCGCCGTTCCAGCTCATCCCCTTCCACGTCTTCCAGCTCACGATGGTGCTGGTGTACGCGGTCGCGCTGCTCGGGCTGAACCTCCTCGTCGGGCACGCCGGGCAGATCTCGCTCGGCCACGGCGCGTTCTTCGCGGTGGGCGCGTACGCGGCGGCGATCCTCATGGAGCGCTGGGACACGCCGTACCCCTTGACGTTGCCGATCGCGGCGGCCGTCGCGTTCGTGCTCGGCCTGGTACTCGGCGTGCCCGCCATGCGGCTGCGCGGCCTGTACCTGGCGCTCGTCACGCTCGCCATCGCGATCTTCCTCGTCCCCCTGCTCAAGCGGTTCGAGGAGGTCACCGGCGGGTCGATGGGGCTGACGCTGGCCAAACCGGCGCCGCCCGCCTGGAGCGGCCTGGCCGAGGACCAGTGGATCTACTTCCTCGTCCTCGCCGTCGCCGTCGCCGCGTTCCTGCTGGCCGGCAGCCTGCTGCGGTCGCGCGTGGGCCGGGCGCTGCACGCCGTCCGGGACAACGAGATCGCGGCCGAGGTCATGGGCGTGCGGTTGTCGTTCTACAAGACGCTCGCCTTCGCGTGGAGCGCGATGTTCGCCGGGGCGGCCGGCTGCGTCTACACGTGGGTGATCGGGTTCGTCTCGCCGGACTCCTTCACCGTCAACCTGTCCATCACCCTGCTGGCCGGCCTGGTCGTGGGCGGGCTCGGCACCATGGCCGGACCCGTGCTCGGCGCGCTGTTCGTGATGTTCGTGCCCGGCATCTCGCAGGAGATCAACGACGCCGCACCCGGCGTCATCTTCGGCCTGCTGATCATCGCGGTGATGTACGTGGCCCCGACGGGCCTCGCCGGGCTGGCCGGGCGCTTGATCAGGAAAATTCCCCGGAAGGAGTAAGAGGGATGCGTGTATCTGCGATCGGTTGTACGGCGCTGCTGCTGCTCGCCGTCGCCGCCTGCGGGGGACGGGACAGCGGCGGCACCGGCACCACGGCCTCGGGCCAGTGCCAGGGACAGCAGACGACCGGCATCACGGACAAGAGCATCAAACTCGGCGGCATCTACCCGCTGTCCGGCCCCGCCTCGGCGTACGGTGACATCCCCAAGGGCATCAAGGCGTACTTCGACTACGTCAACGCCGAGAAGGGCGGCATCGGCGGGCGCAAGGTCGAGTTCGTCGTGCGCGACGACGGCTACCAGCCGCCGAAGGCCGTCGAGGAGGCCCGCAGGCTGGTCGAGCAGGAGCAGGTGTTCGCCCTGTTCCAGACGCTCGGCACGCCCTCGACCACCGCGACCTGGGACTACACGAACCAGCGCAAGGTGCCGCAGCTCTTCGTCGCCACCGGCGCCTCCAAGTGGGGCACCGACACCACGCACCCGTGGACCATCGGCTGGCAGCCCAACTACATCTCCGAGGCCCGCGTCTACGCGCAATACCTCAAGACGGAGCAGCCCGAGGCCAAGGTCGCCGTGCTCTACCAGAACGACGACTTCGGCAAGGACCTGTTCGGCGGCTTCAAGCGGGCCATCGAGGGCACCCGGGTCACGATCGTCGCCGAGCAGAGCTACGAGGTCACCGACCCCAGCATCGATCCCCAGATGCGCAACCTCGCCGAGTCGAAGGCGGACGTCTTCCTCAACATCACCACGCCGAAGTTCGGCTCGCAGGCGCTCGCCGCCGACGCCAAGAACACTGGCTGGAACCCGCTGCACATCATCAACAACGTGTCGGCCTCGATCACCGTGCTGAAGCCCGTCGGGTTCGAGAACGTGCAGGGCATCGTGTCCAGCTCGTACTACAAGGACCCCAACGATCCGACCTGGCAGAACGATGCGGAGATGGTGCTGTACAAGCAGAAGATGCAGCAGTACGCCCCCGGCGCCGACCCCAACATCCCGTACCACACGTTCGGCTGGGCGGTCGCGAACAGCTTCCACAAGGCCATGGAGGCGGCCAAGTGCCCGACCCGCGAGGGCCTGCGGGACTCCGTGCGGAACCTGCAGAATGTCCCGATCGACATGTTGCTCCCCGGGGTGACCATGAACACGGCGCAGGGTGACGGCTTCCCGATCGAGTCGATGCAGCTCATGACGTTCAAGGGCGAGCGGTGGGAGCTCTTCGGCGAGGTGATCGACACGCGTAAGGAGTTCGGCCCGCTGACGGGGTGAGTGTCAGGGTGCGGCGACGGCCTCGGCCGCGGTCTTGGCGTGGCGGGCAGCCGGCGAGAACCACGCCAGCGCCACGGCCGTCGCCGCCGCCGCGAGCGCGGCGAGGACCGGGGCCACCGGGGCGATCTCGTACAGGGCCGTGGACAGCAGCGGCCCCGCCACGAACGTCGATCCGATGACGGCGTTGACCAGCCCGGAGATCGAGCTCTGCTCCTCAGACCCGACGAGGAGGCTCGGCGCCGCCGTGACCCCCGGCATCGCGAGTCCCAGCCCCACGCCGAGCAACCCGAACGCCACGGTGATCAGCCACAGGTTGTGCGCGACCGCGAGCAGCCCGAACGCGGCCACCGCGATCGGCGCCCCGACCCGGATCAGCCGGAGCGCCCGCCACCCCAGCGCCGGCACCAGCACACCCTGCACGCCGACGATCACGATGCCGGCCACAGCGAGCGCGAGACCCACCCCGCCCGCCGTGGCCTGCGAATCCACGTGCAGGCGATCGGCGATCAGGAACCCCAGGACCACCTGCACGAGCCCGAGCGACAGGAAAACGCAGAAGCCGATCGCGAACAGCGGCCACAACCGCGCGTCCCACAACCGCGGCCGCGGACCCTCGACCCTTTGGGGCGCCCTGGTCGGCTCACGCCGCACCGCCACCAGCACCCAGACCGTGAGCAACACGCAGATCACCGGGGACACGTAGAGCGGCAGCAGCAGCGACGCCACGGCCAGCGCACCGCCGCCCGCGGGCCCGACCACCAGGGAGAGCCCCTGGGCCGCGCCGACCAGCCCGGTGACCCGCGTCCGGTCGGCCTCCCGGGTCGTGACCAGCCCGGCCACGGTGAGCGCCGCGACCGGAAGCGCGGCGAGCCCGAGGCCGAACAGGACGCCGCGGGTGGCGATCATCAGGGCGAACGTGACGGGCGGGGGCAACACCTCGTTCAGCCCCAGCGTCACCGCCACGGCGAACCCGATCAGCCCGGCGCCCGCGAGCCCGAGCCCGCTCACCAGCACCGTGCGCAGCCGTATCCTCCGCATGGCCCGCCCCCACATCGGGCTGGCCGCGGTCAGGGTGGCCGCCGAGATCGTGATCATCAGCCCGAGCTGCGTCTCCGTCAGCGCCAGCTCCCGCGCGAGCGGCGCCAGGACCGGGGTGAGGAGTTGCTGGGCGGAGAAGATGGCGAGGATGGTGACGAGCAATGGAGCCATGGCCTTCCGCACGCTCGCGCCCCCTTCCCCTCGGCTCGTCGGGTCTGCTCAGACGGTGATGGCGCCCGTTCTCGCCAGCCAGTTCACGGCCTCGGAGATGGCCTCCAGCGGGGTGTACCGCGGCCGGTGTCCGAGCAGCCGCTCGGCCTTCTCCATGCTGCAGTGCGGACTGTAGGAGATGTGGTCGAGCGTGACCTGCGCGTCGAACTCGGACACCGTGGCCTTCCACTGCTCCCACGGCAGGTACGTCAGCCGCGCCTCACGTCCGAACCACCCGGCCACCGCCTCGGCGTACCCGCGCAGCGTCAGCGCGCTCGTCGCCACCGAGTGGAAGCTCTCGCCCACCGCCACGGACGGATTGGCCATCGCGTCCATGAAGATGCGGGCCACGTCGTCGGCGTGGACATGCTGCACGGTCTCCATGCCGAAGTTGGGCAGCGCGAGCTCTTCCCCGTCGGCCAGGGCCTGGAAAACGGCCGGATTGACGTTGCCGGCCGGATTGACCGGCACCCACCCGGGCCCGGTGATGTGCCCCGGATGAATGATCGTCACTGGGAAACCGTCCCGATGGGCCCGCTCCATCAGATAGGCCTCGATGGCGGCCTTCTTCTTGCCGTAATCCCCGAGCGGGGCTTTCGGCCGATCCTCGGTCGTCGGCACCTGCGCGCTCGGACCGTGCGTCCAGACCGTCCCGCAGTGCAGGAACTGCCGCACCCGCCCGTGGAGCGCCTCGGCGATGTGCCGCGCGCTGTCCTCCTCGAAGCAGATGAGGTCGATGACGATGTCGCCCTCCAGCTCGACGATCCGCCGCCCGAACGTCCCGTCGGCGTCCTCGGCATCCCGGTCGGCCGTGATGGTGGTGACCCGCTGCCATGCCCCGTGCGGGCTGTAGGGCTCCCGCTTCCCTCTGCTCACCGCGACCACGTCATGACCCGCCTCGACCAGCCTCGGCACGAGGTAGGTGCCGATGTGGCCGCTGGCGCCGATCACCACTACACGCATGGAGGCAGCCTAACCCGCACTAAGGGAACCCGATACGCTCCTGAACGTCCGATTTTCGGAGGTTAGTTCAGCGTGTCGGGGGTTGTCGCGGCGTTCGCCGCACTGGTGTCCGTTGCCGTGCTCGGCTATGTCGTCGGCGCCGGCGGCTTACTGCGTGCCAGCGACGAGCTGGTCCTGTCCCGGCTCGCCTTCTTCGTCGCCACCCCCGCGCTGATGTTCGCCACGGTCTCGCGGGCCGACCTCGGCACACTGCTCTCCCCGGTGCTGCTGACCGAGGTCGTAGCGGTGGCATGCGTGCAACTGGCGTACGTGCTGGTGGCGAAACTGCTCTGGCGCAGGGACCGCCGCGAGACCACGATCGGCGCCCTGGCCTCGTCGTACGTCAACGCCGGCAATCTCGGCGTCCCCATCTCCATCTACGTGCTGGGCGACGGCGCCCTTGTCGCGCCCATCCTGCTCTTCCAGCTGATCGTCCTCACCCCGATCTCCTTCCTGATCCTCGACAGGGGAGCCCGGTCGATCCGCTCGGCCCTTCTCCTCCCCGTCCGCAACCCTTTGACCGTGGCCTCTCTCCTGGGCCTGGCCTGCGCCCTGACCGGCTTCACCCTCCCCGTCACGGTCATGCGCCCGATCGAGCTGGTCGGGGGCGCCGCCATCCCCGTCGCCCTGCTCGCCTACGGCCTCAGCCTGTACGGCTCCCAGCGCACGGCGACCGAGAAGAACGGCGGCCTCGGCTGGGACATCACCCTTGTGGTGGCACTGAAGTCCGTCGTCCAGCCCGCGATCGCGTACGTGACGGCCCGCTTCGTCCTGGGCCTCGACGACGGCGCCTTGCTGGCCGCCACCCTGTTCGCCGCCCTGCCCACGGCCCAGAACATCTACGTGTACGCCGTGAACTACGACGCCGGCCGGCGTCTGGCCCGCAGCGCCGTCCTGATCACCACGGTCCTGTCCATCCCGATCATGACGGCGATCGGCGCGGCCCTAGGCTGAGCCACCCGCTTGTGTCCGCGAGGCCGCGACGATCCGCTCCAACGCGGCCGCGTGCCGCTCGAACGCCCGCCGCCCGTCCGGGGTGAGCCGCACGAAGGTGCGCCGGGTCCGGCTCTCCTGCCCTTTACGCACCTCCGTGTACCCGGCATTGGCCAGCGCCGAGATCTGCTTGGACAACGCCGAGTCGCTGGTCTCGAGGGTGTCCCGCAGGAACCCGAAGTCCACCCAGTCGGCCGGCGCCAGCAACGCGACGAGCGACAACCGCGCCGGAACATGGAGGAACTCATCGAACAGTGGGTCCATCAGACACGACCGGTTTCCTGCCGGAGGATCGCCCTGATGGCCCGGCGGATCAGGGGCACGGTGGCGACGTACGTCGCGGCCATCCCGGCGGCGGCGAAGGTGCCCTGCGACACAAACCCAGAGGCCGGCAGGTCGAACAGCACAAAGCCAATGATCCGGAAGAGGCCGAAGGCGATCATGAGCCCGACGAACCATCCCGCGAAGAGCACCACATCCGGGACGGCGGGTTTCCTGCGGACAGCGGTGCGGTGCGCCTGCACGATGCCCGCTGCCACGAACAGGATGATTCCGACCACGTTCGCAACGGTGCTCCAAGGGCGCTCGAGATCGACCGAGGTGAACCAGATGAAGAGGCCTGCCGCCGATGCCAACACGTAGGGGAGGGCGAATCCCTGGCGGATGTACTCGTCACGGGTTTTGTCCTGGAGGCGGCGGATGTCGTCGAGCGAGGACTGGGCGTCGTGCGGGTTCATGGGCCACTCCTGATCGTCAGTCGACTTTCCTCTGAGGAAAGTAGCATCTACTTTCCTCAGAGGAAAGTCGACATGTGGAGACCCGCGAGATGAAGCCACCAGTGCCTGGAACCTTGGCGGGGCCGACTCCGCCGAAAGAGGGCCGCCTCCGGAGGAGACGGCCCTCTGGACGGAGGGGATCAGCGCACGCCGTAGGCACGCGTGATTGTCTGGACCACGGTGTTGCCTGCCTCGTCCGCCGCCTTCGCACGGAGCGAGACGAAGCCCTCGGTGTCAGGGTTGCGGATCTTGGCCTCGCCGTTCTTGACCTCGACCGCCTGCCAGGTGGCGCCGTCGTCGAAGGACGCCTCCAGGCCGGTCAGGCCGGCGGGCGAGGGCGCGGCGCCCGGGCTGCGCTCCACCGTGATCGCCAGCTTGGTCTGGTGGCCGGCCGTCGCGTAGTTGCTCATGTCGAGCCCCTTGGCCAGGGCGCGGACCGCGATCAGCGGCACGATCTCGATGGCGTCGGTGGTGTCGGAGCCGAAGGTCCACTCCGTCTCGACCTTGGTCGAGACCCCGGCGTAAGGCCGTTCCCTGAGCACGGTGCCGCGCAGGGTGTAGGTGCTCTTGCCCGCCGGGACGGTCGTCGCCGGCTGCCACAGCCCGGTGGGCGACCACCGCTTGATCAGCTTGCCGTCGAGCTCCAGGTCGAGCGTGCCGGTGGCGCCCCAGTCGGTGCCCGTGGAGCCGGACTCGCCGTCGATGAACCATTGGATGCCGTAGGTGGAGTTGAGGCCGATCTGGTTGCCGAGCCTGGCCACGCCGTCGATCGCCATGGTCGGGCCGATGATCCCGGCGTTCCACACCAGGTGGTTCGGCTCATCAGGGCCGTACTTACGGGGAGCGGCCTCCAGCGCCATCCTGCCGTCGACCCTGATCCTGTCGCGCCAGTCGCCGGGCGTCCGGTAGTCGGCGACCTGCGACGGGAAGGCGACGGGCTGGTCGATCATCTGGGTCGGGTGCCCGTCGAGGGGCGTGGAGCCGCTCTCGCCCTTCGAGGGCGTGCCCTGGGCGCGGTAGTCGACGCGCACGGCGGTCAGCTCGTCACGGCTGGTCCTGTAGGACAGGTCCGCGGGTACGCCGCCCTCGCGCCGATCGGCCACGTGGTAGAAGAACGGGCTCGGCTCAGCCATGGTGGCGCCCTTCTGCGCGAAGGTCGCGTGCGCCCGGTAGGAGGCCGAGGAGTCGTCGAGCGGGGTGACGTACACCTTGCCGAAGTCGATGGCCCTCGATGCGGCCATCGAGTACGAGCGTGAGCCGTCCAGGCGCGGCAGCAGGACGCTGGCCACGAGCGCCACGCCCTCGGCGCCCTGGTCGTCCACCTGGACGTCGACCGGGGTGCCCAGCCTGGAGTCCACGGTCACGGACTTGTCGCTGTCCAGCGTCACCGGCACGATCGCCAGCGTGCGGCTGCCGTCGGAAGGGGTGCTCACGTTGTGCACGACGTAGTACTGGCCCTCGGGAACGGTGGCCGACCCCGTTCCGTCGGTCAGGCTGGCCCAGTAATTGACGCCCGTGTAGCGCTCGTACAGCTCGACGCTGCCCTTGGCGGGCAGCCCCGCCCGGTCGAGCGAGTTGATCGTCAGTTTGCGCGAGGGGATCGGGGTGTAGTCGGCGAGGATGGTCCGCACCGAGGTCTCGCCGCTCTTGGCGACGAGCGCCGCGGCCTGCGCGCCGCGCGGCATGACGTCGTGGATCGTCACCGTGACGGCCGCGCTGCCGTGGGCGGGCACCTCGACGCTCTGCTTGTCCAGGGTGAACATGGCCGGGTTGCCGGGCGCGCCACCCGTCGAGGACGGGGTCTCCACCGTCAGGTCGAGCGTCACCGGGCTGTCGCCGTCGTTGGTGTAGGTCACCTCGTGCGCGGCTTCGCTGCCCGGCTGCCTGCCCCAGCCCGCCTTGACCGACAGGTTCGCCGGCGAGGCGGTGATCTGCTGGCCGACCGCCCTGGCCGCGTCCACGCGGCCGGAGCCCTGGTGGTACGCGGTGAGCCCGGCCTTAGGGGTGGCGGCGCCGATGAGGGCGGACTTGATCTTCTCGCCGTTCCAGTCGGGGTGCTGCTGGGCGACCAGCGCGGCCACGCCCGCCACGTGCGGTGTCGCCATCGACGTGCCGCTCATCGCGACGTAGCCGCCACCCATCCTGGCGGCCACGATGCCGACGCCGGGAGCGGTGATCTCGGGCTTGACGGCCATGTCGCCGAGCCTGGGTCCGCGGCTGGAGAAGTACGCCAGGGCGTCGGAGCGGTCGACGGCGCCCACGGACAGGGCGGCGTCGGCGGTGCCCGGACTCTCCGCGGTGTACAGGCCCGCTTCGCCCGAGTTGCCCGCGGCGACCACGAACAGCGCGCCGGTCTGCGCGGACAGCTGGTTGATGGTGTACTCCAGCGGGTCGACGCCCGCGTAGTCCTGCCCGCCGAGGCTCATGCTGACGATCTTGGCGCCCGCGGTGGTGGCCGCCCAGGTCATACCCTCGATCAGGGCGGAGTCGGGGCAGCCCCCGCTGCTCGTACAGACCTTGCCGACGGCCAGCGTGGCATCGGGCGCGACGCCACGGTAGCCGGAGTCGGCCGAGCCGCCGATCGTGGAGAGCACGTGGGTGCCGTGCCCGTGATCGTCCTCAGGGCTGCCCGCATCGGTGAAGTCCTCGGCGAGCGCCACGCGCCCGGCGAGCATGGGGTGGTCGGAGTCGTACCCGGAGTCCAGCATCGCCACGGTGACGCCCTTGCCGGTGTAGCCCGCCGCCCAGGCGGTGGGAGCGCCGACCTGCGGGACGCTCTTGTCGAGCGTAAGCCGCGTCTTGCCGTCCAGCCAGACCTTGGACAGGCCTGAGCGCAGGCGCGCGCCCGCGGCGATCTGCTGCCACAGCGTGCCGGTCTCGGACTTGGCCGTGGTCATCGTGGTCACGCCGAGCCGCGGGATGTCCTTCTTGACCTTGGCTGCGCCGAGCGCGGCCCGGGCTTTGGCCAGACCGCCGGGGGCCTGCACGATCAGTGGCAGGTCGGCGCGCGAGGCGTCGTCGTAGCCGAAGTCGAGGAGCGTGCCGATCTCGAACAGGCGCTGGTCCAGGGTGCCCGCGGCCAGCATGGGCATCGCGTCGGAGGGGATGACGGCCAGTTCGCGCGGCCCGTCGGAGCGGGTGACGAAGGTGATGTCGTCACGCCCAGGGCCGTGCTTGACCTCGTACGAGACGATGCCGGAGGCGTCCGCCGTGGCGGTGACGGTGTCGCCGGTGATCAGTGTGAAGGTGAACGTGCCCGTGGCGGGACCGGTGCCGAGCTGGGCCGTCGGGGCGGACCCGGCCTTGGGGGTGGCAGCGGTCTCGGGGGTGGCAGCGGAAGCGGCCGCCGTGCCAGGCGTGGCGGCCAGCGCTAACGCGAGAGCGGCGGCGGCCGCCTTCGTCAGCGCGCGTCCTGGGTGATGCAAGGGAACTCCATGGGGTGTGGGGGGCTAGGTCGTGCCTTACAGATCAGGCCCTGCCGCGCGCGGCCGGCCTTTGTCGGACTCTCCCTAGAGGTCTTCTGGCAGCGGCAGGGGATCTCCGGTGCGGATGCGGAGTCCTCTGGCGCCGCTGGTCATGGCCGCCTCCTCCACCTCGTAACCGCGCCGCCCGCACCAGGCGGTGGCCGCGGCGCGAACTTCGGCGTCGTCGGTGACCAGATCGATGAGCCCGCCGCCCGGCAAGTGCGCCACGCGGTCGGACAGCACGGGAACGACCCGTGACCACGGCTCGCCGCCTGCGTCGATGACGACGGCGGCGGGAGGTACGTCAGCGGGCATCGGGGTTTCCCTGGGTCGAGGTGTTCGGGTCGGGAGGACCCTAGATCGCGGCCGTTACCGGGGAATTACCGGTCTCCCGCCGCGGCGGCCAAGCCCTCGCGCAGATGGGCGGCCCGGGCCAGGTCGCGCCGCGCCACCGTGCCGCCCGAAGTGCCGCCCGACGCGGCCGCTCGGGCCTCCAGCAGCCGGGCGAGGCCGTACGGAAAGGGCATCGCCTCGGCCTGCTCGACCGACTCGGAGAGCACCGCCACCGCCTCGGCACGGCGGCCCATGGCGGTCAGCGCCATGCCACGGACGAGCGAGGCCTCGATCCCCGCCGGCCTGTTCGTCCCCGGCGTCGCCGCTTCGGCCGCCTTCGCCGCCCCTTCGGCGTCGCCCGTGGCGAGCAGGGCACGTGCTCTGACGGCCGGCTCCACCTCGCCGACCAACGCCTCCTCCGGCCGGCCCGCACGGATCGCGATCTCGGCGAGCATCGTGCGGGCGTCGGTCAGCACCTGTCTGTCGCCCGTCGCCTCCGCGAGCTCCACACTCTCCGCCAGGCACGCGGCCGCGCCCTTCTCGTCTCCCGTCCAGAGCCTGGCGGTGCCCAGGTTGACCAGCGTGTACGGCAGGCACCACGAGGGCCCGAGCGGCCGGGCCAGCGACACCGCCGAACGCACCAGGCGCAGTCCCGCCGCCCAGTCGCCGACGAGCAGGTGAAGCCTGCCCAGGTTGCCGGTGCGGAAGGCGACGACGGCGGGATCTCCGACCTGGATGGCCAGCTCCAGCGCCCTGCGCGCGTGCTGTCTGGCCTCGCCCAGCCTGCCGTCCAGGCATGCCAGCTCGCCGAGCTGGGCCACGACGGTGCCGGCCAGGGCGGCGTCGCCGGTGGCCTCCGCGGGCCGGAGCGCCTGGCCGGCGGCCTCCTCCGCGGCCGGCAGCCTGCCGAGCATGGCCAGCGAGACAGAACGGCTGATCAGGGACCTGACCAGGAGCCGCCGCCCGTGCAGCGGTCCGGCCTCGCCGGCGCGGTCCATCGCGGCCGTGGCGGCGGCCAGGCTCTCCTCGTACCTGCCGGTCGCGAAGCAGGTCAGGGACTCGGCCAAGTGGCGGGCCGCCCTGGTGGCGGCGCTCACCGATGGCTCGGTCGCCGGCGCGGCGGCGAGCAGGCCGCGGGCCCTGGTGGGCTGCCCCGCGCCGACCAGGACCTCGGCCAGCAGAGTGACGGTCGCGCAGACGCGGTCGGCGGGTGGCTCGGAGCCCGCCCCCTCGAGTCCCGTCCGCACGCAGGCGGCCTCCATGCCGCGGAACGCGGCCAGCGCCTCGGAGAGCACTTGCTCGGCCACGTCGTATCGTCCGACGCTGCGCAGCGCCGCGCCCCAGGCCAGCCTGGCGTCGGCCGCTCCGGCGGCGCCCGCCGCGTCGAGCAGCCCGACGAGCCGCTCCAGGTAGCCGGCCGCGCTCTCGTTCGCGTGCAGGGAGGCCGCGCGCCTGGCCGCCCGCCACAGGTACGGCACCGCCCGCGGATCGCCCGCCCTCGTCAGGTGGTAGACCACCGCGTCCACCGCCTCGGGCCGATGGATGAGGACCGCGTCGGCGTAGGCGGCGTGCAGCCCTGTGCGTACGACGCCGCTCAGGCGCTCGGCGCAGGCCAGTCGTACCAGCGGATGCCGGAAACCGTGGCCGGGCACGTGCCGCCCGTCGAGCAGCACCTCGCGCTCCTCCACGACGCCCGCCTCGATCGCCTCCGTCAGGGCGGCTGCGACCGCGGGTCTGGACATGGGCGGGTACAGGCCCGAGGCCGCCACCTCGAACACCTCCGCGAGCGGCGCGTCGCCGCCCGCCACCGCCAGCACCTCCACCACCCGGCGCGCGGGCGTGTTCATGCGTGCCAGGCGGCCGCCCACGAGCCGGCGCACCGCGACGGGCACGCCGGCGTCGGCCACGCCGCTCGCCACGCCGCTCGCCACGCCGCTCGCCACGCCGCTCGTCGTCACGTCGCCGGTCGTCGTCACGTCGCCGGTCGTCGTCACGTCGTCGGTCGTCATCACGCCGCCGTGGTCACGAGCGGCGGCGGGGTCGTGCAGGTAGGCGCCCGCCAGTTCGATCGCGAACAGCGGGTTGCCGAGCGACAGGCCGTAGGCCCAGTCCAGCTCGGCCGGGGTCAGGGGGCGGCCGACCGCCTCGGTGAGAAGGCGCTCGCAGTCGGCCCTGCCCAGGCGCATCAGCTCCAGGCGCTGCGCCAGACCGTGTCTGAGCACGGCCTCCAGCGCCTGCCGCCGCCCGTCGTCGGCAGGCAGGTCCTCCTCCCGCCAGGTCGCGAGGAACCGCCATGGCCGCTCGCCGGTGGATCTTGCCAGGTGGCAGAGGAGTTGCGCCGACCCCGTGTCCGCGGCGTGCAGGTCGTCGAGCACGACCAGCAGCGGGCGGGCGGACAGGTCCGTCAGCAGGGCGGCGACCGCACCGAAGATCCGCGCCCGCTCCCGCTCGTGATCGCCGTCCTCAGCCGGGACCAGGCCGAGCGAGGGGAGCAGCGTGGCCAGCTCGGGATACTGCGAGCCGACGGCGGCCCGCTCCGCGGCCGGCCTGTCGGCCAGGTACCCGTCGAGCGCCTCCACCCAGGCGCCGTAGGGGGTGTGGCCCTCTGCCTCGTGCCCGGCTCCCCACAGGACGAGCGCGCCCGAGGCGGCGTGCCTGCGGGCCGCCTCGATCACCAGGCGCGTCTTGCCTACGCCCGCCTCGCCGCTGATCAGCACGAGGCGGGCGGTGGCCGAGCGCTCCGGGCCGAGGAGCTCCGCGGCATGCTCGCGGCCGACCAGGTTGTGCCGGGAAGGGCGGCGAGCCTGCGCGGGCAGCAGCGAAGCGGCTGCGTCCGGGGCGGTGGTCATGCTGACGCGCTGGGCCAGCGCCCGCCGGTACAGCCGCTCGGTCTCCGGCGCGGGCCTGGCGCCCAGCTCGGCGGCGAGCGCGTCCCTGCAGCGGTGATATTGGACGACCGCGTTGCGCCGCCGACCGAGCGCGAGATAGGCCTCGATCATCGCCCGGTGCGCGTCCTCGGCGGCGGGATCGCTGCTCAGCACCGGACCGAGCACCTCGACCGCGCGCCCCGCCGCCCCCTCCGCGACCGCGGCGGCGGCCAGCGCGAGCACCACCCGGCGCCTGAGCAGGTCGAGCGCCTCCCTGCTCGGGGCCGCCCAGTCGGCGTAGCGGTCCTCGGGCAGCAGCTCGGCGGCCAGGCGCTCATGTGCCTCTTCCAAGGCCGCCAGGCCGCCGTCCGCCAGCGCGGCGCCGGTCAGCGCCATGACGTGGTCGAGGTCCACCTCGACGAGCTCAGGGTGGAGCAGGAGCAGCCCGCCTTCGCCGAGCAGATAGGACGAGGGGGTACGGGCGGGCAGCTCGGGTTCGAGGGTGTGCCTGGCAGCGTGCAGCGCCACCCGCAAGCTCCTGACCGCTGCCTCCGCGTCGGACTCGGGCCAGCAGACGTCCATGATCTGGTCGCGGTGGAGTCGGTGCCCAGGGGCGACGGCCAGCAGCTTCACCAGGGTCTTCGCGCTCGGCCTCCGCCACCTGCCCGCCGACGGCGCGGTGCCGGGCCGCTCGGCCGCGAACCCGCCCAGCAGACGCAGACGCAGGGGCGGAGGTGGAGCCATGAACCGCACAATATCGGGCAATTGTCTCCCAAAACGACAGGCGGGCGGCTTGCCTGCCAGGGAGATGCGGCCCTCGCGCAGGCGCCGTGGCCGTGATACCCCATGCCCGGCGACGCGACCGAGCCAGGTCTGCCGGCAGCCGAAGCCCACGCTCAGAGGCGCCAGGTGATCTCTTCGCCGGGCTGGTAGCGGCAGGTGGAGCCGGTGGAGACGGACGCGCGCAGGTGGGCGGCCAGTGCGGGGTGGGCATGGTCGAGTTTGCGTAGAACGTCCCGGATCCTGGCCGTGACGGTCTTGCGGGCCCGTTCGGCCTCGTCGCCCAGGCGGCGGGTACGGCCGCCCAATCCGGCCGCACTCCGCAGCTCTTCCAGCAGCGCGGCCCGCTCCCTGTCCAACAGGGCCGCCCGCCCGTCGTCGCCCAGCTCCACGGCCCGGTCGATCTCTTCGTCGAGCTGGGTCAGGCGGTGGCGGTAGCGGGTCTTGGCCTCCTCGTCGAGCACGTCGTCCCCGCCCATCCGGCGGGCGGCCACGACGAGCTCGCCGCCTTCCGGGTCCAGCAGGCGGACGGCGGGCACGTCCTCGCCCGGGCGGCTGAGGAGGGTGCGCAGGTCGCGTAGCCCCTTCGCGTCCGGCATGTGGACGGCCAGGCCGGCGAACGCCAGGGACCAGGTCGTTCCTTCCCGCCTGAACTCGCTCACGGCCGGGCCGGCGCTCGTGTCGTTCGGCCCGGAGCCGGACGCCTCAGCGGCCCATTGTTGTGGCGATCGGGGGCGGGGCGACCAGGAGCTCCCGAGCCGGCCCAGCGCGTCGTCCTGGCCTGTGGCGAGCAGCCGCTGCCGCGGGGCGTCGCGCAGCGGGGCCGGGCGCACGGACTCCAGCACGTGCGGCATGCCGAGCTCGGCAGCGTCCCTGCGGACGCCGTCCAGCAGCGCTTCCGCTGCTTCCACGTCGCCGGGCAAGGCGCGGGTGAGCAGCGTCTCGGCAAGGTGGGCCCGGGTCAGGACCGACCACGGCCGAGCCTGCATGCGGTCGGCGGAGCGGTGAGCGGCGGTGAGGTTGTCGACGGCCGCGTCCCAGCGGCCCTCCGCCGCGTCCACCAGGCCGAGCCACAGGTCGTAGGGTCCGCTGATGTCCCAGCCCAGCAGCGCCACCGCCCATTGCCCGCGATGCGGGGACAGGGCGGCCCGGGCCGTGGCGCACGTCTCCGGGTCCTGGGTGGCCGCCGCCGCCTCGGCCTGCAGGCGCAACCACAGCGGCTGGGACATGCGGTCGTGGGGCTCGCCCTCGGCCAGGCGGTGCAGGGCGATCTCGACGTCCCCGCTCTGGAACGCCGTCAGCGCCTCCAGCAGTCCCGCGCACGGGTGGTTGGTGTCTCTGAGCTCGGCGAGCACCTCCTCCTGCTCCTCGACCCTGCCCTGCAGCCACGACATGGCCCAGCGGTGGTGCTGGAGCATGAAGACCATGTGGTCGTGGTGGCTGTCCAGGCGGATTTCCGACAGCAGTGACTCCGCCTCGGCGAAGCGGCCGGTCAGGGCCGCGATGATGCTCGCGTCGATCGCCGCGGTCATGACGAAGTGCGGTTGCTCGGTGCGGCGGCCCTTGGCGGCGTAGTCGTGGAAGTGGTCGAGGTAGCGGGGGTCGCCCTGCTCGATCATGGCCACCCAGCGCAGTGCTCGGGCGAAGTGCTCCAGCTCCGGGTCCGAGGTGCGGCGGGCGAGGGTGACCAGCTCGCCGGTCAGCGCCACCCGCTCCGCGGCCGTGCCCGGGCCCCAAATGATGTCGTGGTGCGCCCACAGGCTGAACGCCAGCGCGTCGTCGTCGCCTCCCTGCCTGGCCAGCTGGGCGAGGCGGACGACCAGGTCGAGCGCGAGCCGGTCGTCCGGCGCAGAGCCCCCGACCAGCCTGGCGTGGGCCTGTCTCAGCTGGTCGAGCGCCTTGTCACGGCCATAGTGGGAGCGCAGGGTCAGCGCGACGCGGGCGGGCAGCTCGGCGTCGTCGAGGTCGGCTGCGATGGCGGCGGCCTGCTCGAAGAGCCGGCGCGCCTCGTCGGCCTCGCCGATGTGATGCAGCTCCTTGCCGAGCTCGAGTGCCACGATCGCGTGGGTGCGGGGGTCCCCGGCGGCGCTCAGCTCGTGCGCCCGCCGCAGGTGGCCCAGCTGCTCCTCGCCCGCCATCCGGCCCCGCGCGTCCCGGGCCGCGGCGAGCAGCAGGTCCGTTGCCTGTCCTGGGTCGACGCGATCGCCCGCGAGGTACGCATGCCTGGCCAGGTCGCTCGGCAGCACCTTGCCCGCGAGGCCGGACACGCCTCCGCGCGCGGGCGAGCCTCCGAGGGCGGTCGGGCGGTCGGGGGCGGATGGTTGATCGAGGGCGGTCGGGCGGTCGTGGGC